>JAYYRA010000001.1:0-58454 GCA_036127675.1 Verrucomicrobiota bacterium
AATGCAATAATAGGATCGACCGTTCATTCCAAAATAGATGCTGAAAAGGTAAGAAAAGAAAAAGTTTCTGATTATGTTGGGCTAGGGCCCTTTCGAGAGTCTTCAACAAAAAGAAAATTATCACCCAAATTATCAATAGAAGAAATAAAAGAAATCATTTCCATGCTCCAACCGATTCCAACTTTCTTGATCGGAGGATTAGATGAAAACGACTTTCAGTTGCTCGAAAAAACTGGTGCTCACGGAATTTGCGTTTGCTCGAGCTTAAGTAACGGGGTCAATTTTGGAATAAATATAGATTTGTTTCTTGAAAAAAAATTCAATTATGTCGGACATTCATACTGATCAATTAAAAATTGGTGAAAGAATTTTTAACTCTAGACTATTCATTGGGACTGGAAAATTTTCTTCCGGACGAGCACTTAGTAATGCGATTAATACTAGCGGCACTGAAATGGTGACTGTCGCAATGAAGCGAGCCAACCCAAAGAGTGAAAATGATTCGATTTTGAAATATCTAAGAAATCAAAATCTTCAGATTTTGCCAAATACTTCGGGCGTCAGAGATGCGGAGGAAGCAATTTTTGTGGCACACATGGCAAGAGAGGCTCTCGAAACAAATTGGTTGAAACTGGAAATTCATCCAGATCCAAAATACTTAATGCCAGACCCAGTTGAGACATTAAGGGCGACTCAAAAATTGGTTAAAGATGGTTTTTTTGTACTACCTTATTGTCACGCCGACCCTGTTCTGTGTAAACAGCTCGAAGACTCTGGCTCAGCTGCTGTCATGCCTTTAGGTTCACCTATAGGAAGCAACAAGGGTCTAGAAAGTAAAGAGTTTCTAAGAATCATCATCGAGCAGTCAGGTGTGCCCGTAGTTGTCGATGCAGGGATAGGAAAACCCTCACAAGCAGCTGAAGCAATCGAAATGGGCGCTGATGCAGTTTTAATTAATACTGCAATTGCTGTTGCGAAAGATCCTGCACAAATGAGTAGAGCATTCAAGCTATCAGTTGAGGCTGGTCGGATTGCTTATCTTTCAGGAATGGCAAGTTCGCGAGACACTGCGAGTGCAAGCTCTCCTCTTACCAGTTTTCTAAATTAATTAACAATTATTTAGGGACATGAAGCAACTTGAATATTTGGATTTATTCAATTCGACAAGTTGGGATGAAATTTCTTTGCGTATATCAAAAGTTACCACCAATGAAGTAGAATCAGCCCTTCATCGAGCAGGTAGAGGAGGGCTGGATGACTTCATCGCACTAATTTCTCCATTGGCTGGAAAGCTCTACCTAGAACAGTTGGCCTCATTAAGCAAATCACTTACCGAACAACGTTTTGGAAAAGCCATCCGACTATTTGCTCCTTTATACCTATCTAATGAGTGTAACAACATATGCGATTATTGTGGCTTTAGTCTGGACAATGAAATTCTTCGAAAAACCTTAAGTGAAGCAGAAATCATAAGAGAAGGAGGAATCCTTAAAAAAATGGGATTTGAACATCTTCTCCTTGTGACTGGTGAGTCGGCCAAAGTAGTGGATGTGAAATACATTGGAAAAGCTCTAGAAATTCTAAGACCATATTTTTCTAACCTGTCCATAGAGGTCCAACCATTAAAACAGCAAGACTACCGTGAACTGATCGCCAAGGGATTGCATTCCGTCTTTGTTTATCAGGAGACCTATAATCGGGAAAGTTACCAGAAACATCATAAAAAAGGGAAAAAAAAGAACTTTGATTGGAGGCTAGAAACTCCAGATAGGTTGGGAAAAGAAAAGATCAAGAAAATCGGACTGGGTTGCCTTTACGGGTTAACCAAAGATTGGAGAAGCGATGCCTTTTTTGCTGCCCAGCACTTAAAATTCTTAGAAAAAAGATATTGGCAAACAACCTACTCTATGTCCTTTCCAAGATTAAGGCCTTGCGAAGGAGAAGGGAATCCTGTCGTTCATTTGGAAGACCGTGATCTAGTTCAACTCATTTGTGCATTCCGCATTATCAACCCCGAACTTGAAATCAGCATTTCAACTCGCGAGTCTTCAACTTTCAGGAATCATCTCTTACCACTTGGAATTACTACGATGAGTGCTGGATCAAAGACGAATCCAGGTGGATACTCAATGCAAGAAGACTCTCTCGAACAATTTGAAATTTCAGACGATCGAACACCAGAAGAAATTTGCCAGCTACTTAAAAAGATGGATTATGACCCGATCTGGAAAGATTGGGATTTATCCTATGACCTTTTTGACAAAAGACAGAACAAAGAAAGTATTTCATATTCTAGAGTTTAAAGAAATCTTGTACATTCCCATTGCGTGAATCCTTTAACAGCAAAAGAATTAGAGCATTATCAAAGACATCTATCTCTACGTGGTTTCGGTGAGACTGGACAGCAACAACTGCGAAATTCCAGCGTTTTAGTAGTGGGTGTTGGAGGACTCGGTTGCCCGGCTTTACAGTATCTAGTCGCAGCTGGAGTTGGAAAAATTGGAATTATTGATGATGATTTAGTCGAAAGATCAAATTTACAAAGACAAGTGCTCTTTGACTACAATGACATAGGAAAACCAAAAGTTAGTGCCGCCAACTCGAAGCTTTCAAGGATGAATCCTCATATTCAAATTATTAGTTATTTCGAAAGACTCGATCTGAATAATATTGAGAAGATTTTTGATAATTACTCCGTTGTCATTGACGGAAGCGATAACTTCCCGACCCGCTTCTTGGTTAATGATGCCTGCATCTTATTAGACAAAACACTCATTCATGGCTCAATTTTTGAGTTTACCGGGCAGGTCAGCGTTTTTAACTATCAAAACGGGCCAACCTATCGGTGCCTCTATGGAGAACCACCTAGTTCCGGGTCACTTCCAAATTGCTCAGAAATCGGAGTACTTGGAGTGCTTCCCGGAATCGTCGGATCAATGTTAGCCATGGAAGCTATTAAAGTAATTACTGGAGTTGGTCATGTACTAAGCGGCAAACTATGGTTGTATGACGCACTGGAGCAATCGTCTCGGATTATAAAACTGGAGAAAGATAGCAACCTCCCAAAAGTAATTTCTTTATCCTCACACAAGCAAACATGTGAATCAATGAACAAACATAATCTTCCGATTAATGAAATCAGTTCTTCTCAATGTCAAAAAATGATTCTTGATGAATCTTATGTTATTATAGATGTCAGAGAGGGTTGGGAGCGAGATTTCAACAAGATCGATCCGTCGACCCATATTCCATTGGGTCATTTTTCGAATCCCGATAATCTAGAACTTCCTGATTTTATCGACAAGGATTCAAAGATCATAATTTACTGTAAGGCAGGAGTACGCAGCAGACAGGCATGCAAAACCTTATCCGCACTAGGATATAAAAACTTGTTTAATTTGAAAGGAGGCATGATTGAATGGGAAGAAAATATTGAGTGATTTATCTCAGACTATCCAATGAAGAAGAAATTGCTTCTCATTGGAGGGACCGATAGTTCCGGAGGTGCTGGAATCGCAGCAGATATTCAAACTGCTGTTAAACTTGGGGCAAGCGTTCGCCTTGCAGTTAATTCTGTTACAGCACAGACAAAAAAAAAGATGCATTATATGCACCTAATTCCAGTTGAAACTTTTCGTGCACAGATGAAACATGAAATGCATGCAAAACTTGATGGAATTAAGATCGGGATGCTGCCGAATAATGATGCAGTCGATGAGGTTGTTCGCTTTTTACAAATGCACCCCACTTTGCCTGTTGTTTTAGATCCTGTATTGGAGACTACCAGTAAAGGCAGTCTGATAATTGAAGATACGAAAGAAAATTTGCTCGATAATCTTTTCCCACTGGTAAGCTTGATCACACCAAATGCAAGAGAGGCATCAATCTTAAGTGGTCAAAGTAGTTTAGATCCTAATGGTGCAAAAAAAGCAGCAGAGTTTTTTATTTCTATTGGAGCAAAGTCAGTCCTAATAAAGGGAGGACATCTTAAATCTATAAATTGTAAGGATATCCTCCTCGAATCTGTCGATCGATTCACAACTTTTGAAAGAAAGAGATTCAGCAATGGTTCGAACTGCAGAGGAACGGGTTGCAGGTTGGCAACAGCTATAACCTATTTTCTTGCACACGGTGAAAGTCTACCAACTGCTTGCAGAAAAGGGGGTGAGTTTGTCGCTGATTATATTGAGCAAGATCTGAATTTAAAATAATTATCTTTTTTACCGGCCCAATGCTTTTCGAATTAATTCCTCGGTAGTTGGCTTTCCTCCAAGAATTTCTGAGGCCTTGCGAACTGCAAGGTCAGCATCGGTTGCCTTATAGCCTAATGTCAAAAGGGCTGAAACTGCGTCTTGATATGTAGCGAACTCGACTGGAATTTCACTGGAGGGTTCTTCCGATCCAGAAACCGAAATTTGAGAAGATGAGGTTGTTTCAGATTTTGGCAAAACCTTGTCTTTCAATTCAACAACGATTCTTTCTGCAGTTTTTTTTCCCAAGCCCTGAGCCTTAGAAAGCATTCCAACATCACCACTGGCAATAGAAGTCTTCAGCATTGGTAGAGAAAGAGAACCTAATAGGTTTAAGGCAATCTTAGGACCTATCCCAGAAACCTTATCTACAATCATCTTAAAAAAATCTCTGGATTCACGATCCATAAAACCATAAAGCGTTTGAGAATCCTCCCTGTATGATGCGTGAGTGTACAGCTTGACCGTTTCTCCAAGCACGGGCAATTTCTCCGAAGTAGTCAAAGGGATAAGAAGTTCATAACCAACCCCTCCTACCTGAATTATTGCTAGATTTAGTTGGCACTCTTTAAGTGTTCCTTCAATAAAAGCGATCATGACAATTATCTATCCATTTAGTCCAAGGACATCTTGCATGGAATACAATCCAGGGTTTTGCGATTGAACCCAATTTGCTGCCTTCAATGCTCCTGCAGCAAAAATAACCCGATCCGTCGCCCGGTGGGTCAATTCAATCCGCTCGCCCATACCGGCAAACATAACGGTATGTTCCCCAACAACATCTCCGCCTCTTAGCGCATGCGATCCAATTTCATCGCATTTCCTCTCTCCAATCATCCCATTGCGTCCATGGGTAACATTAACGGAAGTCAATTGCCTGGATTCCCGAATGATTTCGAGTAAACGATCCGCCGTTCCGCTTGGAGAATCTTTTTTTAACCGATGATGCATTTCGATGACTTCTGGATCAAATCCACTTTCCAGATTCAGAACTTTAGAAATTTGTTCTGTAAGGAAGAACAGCAAATTAACTCCGGTCGAAAAGTTTCCTGCCCAAACCATTGGAACTTCTTTTGAAAAAGCGATGATTTTCTGGCGATCTGCTTCATCATGACCAGTGGTTCCAATCACCATAGGTTTTTTGAATTCTGCACAAAGTGCTGCTAAAGGTAAGGTTGCATCTCTAAGCGAGAAATCAATCACAACATCGCAATTATCAATACCGTCCTTGGGATCATCTCCCAAATCAATCGGGTGAGAAATCATACAAGCATGTTCACTAGCAATATTTTGAATAGCTTGGCCCATTCTACCTTTTGAACCACTCAATAAAACTTTCTTTAAATTATTCATAAATCCTTAATATTTGCCGATAATCTTTCAATAATTTCGAAGTTGGAGGGGGAGGGCGGGGTCAATGGCAGCCTTACTTCTGCTGATGAAATTAAGCCTTTTAGATACATAAGGTTTTTAATCGGCACAGGATTCGGTTCGCAAAATAGATCGGTGAACAGAGTATAATTCTCAAGGTGTAAGTTTGTTGCATCTTGTAATTTGCCCTCACTTATCAGACGAACCAATTTGGAAACAACATTCGGCAAGATGTTCGAAGCTACACTAATGACTCCCTTTGCTCCGCAAGACATAAAAGGTAGGGTTAATCCGTCATCCCCGGAAAGAACAACAAAATTCTCATCCAATGCACAAAGAGTTTCGGAAACCTTTGAGGATTTACCACCAGCTTCCTTAAGACAACAAATATGTGGAAAGCGTTCTCTCAATTTCAGCACTGTTGAAGTTGAAATCTCAATCCCACATCTTGAAGGAATCGAATATAGTACAATGGGTTTTTCCGTGACCTCTGCCAGTTCTGAAAAATGTGCAAACAAACCTTCTTGGCTTGGTTTGTTATAGTAGGGAGCAACTAAAAGAAATGCATCTGCGCCTAAAGAATCCGCTTTCTGGGTCAAATTTATTGCTTCTGATGTGGAATTTGCTCCCGTTCCAGCAATTACTGGAACTTTTCCATCAACTTGATCAATGGTTTCCCCAATAACTTTTAGGTGTTCCTCTTCCGAGAGAGTAGGGGATTCCCCAGTTGTTCCGCAAGGAACAACACCGGAAACTCCTCCACTCAATTGCCGGTCAATGAGCTTGGATAGATCGGCAAAGTTGACTTTACCATCTTGCATGGGTGTGATGAGCGCAGTGTGCGTTCCGTGAAGTAGATTCTTGTCCATTTTCGATAAATATGTGAGAAAGGAGTTCTCACTGTAAATTTCACCTTCTGTTCTCAGAAGGAAAATTTCAGTGGTCAACTTTTTAATGGTGGAAACTCACAGGATTCGCAACTTTTGTATTATAGCTCATGTCGATCACGGAAAGACGACTTTATCCGATCGGCTCTTAGAGCGTACCCAGACAGTTGTTCAGCGGGAAATGAAAGACCAACTACTAGATTCGATGGATCTTGAACGAGAAAGAGGAATTACCATTAAGTGTCATCCAGTTTCAATGAACTATCTTTCAAAAGATGGGAAAGAGTATTTTTTCAATCTGATAGACACTCCAGGTCATGTTGATTTTTCTTATGAGGTATCAAGAAGTTTGGCAGCGTGTGAAGGAGCCTTATTACTAATCGACGCCTCCCAAGGAGTAGAGGCACAAACTCTAGCAAATGCTCAACTTGCAGATTCCCAAGGCTTGGAAATCATACCAGTGATCAATAAGGTTGATCTTCCAAGCGCGGATGTTGAAAGAGTTTCCCGTCAAATTGAAGAGATCTTAGCAATTCCAGCAGAAGATGCGATTCAAGCTAGTGGTAAGTCTGGCATTGGTGTGGATGAAATACTCGAGGCCATTGTAAACAGGTTGCCCGGCCCAAGATGGACCGAGCACCCAAAATCCAGAGCACTTGTCTTTGACAGCCAATATGACCCCTTTAAAGGAGTTATTTGCTACATTCGGGCTTTTTCTGGAAACTTTGAAAAAAACGCAGGTCTTGTCTTAATGAGCGATGAGAGAAAAACTCAAATTAAGGAAATCGGCAAGTTTTGCCCCCAACCAGTGCCCGTTGATTCTCTAGGCAACGGAGAAGTTGGTTACATCGTTACTGGCATTAGAGATGTTGCTGATATAAAAATTGGAGATACCCTTACGGTAGGAGATAACGCTGCCACTGAGATGCTTCCGGGATATAAGGAAGTGAGGCCAATGGTCTTTAGCGGTTTGTATCCTCTCGATACTTCAGATTACGAAAAGTTGAAAAAAAGTGTGGGAAAGCTTCGACTGAATGACGCTGCTTTCACTTTTCAATCAGAAACTTCTGTCGCACTTGGCTTTGGTTTTAGATGCGGATTTCTTGGTCTACTTCATATGGAAATCATTCAGGAAAGACTGCGTAGAGAATATGACTTGGATCTGATCTCAACTTATCCAAGTGTAGTTTATAGAGTTCACTTAACTACAGGTACTATTCTTGAAGTTGACAACCCACTGGATCTTCCAGATACAACTGAGATTCTCAAGATCGAAGAACCAACGATATTGGCAAGAATTCACGCACCAAATCATTGCATTGGTGACTTAATGGCTTTGGTAACCGAAAAAATGGGAACCTGTAGCAATACCGAGACCATTGATGAAACCAGAGTGATGCTTACATGCCATCTACCATTGAATGAAATTTTAGTTGATTTTAATGATCGACTGAAAAGCGTTACTCACGGATATGGATCAATGGATTATGACATGGATGAATATGCTGAGTCCGCCTTGGTAAGAATGGAAATACTAGTAAATGCAGAAGTGGTAGATGCTTTTTCTACGATTGTACACAAAGACAAAGCGGAAAGTCGGGGTAGGGCACTTTGTTCGAAATTAAAGGAAATTTTACCCAGACAATTGTTTAAAATTGCATTGCAAGCTGCTGTGGGTGGCAAAATAATTGCCCGAGAAACGATTAGTGCGATGCGCAAAGATGTAACTGCTAAATGTTATGGTGGAGACATTAGTAGAAAGAGAAAGCTTCTGGATAAACAAAAAGAGGGAAAGAAAAGGATGAAACAAATAGGAAGCGTTAACATTCCACAGGAAGCATTCGTACAAATTTTAAAGAGCTCGTCCTAAATTTTTTATCTAACATGACAGAAAAGAAAGCCACTCGTACACAACGAAAAGGTGCAAAAGAGATACTTCGCTTGGGAAATAAAGCTCTAGCTTATCGAAAGGATTTACTTTCTCCCGAAGAAAGTGAGCAGTTGGAAAACGCAAATGCTAACCTTAACCAAGTCCTTAAAGCAAAACCGATTATTTCGTCAAATTTAGAAGATGCCGCCCAAAAGGTTGATGAGGCTTTACGAAATTCGGGTGGTTTGTACTACCAAAAGAAAACTTGGGTAGAAAATGTGGAAATGCTCTTGGTAGCGGCGATCGTGGTTATCGGTATTCGCAGTTTCTTCGTGCAACCATTCATTATTCCTACAAATTCAATGTACCCTTCCTTCTATGGAATGCAGCCCAAGGTGTACGATGAAGGAGAAAAGGTCCCGAACATAATTGAAAGAGGACTGGATAAGATTTTCCTAGGTGCTTCTCATTACAAGGTAATTGCGCAGGCAAATGGGGAACTTTATTTAAAGTTGCAAGCTGGTGCACCTTTTCGATTTGTAGAGAGTGGCTTTCCAAACGGAAGGTTTTTTATTTTCCCTACGACGTTAAAAGAATACATTTTTGAAATTGGTGGAAAAGATCACAAATTACAAGTTCCAGCAGAATTTAATCTTGATGAGTTGATCGCAAAGAAATTTGCCAACACGGAAGACTTAAGGGATCTGCCCTTAATCGTTACTCAAGATAAAGATTTCACTGGGAACAGATTGAAACTTAGTCCCAAGAATATCAAGCAGGGAGAAGTTGCCATAGCTTTCGATATCTTGCTTGGAGATGCCTTATTCGTTGATCGAATGAGCTATAACTTCATTCACCCAAAAGCAGGTGATCCCGCTGTTTTCCGTACTGGAAGTATCGACGAATTTAATCGAAACCTAAATATGGATGTAAGAGGGATTGGGGAAGATAAATATTACATAAAAAGATTAGTAGGCGAACCTGGAGATGTGCTCGAAATCAAAGTACCTGATGAGATTTTCACCAATGGAACTGATGTAAGAAAAGGTGTGCCAGGAATTTTGTATCGCAATGGATATCCAATTGAAGGAAAAACAGCATTTCTCGAAAATCGCAGAACAACTGAGTCTTTGGCAAAGGACCCAAACTCAGAAATTGTTACTGGATATCCTGGATATCGAACAGATGGACTACTATCAAACCGCAAATCTTTAAAGGTACCGAACAAAATTCACCCTGACAATCCAACCGGAAAAAAAGCATTTTTTGCCATGGGTGACAATTCTACAGACAGTTTGGATGGCCGTTCATGGGGATTCGTTCCAGAAAATGAAATGATCGGTCGAGCGCTTTTTGTATATTATCCTTTTACCAAGAGATGGGGATTGTCGGAATAGGTTCGCACAATATGTATTATGTCTAATAATGGCTTTTCGCTCTCTCTTCCTAGATGGTTGGGTAATCGTGCTGCCGGAGTTCTTCTACACCCTTCTTCTCTTCCGAGTAAACAAGGTATTGGTACTTTAGGAAAGGAAGCTAGACAATTTATTGACTTCCTAGAAAGTGCAGGTTTTTGCTATTGGCAGACCTGCCCTGTTGGACCGACTGGATTTGGGGATTCTCCCTATCAGGTATTTTGTTCAAGTGCAGGTAATCCTTATTTCATTGATTGGAGTATCTTAGTTGAACTGGGATTGCTTCATTCCTCGGATTTGAATAGATTGCAAAACTTAAGCAATGAACATGTAGAGTATGGATATCTTTACCGCGAATTTTATCCAGTAGCTCGAACTGCTTTTTCTAATTTTAAGCTTAATAACAGTGTTTTAGAATCTAAGTATGGTAATTTTGACGATTTTAAGATTAAATTTTCGTGGTTAAAAGGCTATGGCTGTTTTCAGGCATTAAAATCTGCAAACGATAATGAGCCATGGTGGCTATGGGGGTCTAAATATAAAAATTCAACCACTCTCGATCATATTATTGTTGATCATCTTGATGAAGTTAATTTTCACTTTTTTTTACAATATTTATTTTTTGGCCAATGGCTTGAATTAAAGAGTTATGCAAATCAGCGGGGAATTTTTCTTCTTGGGGATTTGCCAATATACGCTGCACCTGATTCTTCAGAAGTTTGGGCTAACCAAAATCTTTTTCAAATTGATCCTGAAAACTCTACTTTCGAAAATCTTGCCGGCGTACCTCCCGATTATTTCAATATGGAGGGTCAGTTCTGGGGTAATCCGCTATATGATTGGGAAGAACATGAAAAAGAAGAATACTCTTGGTGGATCGATCGTTTAAAATCTCAGACAGAGATTTTTGATGTTGTAAGGATTGATCACTTTCGTGCATTTAATGACTACTGGTCAATCCCGTGTTCTGGGAATGCAAAGCAAGGAACTTGGGAGCCAGGACCGGGATTAAAATTTTGGAACAAAATTAATGAGGCTTTTCCTGAACGTCCATTTTTAGCGGAAGATTTGGGCTTGATATCCGATGAGGTTCGTAGCCTCAGGGATCAGGCAGGTTTGCCGGGGATGGCGGTCCTTCAATTTGCCTTTGATGGTGACGCAAAAAATTTATATCTTCCTCACAACTTGGCTAAAAATCTGATACTTTATTTAGGCACTCATGACAATGATACCACTTGTGGTTGGTATGAAAAAGCAGATGAAGAAATTCGTAGTAACTTTCGCTCATATCTGAATGTATCAGGAGAATTCCCCTCATGGGACTTACTCCGGTTTGCCTATCGTACAATTTCTCCTCTGGTCATCGTTTCCGTTCAAGACCTTTTGAGCTTGGGTTCCGAAGCTAGGCTAAATTGCCCAGGTAAAGCGATTGGAAATTGGCAATGGAGGATCAATTACGAACAGCTAGATAGTCTTTTTGAAAGTTCGAAATACCTGCATGAACAGGCTAAGATAACAGGAAGGTCAGTAGAAAATGAAAAAGGAAGATAAAAGTCAGAATGAATCATTGGGTTATAAGAACTTTTTACCCTACTTCAGACTTTTGGGAACCGATTGGCTACCTTTTGTAGCAGCACTTTTTTTTGGTTTAGTTTACGGTGCTTCAAGTGGTTTCGGTCTGCCCTTCATGATCGACCAAGTATTCCCAAAGATCTTCCCTGATCAAAGTAACTCCCCCACCCTTTCAAATTTTGAGTTATTTTATTTAATCTCTTGGTTTCCCCTAGTCTTTTTAATTCGTGGAGCTAGCGGATATTTCAACAGTTATTTGATCAACTATTGCGGATTACGAGTTTTAGAAAAAATTCGTCTTCAGGTATTTGCCAAAGTTCAAAAATTGCCTGTTTCATTTTTTCAAAAGAATCAAGGAGGCGACTTACTCAGCCGAATTACTTCAGACACGGCTCAATTGCAGTCAGCTTTGATTGGTGTTAGTAATGATTTACTGAAACAGCCCGTTACCTTTATAGGTGCGATAGTTGCACTTGTAGTTATGTCTGTCCAAAGAGAGGGAATGAGTTTCATGTTGCTATGTCTGGCAGTCATTCCTATTTGTGTTTTTCCCATCCGGAGAGTTGGTGAAATGTTAATGAGAAGAGCATTAGGTATGCAGCAAAAAGTGGGTAACATGACTGCAGTTTTAAGCGAAAACTTGTCAGCTTATCGGGAAGTTAGGGCCTTTAATTTGGAGAAAAGAGAAGAGAGCCGTTTTAAAGATGCATCTGAAGAATTTCTAAAAGCCCGGATGAAAGTGGTAAAATACTCCGAAGTTTTAACACCTCTGATTGAAATATTGACTGCTGCGGGTATTTCATTTGCAATTTTCCAGGCTGCACGTACTTCCATCCGATTGGATGCTGTGGTTCCAGTTATTACTGCTTTGTACATTGCTTATGAGCCCATTAAAAAACTTGGAGGCATAAATAATAAAATAAAAGAAGCTTTAGCCTCCCTTCAGCGTCTTAACGAAATTTTACAAGCCGATGAAACAGTAATTGATGTTAAGGAACCTATGGAGCTTGCTGGAATTAATCAAGGAATTGAATTTAAAGCTGTTTCTTTTGCTTATGAAGCTCCTTCTCAAGATTCAACAAAAGTTTCAGCACTAGAGAATGTAAATATTTCTGTAAACGCAGGTGAAACTGTTGCTTTAGTTGGACCAAGTGGAGCTGGTAAATCAACCTTAATCAATATGCTCTGCCGCTTTCAAGATCCTGTGGAGGGATCCATCCTGTTTGATGGGGTTGATATAAAAAAATTTGCCTTAAAGGACCTTAGGGAATCAATGTCAATTGTACCTCAAAAACCTTTTCTTTTTGATGTTTCTGTTGAAGAAAATATCAAGATCGGTGAGTCAAAGTATACCAGTATGACAATAAAAGAAGCGTCTAAGATTTCTAATTCCTTGGGATTTATCGAAAAATTTCCCATGAAATTTCAGGAAAGATTAGGTGAGCAAGCTACTAGAGTTTCCGGAGGTCAACTACAACGCCTTGCCCTTGCACGAGCCTTTTACCGTAATTCTCCTATCTTAATATTAGATGAGGCAACTTCAGCACTTGATTCTGAAAATGAAGAAATTATCCAGGACGCAATGAAGCAACTAATAAAAGGAAAAACAACTTTTATGATTGCCCATCGCTTCAGTTCGATCCGTTTGGCGAACCGTATCTTAGTTATGGATAACGGCAAACTGATTGCTGACGGGACGCATGATCAAGTTTACTCAAGTTGCAATCTGTACAAGGACTTATTTGACCGACAAAATCAGAAAACCAAGCTCTAATTCTGTGATTTCAGGAGATTTATAATCTCCAAAGCGTCACTCGGTGGACCTTCGGGAAAAAGTTTGGAAGGACGTAATTTCATTGGAATGATCGAAGTCATGAAAACTAAAAGATTTGAGCACAAAAAACCAATCAATAATACTTCTCCTGTAATACCTTCATAAAATCCACCAAGCAGTAAAAACGAAGAAAAAATAATCATCATCAATGTCACAACTGGCCCTCCCAATAAAATTAAAAGCCTTTCCATTTTGGTGAACTTGTCATCTTCTACGGAAACAAATCCACAATTAGAGTTTTTAAAAGAAAATTGTATTTCCAAGTTAGAAAAGACTTTTTTTCTTACCAATCCTCCCTCACCTATCCTCAAAATGATCTGCTTTTTAGTAAGAATGTAGGTTGGGAATAAATGTCCAAGCTCGTGCAAAAAAGTGGCAAAAGGTCGACATAACATCATAACCAGCCAACAAAATAAAAGCAATGGCAAGCCTTCAAAACTCAAGTAATTAGTAATTATGCCCAGGGTATACATTGTTAGTAAATGGTCTTGAACAGGCAGTCAGCATGTGCAATGTGTAACTTCACTTAGTATATGCTTCCACATATCATTAAAAGGTTTTTCGAAAAAAAAATAATAGTAAGAGTACCCCATACCAAAGGCTTGCCGTTGACAGATATTAACCAGTACGGAGAGGAAGAAGAATCACGACAATGGATTGGAGTCGATTTGGATGGTACACTCGCAGAAGCTGAACCATGGAGAGGCTTTGATTATATTGGAAAACCCGTCCCTAATATGCTCAAAAGAGTCAGGGTATGGATTGAGCTTGGATACAAGGTAAAGATTGTTACAGCAAGAGCCCAGAATCCTGAGGAGGCAATTCCCCCTATCAAGCAATGGTTAACAAAGCATGGACTACCAGACCTAGAAGTTACCAACTGTAAAGACATGGATATGATTGAATTATGGGACGATCGTTGCGTACAAGTAGTACCGAATACCGGAAACCCGATTGGTCCAAACCCAGAACCGTATCGTAGAACCTAAAGCTAAAACTTTAAAAAAGAGTTTTTTTATTGGGGTTGAATGGTATCAGGCTTGAAGTAATTGTCTCAATTGCGTGTTTAAAAAAAGGAAAAATCTGAATTTTGAAGAAAAGAATTAAGAAATGACATGGTGGGGTAAGCTTGTTGGTACTGGAGTGGGTATGCTTGGAGGACCGATAGGAGCCTTAGCAGGTGCGGCTATTGGTCATCTCTATGACTCAGAAGATCAGACTCCGATGAGTGAAAAGAAGGCAAAAATCCTTTACTGGACATATTTTTTTTCTTGTGCCGGTAAAATTGCGAAAGCAGACGGCACCGTCTCAGAAGAGGAAATTAAGGCAACCGAATCATTAATGGAACGATTTACTCTGAATGAAAAATATCGTGAGTATGCGAAAAATGTCTTCCGTAAAGCTAAAGATAGTAAGCGACCTATAGAGGAAGATTTCAAAGAACTTGCAAAGCTTATTCAATATGATTCAACAGTTGGACAATCTTTTTTAGGAGGACTTTTTGAGATCGCTCAATCAAATGCCAAGAAATTTAACCAGAAACAACTTCAGCGTCTACTTATCGGCGAGAAAATTTTGAGACTTCCAAAAGGAACTCTAAAATCATGGATTTCAGGTTCCTATGCTCCTTTTTCCAACCACTTAAATAAGCAAGGCGAACAGTTCAGCCTCAATGAATCATTTGAGATTCTCTCGATCCAAAGCAATGCAAATGAAGAAGAAATCAAAAGAGCATACCGAATAAAGGTGTCAAACTTTCATCCAGACAAATTAAAAAGTAAAGAATTACCGAATGAATTTATAGATTTTGCCAACACTCAATTGGCAAAGATAAACCAAGCTTACAAGGTAATCAAGGACTCAAACCCGAATTTATAACCAAACCATCTCGCATTTCAATTACTCGGTCACATTTCGATGCTAAGTCCTTGTTATGAGTGACAATAAGCAAAGATAGATCTTCCTTCACCGCCAAGTCAGAGAGTATATCATATACTATATCCGAATTTTCACTGTCCAAATTACCAGTCGGTTCATCAGCTAAGACTAAGGATGGTGAATTTACTATTGCCCTCGCTATAGCAACTCTTTGCCTCTCACCACCTGAAAGCTTATTTGCGAATCGTTCGGACTTATCCTTCAAGCCTAATTTAGTCAATGATTGCATTGCCAATTCGTTAGCTTCAGCAGTCGACTTACCCGACTTTCTCAGTGGTAGTGCGACATTCTCCAAAACAGATAACTCTTTAATTAGAAAATGAAACTGAAAAACGAAACCAATCTTTTGGTTTCGCAAAATCGTTCTGGCTTCATCTTCTAAGCTTGAAACTTCATTCCCCTGAACAAATATTTTTCCTTCTTCTGGACGATCAAGCAGACCTAGCAAATAAAGTAAGGTACTTTTGCCGCAGCCGGAGGGTCCTACCACTGCGGTTAGTTCGCCAGAAAAAATAGAAAAGGAAATTCCACGAAGCACTTGATTGTACTTCCCTCCTTCTACAAAGGAGTGCTTTAAATCAGAAACTTTTAGTAATGGTTGAGCACTGTTCTTCTCTTTCGAAGGATTCATTACATGGTTTCTCTAATAATTTTCGCAGGTTCGATTCCTCCTGCTCGACGGGCAGGGATCCAACTGGCAATCAGCACAAAAACTCCTGCAATAAGAATAGCCCATATATAATGGTAGTAATCCCAATTTACCACAAAACTATCCGTTGAAAAAATCCCCCTAATTCTAAGAGGTATTGATGAGATGGTGTATGTTGCAAGGGCACCGAGAACAGAACCAGAAAAAATTCCGATGATCAAAACAATGAGCCCCTGCCACAAAAAGACAAAAGATGCATCTAAAGAAGAAAATCCCATTGATCTGAGAATTGCAATATCCCTAGTTTTTTCAATCACCATGATTGCAAAGACATTAAAGATACCAAGACCTGAGAGCAGCAGAATACTAGAAACGGTTATTGCTGAAGAGATTCGTAAAGCCTTAAAGACATCGAGCCAAACTTTTTCTCGTTCCTGCCAACTAACAACTCTGTGACCTAAAGTTAATTGCATCTGAGCAGCCACTTCTTCTGCACGATCTGGATTTAACATTCCAATTTGAAAAAAAGAGCCGGAAAATCTTCTACCTGAAAACTCTTTCGCTTTGTCCAAGTGAATATATATTCGATTTTTATCAATTTGACTTACGCCGGTTTCAAAAATCCCTGCGACCCTCAGCTTTAAATTACCAGTCCCTCCTTTTAAAGTAACCCGATCACCACTCTCAATCATTAATCTCTCTGCAACCCGACTACCTACTAACACCGACATTTGATCTGCATTAAAGGTAGAAAGATCACCGGATACAATTTGACTCTCAATATCGGAGACAGAGACATGATCCTTCAACCGAATACCATTATACGAAACTGTGTAAGATCTAGTACCACTGTCTAAAATAGCATTTCCCTCAAGAATTTCTGATATACCCAAAATTCCATCAAATCCAGAAATTGCTCTTCTTAAGTTATTTGGAGAATCGGTGCCTTCTATATATCTCGAACCTTCTCTAGATTTTAAAGTGAAAAGAAGCTTTCCCTCTTTATCGATTGTCCGAATTGTTCCATCCATATCCTGAAACTTATCAGAAACTCTAATTGCACCATTCGTTCCTAGAATCGTTCGGATAAAAAAGACCTCAAAGCCGGAGGTTTGGGCTTGGGTTACGACAAAGAAAGCGATGCCAAAGGTAATACCCAATAAACTCATAGACATGGAACGCTTTCGACCCAAAACATATCGAAGGGCCAATTCCAAAGTAAGCCGGTTCACGATTAATCAGAAGTTTCCCAAGAAGACAATATTGGGCGGACTCTCTCGCCCTTGTGAAATAAGTGAGGGGTTTCGGAAATCACTTGTAATCCGGCTTTCAAGCCCTCAAGAATTTCGACTTTTTCCAAGTTTTTAGCACCTACCCTTACCTTAACAAAGTCAACTTTTCCATTTTTCACAACCAAAACAGAATCACCAAGTAGAGCCTTTCGCGGTGCGATTACTGCTTGTTTAATTTCATTTTTTATGATTTCCGCCCTACCCGATGCCCCAACTGGTAGATTTTCAGCTGTATCCAAGGTCACAAATACCTCCCTTCTTCCAGTTGTAGGATCAATTGTGGCAGATAGCCGATCAATTTTACCTTCAAAAATATGCTGTCCATATGCAAAGAGAGTAACACCCACCTTCTGCCCTTCATTTAAACCATTGAAATCGTCTTCATTTAGAGAAACTTTAACCACTCTTTCATGAGATAAAACCTTACCCACAACTTGGCCTGGAAAGATTCGGTCACCTGGCTTGATCATTGAATTAACTAAAAGTCCAGTAATGGGACTTTTGATTTTTCTTTTATTTAATTCATGAATCAGTCTGTCTTCTTCAATCTCATAAGAATCCAGTGCTTCGGAATTAGTAATTTTTTCAATTTCTACGCTTCTTTCAAGATTGTTTAGATACAGAACTTTTTTTTCAAAATCTAAATCTGCAATGCCATCTTTGTTGTAAATCTCTCTGGTAGCGTTCAAATCTTTCCGCTCAATTTCCAGTTGAGCCGCTAAACTTGAACCTAACTTAAGTTTCTTGGTAAGAGAATCCCGACCCAAAAGTACTCTTCGTAAACTACGATTCAAGTCACTTGAATCTAGTTCAAACAATACATCACCTTCTTTGACTTCAACTGGTTTACCAAATGGTAGCAAAGCAACCTCAACGACTTTACCTTGTGCCTCAGTAATCAATTCAAAAGTTTGCTCGGCTAGTATTTGAACATTTCCAGTAACAGAGTTTCTTATGCTCCCAACTTTTACTTTAACTACCTCTGCCTCATGCGAAAAACTTCTTAATGTCAGAAAAATAACTAACCCAATCAAAAAAGGAAAGGCAACCAGTAGGAATTTCTTTGAAAGACCGATTTTATAAATACTATTCATATTTAGATAAAATAACCTCTTCCAGTCGGTTTTTAACCTTAAGATAATTACAAATAGATTCCAGTCTCTTTATTTTAGCTTGATCTAGTGAGATGCGAGCATCCATAAATTGATTTAGAGTTATTCGATCAGATGTATACTCGATTTCACTAACAATTAATCTTTTTTTTGCTATTTCCACAAGCTTTCTGGTCATCTGGACTTTTTTTGCAAGAGAATCCAATTCAGATTTCATTCCATCAAGAGTAATTCGAAAGGATTTAGACTCTCTTTCCAAGCTCATTTCAAGCCTACGCTTTCTTGCCAATGACTGACTCTTTTCGGCCTTACTTTTTGAACTATCCCATATTGCCCAGTTTACTTCCAAACCGACCAAAAAGTTATTTCTTCGAAAACTATCTTCGTTGTTTGCTAAAGGTACCTGATCTTGAAAGAAACCGGCTAAAAAATTGACCTTGGGCTTAAGTCCACTCTCCGCAATCTTAATTTTTCTAGCCTCAACTTCGATTTCATTTTTTATTCTCTCAACGGAATAGGAGGTCCCTCCAGCTATTAGTTCTGGTTCAAATGTATTGAATGGATAATCTTCCTGAAATTCTTGAAATGAGGCATTTGGGTCAAGATATAAAACATCATTCCATCCAGTTAACTCTCTAAACCTACGAGAAGCAATCACTAAGGAACGGTTTAGGTCCTCTAATGCAATCTGTTTCTCCAATAAATTAAGCTCAGCATTTTTCACATCAAGTTCGTTCGTCAGACCAAGCTTTTGCTTTTGAGATATCCTATTCATAGTATCCTCCACTGAGGATATTGTATTTTGGTTTAATTCAATTTGGTCTTTGAGGACAATCAAATCTAAATAGGAGTCCCTAGTTGAAGACTTTAACTCAGAAATTAAGTTACTGAGGCGAAACATTGAAGTTTCATTCTCAATTCTTGCAATTTCACTGGCTGAAATAAGGGCTCCCCAGTGGTAGATTGGTTTACTAATAAATGCAGAACCAAAAGCATGATATCGCTGTAAATAAGACTGACTTGGTCTATCTTCCTGAATCGATTGCCCTTGAAGGTTTAAATTCAGCTTCCATCCTCTAACAGAATCGGCAAGAAGCACGCCAGCTTTCATCTCTTCGAGCCTTTGAAATTCCTCCTTTATCAAGGGTGCATTCTCTTCAAGTTCCATTAGAACCAGTTTAAGTTCGCCAAAATGAGTCTCTGTAACTTCCTTGTTTCCACCAGCAAGAGTGGCGGATAAAAAAGCTAAAAAAGGAAATATCGAAAAAAGACACTTCATCGGTTGATCAGGATAGCAACCGATTAAATGAACCTCAATACGAAAGACTTAGTTAGAAAAAACAGAAGGAAACAAATCTACGAGTTCGTCACCAGTCCACTGCTCTTGCCTACCATTAGTATCATTACGAAATTGCTCCACTTCTTCTGTAGTAATTTCAGAGGCATCATTTCCCCATGCCTGTCTCACATAAGTCGTTACATTTGCAATTTCTCGATTGGAAATGGGAACAGCTGCCATATTTACCGCTGCTGTTGTGCCGTAAGTCTCACCTTTCACGACAATCTCACCCTTTAGACCATTTAAAATAATGTAAGATATCAAAGCCGGATCTGATGTCGCCCATTTCGAACCAGCCAAGGGGGGGTATTGCCCGGTGATACCCAAGCCGTTGCTTTGATGGCAGGATGCACAACGAACAGCGAAAATCTTCTGACCGGACTCAACTTTTCTTTCCAGTCTCAACAACTCTTTTTCTTCTTCAGTCAGTTCAATAACTTCCTTTGGTGGGTGTAGTTGAAATTGATTTGTTGAGTGAGCCAACTGAATTGAACAAACAAAAATCAAACAACCAAAAACAAATACAAAGATTAATGGTGCGGTAAGAAATCCCTTTGTCGGTGGATGTTTCTCTACATTAAGTTTGGAATGAATTTCTACCAAATCCTCATCAGTCATGGATTCTTCATTTTGGAAATTTTCTTTTGAATCAGTCATCAAAACTTATTTGTTCGGAGCATCCAATTCTGCAGCAGTCCACATCTGCATGGGTGCACGATCCTTAATTTTTTCACGCACGACGGAAACTTCAAAAGGAGTTACTGCGGATGCAGAGTTGCCCCAGTCATTTCTAATGTAGGTTAAAACATCAGCAATTTGCTGATCGGTTAAAGATCCCGGAGGGATACCAGGAGGAGCCATAACATTGTTATATTTTACTCCATTAACCTCAATTTCTCCCATCAGGCCGTTGATTGATATTTTGATTAATCTTTCCTTATCTCCCAAAACCCAGTCTGAACCTGCAAGAGGAGGAAATTGGCCTGCCAAGCCCTGACCATTTGGTTGATGACAAGTGAAACAAAGCCCTCCTCCAGGGGCGGCTTTCATGTAAATTTCTTTACCGGAAGCTATTTGATTCCCAAGCCAATCAGGAAGTGAAGAATCGGATGTAAGATCATCTTTCTCATCAGTTGCAGTAGCAAGCACAACTTCCTCAGCTATATCGATGGTTTCTGTAAAAGACATCTCCGGTAGTTCGTAATCCTGCTTCAAAGACTCAAGATAAGAAACCAAGCGAACAGCTCTTACAGTTGGAATGATGTAACGGGATGAATTCTTCTCATCATCTCTCAATTCTATGGTATTCAAAGATGCGGTTTCTTTTGGGGAATAAAGGAATGGACTTGGTGAACAAACGGACTCAGGGACGACTGCTTGAGGCTCAAAAAGATGCTTGTGTAACCAGTCTGTGTCTTTTGATCGCATTCCGAAGTTGGACAAATCTGGTCCAATACGAGTATTACCCAACATTACATGTTTTTGATAAATGTAGTCTCTTGCCATTGAGGGTCGTTTACCCCAACCACGCTCAACATCAAAACCTGCTTCTACCATTCGTACTTGCTGGGTGTGACAGGTTGCACAACCGAGTGCTAAGTATTCAGCAGCACCCTGCTCAGCCAAGCCAGCCATAGGGTGAGGAAATAGATCAGCATCAGTAGGAATTTGATTATCTTCGTCTAACGATTCTGAAATCGGTGATAAATCACCAAATTGAGCTCTGGCACCTACAACAAATGCAAGCCAGGCAACTGCGAGAGTAAGAAAAATTCCAACTGTAAATTTCAACAGGTTGTTCACGAAGCAGCTCCTTTGCTTGAAATGCTAAGTTTAGTGAATAACTCAAAAGGATTTGGCAGAATGGCTTTCCAGACATTCACCACAAAGACCAGCTGTGAGAAAGCTAGAACAATAAATGCAATCTCTGTAATCAAAAAGTAAGGTTTTACCGAAGATATTACAGATGATGCCCATTCCAGCGAAGGTTGCTGGGCTAAAACTCCATGAGTCAGCCCACCGATGAGATAAGCGAGAAGAAGTATTAGTACACCAAATGCAGAGGTCCAAAAGTGAAAGGACTTTGCTCCCTTTGCAATCTCGTTACCGGTAATTCTGGGGAGAATATGATAGACCATTCCGAAAATGATCATACTAAAAAAACCATAGACTCTTTGATTGAAGTGAAATTCATTAATGATTGAAAACTGGGTAATCTTAGCAACTGCAGGTAGGGAAAAGACTACCCCAATGTAACTGGAAATTGTGTAGGAAAGAGTGCCAAAGATGACAAAACGTAAAGGTAGACTATTCCAGACCTTATTAATGTCTTGAAAGGCAGTTGCGTGAAAATTAGTCGATGCAACTGCAATTGGAAAAATCATTGCAATACTCATTACTGTGCCAATAGCAGGAATCCACATGGGCACCGGACCACCTTCAAGATGATGTACGACGGACCAAGGTGCTAACGAAGCAATGCACCAAAAACCAAAAACTGCTAAATAATATTTGTCTATTGGGCGGCCCATGACTGCAGGAATTAGATAGTATGCTGAACCAAGTGCAACAGGGGTTAACCAAAGCCAAATCAAACTTTGACCAAACCACATAGAAAGTACGCTCTGTACGGTTCCACGAGCAGGATCAAGCTCTAAGCCATTCCATGCAATTAAAAACAACATCGGAAACCACAAGATGGAGGCTAGCAGAAACCACTGAGGAGCAATAGTTTGAGGATTTTTTCTAGAGCGATGAACGATTAAAATTAAAATTCCGATTATCGAATAAGAAATAAAAAGTGCAGGCCAGATCTCAACAGGCATTTCGAGTAATTCATGCGGAGTCATGTGACCGTCCAAAATACCAAGCAACCCGAAGGTGATAGCCAAGTTCCAAATCGAGCCACCTAATAACAAGAGAAAACTACCCCTAGCCTCAGCTTGTGCTAATCGTGCAACAATCCAAAGTGTAACCGCAAAGATAGAGTTCCCTCCCCATCCATAAACAAAGGCATTCGCCTGAGCCAGTTTGATTTTTCCGTAAGTAAAATATTCGAAAGACGACAAGAAAAACGGATCAGTTAATTTAGCGGACGCAATGTAGGCGAAAGCTGCTGCTGCAAGTAGCCATCGGCCCGCAGAAGCTATAAAAAAACAAACGGCAAGCTTCAGAGAACGATCAATGATTTGTTCAGAGTTTTCTTTCACGGCTAAATCAGTTGGAACGATTAGAGTCCGGTTTGTAAACTTCTACGGTTTTCAACATGAATTGCTCCAAAGATGAATTCCGATCGGAATGAAATGTTTCTATCGCCAAATTATAAGCAACATTTTCCTCATGATATTGAGAAATTTTGGAAACTCTTTGCTTGTCTGTCATCAATGAAGCACCCTCCGGGGTTTCAGGTTGTAAATATTCATGGATCAAAACAAAAGCGAGTGAAACGAGAATTACTGTAATTACCGTGAAGAAAATGCTGCATCCATCAGCTCTTTGTTCCTTTGGGTCACTCATGATGATGAATAGAGTCCAAGATTCTAGGATCCCTTATCGGAATAATTTCCGCAACATTGGAAGTAAAACTCCTTAAAACCGCCCAAAAGCTTAGGCAACCGACTCCGAGAAAAACGAAAATTCCCCAAAACAAATGACTTCCTAAAACCCCTCTCGCTTCAAATCCAACAAAAGCACCCGGTACAATCTCTCTACCTGGAATAATATTCCAATACAGATCAAGGGCATGAAAGGCAAGAATCCAGCAAACAATGAATAGCAGCTTCATTCCGTCAACCTTGTTGCGGTAAAATAAAAGATACAGAAAGGGAAAAAAGAAGTGACCGAAGATTAATCCCATGCTAACCCAAAACCATCCGGAAATTTCACCAGTATTTGGATTGATCTCACGGATAGTGTACCAAAATGTTTCTTCTGGTATGTTAGCACTGTAGATAAGAAAATATTGAGAAAAACTGATGTAAGCCCAGAAAACGGTGAAAGCCAAAGACAAACATGCCAGGTCATACTGATGAGCTTGTTGATAAAGCCCTTTTAATTCACCCTTCGTTTTCAGGTATAGGCAGGCAATGATCGTTACGGCCAGTGCTGCTCTCATTCCAGAAGCGAAAAACCAAACACCGTACATTGTTGAAAACCATTGATATTCAAGACTCATGAATAGATCAAAAGCACCAAAAGTAAGAGCAAGTGCTGCTGCAGGAATACCTGCAGCTGAAATTTTAGAACCAAGAGTAGTCCATTCTGGATTACCATCTTTGTCTTGTGAGAAGGATACTTTCCTCAACCAATGACTCAAACCGCAAAAAATTGCGAAATATGCGATAAGACGAAGACTAAAGAAGTAAACATTTAAGTATCCTTCCTTTTTCTGATGCAAAACATCATCCTTAACAGCGATGACAGAGTTTGCCTCCATGGTAGGACTATCAGGATTGACCCATGACCAAAGAATCCCTGATTGATCACCACCGAACCAAACAACTAATAGCAAAGGAACAAAGCACAATCCCAACCAAGGAAATGCTGCCACTCCATGTTCAAGTTGTCTTCTAACTATGGGACTCCATTTGGAATTGAAAACGCGGAAAATCATAATCAGCATTAGTAACCCAATCGCTATGCTAAACCAAAAAGAGCATCCCCAGAGCCATCCAAGAAAAGGAGCTTTTTCTCCACTACTGAAACCAGTCGCTAATCCGATCAAACCAGCACCGATACCTATAATTGCACCAACAAGTAATTTAGTCGATAGGTCATAATTGGGAGATTCACTATTTACCTTTGACACGCTCATGACCCCCCCTTTCCACTAGCATTGGTTGCCTGACTGACAAAATCCTGAAGTGCCCTAACATAAAGGACGATACCCCAACGCTCCTTGGGAGTTAGTCGGTCACTCAATCCAAGCATGATTCCCGAGGCAGAGCCCATAGAAATCGCATGATAAATCTGCCCATCGGTCCATCGACCAGCGGATTCCAGATAAGTTCCAGAGTTAGAAGAGTCAGATAGATTTCTAGGTGCGACTCCAAATTTAGCCAAAACACCAAGTCCGTTTCCGTAGTCTCCATGACAAATAGAACAATGAATATCATATTTCTCTTTGCCTAACCTAAGGAGTGAAATATCGACATCGATGACGGATGAAGCACTATCAACCCAACTTCCGTCTGATTTCTTTCCACTTTTATAAGCCTCGGTTTTAAATTCCGGACTGGAGGAAAATACATTATTCAAGTTGTTAGCACTACCTCTGGATGAAGTTCCAACAACGGGTAATCTGTCTGCCATAGAGTCAGAAAAGAACTCGTTATAAGTTTGCGTTTTGAACTTAGCCTGGCGGTCCATATCAGGAAAGACCTCTAGTGGGGTATTTTTAGAAAAATCGCCACGAGTCCCCATAATGGATACTGTAATCAAGATTACGATAATGTAAGTTACTATGAAATATCTCATAAGCTTACTCCACAGGTTCCCTAATTAAAGTTATCGACTTTCCACCAAGCTCTTTTAAAAACTCTGATGTCTGGTCCTCATCGAACTTGGGATCTTCGATTTCGATTACTACCATATACTTATCATCTCCTGTCCTGACAAATCTTGGATGCTCGAAAACTGGATGATTATGCCTTGGCAATCCATTAAGGAAAAACATTCCAAACAAAGTGCCAAATGCGGCAAATAAGATGGTTAGTTCGTAGAAAACAGGAAATGGAAAGATTGGACTGAAATAAGGTTTACCACCAACTATGAGTGGATAATCATAAGAATTCATAAACCAAACAATTAACATACCGGTAAAAAAGCCGGTAACACCGCCTATTAGAGTAAAACAAGGAACTTTAGATCTACCAACTCCCATTTGAGCATCTAGACCGTGAACTGGAATCGGAGTGTAGCATTCCCAATTTTGGTAACCTTCCTCTTTGATTTTACCAGCAGCATCGTAAATCTCTTTAGCAGAGTTAAAGGTGGCCGAAATACCATATTTTATGTCCATTACCTTACTCATAGATCATCAATGTTTACCACCATGCGGGTCAGCTTGTGGCATAACGGATTTCACCTCCGCAAGCGGCATTAAGGGAAGGAATCTCAAAAAGAGCAAAAATAGAACCGAAAAGAAGCCGAAAGTTCCAAAGAAAGTAAAAATATCAACTACTGTCGGTGAATAGTAACCCCAACTGGACGGTAAGAAATCCCGAGATAAGGTTGTATTTGCAATCACAAATCGCTCGAACCACATCCCCACATTTACAAAAATCGAAATAACCCAAACCAAAGGAGTGTTTTCTCTAATTTTCTTAAACCAGAAAAGTTGAGGGCAGATCACATTACAAGAGACCATAATCCAATAAGACCACCAATAGTTACCAAATGCTCGATTAATGAATGCAAAGCCTTCATAAGAATTGGCTCCGTACCAAGCAATGAAGAATTCCATTGCATAAGCATAGCCAACCATACTTCCGGTGGCTAATGTGATCTTACAAATGTTGTCAATATGTCTCTGCGTGAGAAGGTCATGCAGCCTGAAAACAGCACGCAAAGGAAGCAGTAGGGTTAGTACCATACCAAAGCCTGAGAAAATAGCACCAGCGACAAAATAAGGAGGGAAAATTGTGGTGTGCCAACCTGGTAAGTTTGCTACTGCAAAATCAAATGAAACGATAGTGTGCACAGAAAGAACTAGCGGTGTAGACAATCCGGCGAGAAGCAAATAAGCCATTTCAAAGTTCCTCCAATGATTATTTGCATTTCGCCAACCCATTGAAAGTATCCCATAAAAGTATTTCCTCCAAGTTTCCTTGGCACGATCTCTTAATACGGCCAAATCGGGTATCATACCCATATACCAGAAGAGTATCGAAACAGTAGCATAAGTAGAAACAGCAAAAACATCCCATTCTAATGGGCTTCGGAACTGGGGCCATATCGCGTTTGCGTTTGGAAGTGGGAAAAGCCACCATGCAAACCAAACCCGACCAACATGGAAAAGCGGGAATATTCCTGCACATAGAACTGCAAAGACGGTCATAGCTTCGGAGGCTCTATTAATTGAGGTTCTCCATTTTTGTTTAAGAAGGCATAATACAGCAGAAATCAAAGTACCCGCATGACCGATACCAATCCAGAAAACAAAATTGACGATTGCCCAACCCCAGTTGACTGGGTTGTTATTACCCCACACTCCCACACCAGTCGAAACAAGGTAAACCAAACCCATTCCAGTGAAACTCGCGATGCAAAGAGCAGTTATAAAGCACCACCACCACCAAGTTGGAGTTTTGCTCTCAACAATGCCACAGATCTTCTCCGTTACCCAGTGGAAGTTTCTTTTGTTGAGAACTAAGGGTTCTTCATGCCACGGTGCCGGCTTAACCTTTTTTAATATGGCCGGAAATTCTTCCGTAACTTTAGATTTGGAAGCGGTAGCCATGATTAATGTTTCAATCCCTTAGAGTTTCCATCATCATGATTGCTCGGGTAAGCTTTATCTTTGTACTCACGATATGAATGAGGATAAGAAGAATGATCCGGCATCCTAGGATTCGGATTTCTAACCTTGGCCAAAAATGTAGTACGAGGCCGGGTATTGAGATAACCTAACACAGAATAATCACGGGGATTATTTTTCAATTTACTTACCTCACTTTCTGGATCAGAAATATCACCGAAAACAATCGCATCCGTTGGACAGACCTGTTGACAAGCGGTTTTGATCGATCCATCAGCGACTTTTACATCATCCAATTCTAGAACCAAATCCTTACCATCCTTACCTGTTTCTAAAGTTGCTTTTCTCTGCGCATTTACCGTTGTCTTAATTTTAGTTTCTTGGATTCGCTGAGTGCAATAGGTACATTTCTCCATTACTCCTCTCATACGGACTGTAACATCAGGATTTTTACCCATCGTAGGCAATGAATCGTTCTTCGTTCCAAGAGGTCCTTGGTAAAGTTCGTCCGTGCTTCGCTTATTCCAGTCAAAAAAGTTAAACCTCCTAACTTTGTAGGGGCAATTATTGGCACAGTAGCGAGTACCAACGCAACGGTTGTAAGCCATTGCATTAAGACCCTCTTCATCATGTACAGTCGCATTAACCGGACAGACCGATTCACAAGGAGCGGTTTCACAATGCATACAAGCAACCCCTTGAAAAGAGACTTGGACATCCGAAGGCAATTCAGCACCCTCACGGTTTGTCGAACTAAAATACCGATCCAATCTGATCCAATGCATTTCCCTTCCCCGAAGAACCTGATCTTTTCCAACAACAGGAATGTTGTTCTCGCTTTGACATGCAACCACACATGCACTACATCCAGTACACTGATTGAGATCAATAGTCATTCCCCACTGATGCAATCCGGGTATATCGGATTTTTCATAGTTGTGATCGGGATGATCATAAGAGGAATTTCCTCTTGGGGTTGTCTGGGCTTTAAAAGCTAGATCCTTATCCAAATCTTTCCCATAAATTGGAGGCGAATGAGACTCCGCACCCATGTGAAGAGCGAAGGATGGATCTTTTTTGTATTTTGAGACATTAGCCTCACGAACAATCGCTCTACCTTCCATAGACCAATGCTCTTGAACATTAGCTAGAATTCTAAAATCACCAGTAGGTTTGCAAGTGGCACCACTGAATATTCGATTACCGTGTGAATGCAAAAGAGAAGAAGCTTCGTAACCCAAATCAGTGCCAACTCTACCAACATGGGTTCTCCCCATACCTAAACTTGCTATCAAAGTGTAATCGGATAACCCCGGTTGGACATACAAAGGACCAGTAAGGCTGTGATGATCGTCAATTTTGACCGTCAGTACAGGCGCTTTCTGTTTTCCGCCATCAAACACAGCTGCATCTGGAGCAATTTGACCGGAATCATTCAGCATGGTTGATTTTGGTAAAAGTTTAAATTCCGGATACTTTGATTCTAATTCCTTGGCCAAAACGGGACTAATCAAAATAGCATTATCCCAAGTAAGTTTGGAAATGGGGTCCGGACATTCAAGCATCCATCCATTATTTCCGTATTTACCATCCCAAGTATGAAAGTCAGGAATGACAACCACCTCAAGGGAATCTAAGGAAAAAGAAACTTCTTTTGGTTTCTGTTCGAGTAAAGAGGGTTTGAAATTCAATGGCTCATTCTTCCACTTTCTAGGAATTCGATGAACACCATATTTAAGAAAATCTTCAAAACTATTCTTTTTGCCCTTTAATTGATCATATTCCGAAACCACCAAATCGTAAGAATTACTCTTTTCACCGGCAAGAATGGACAAAACTTCAACATCAGAAAGTGTATCGAAAAGAGGAGCGATCAAAGGTTGAACTGGAACAACTGCAGAAAGATCCCATGTCGTCCCAAGGTCCCAAGACTCTAAATAATGAGATTGTCCAATATGGAGTTGGCAATGATCAGAAGTTTCATCCAAGCAGGGAGCGATCCGAACAGAATTTTTGGCTTCCTTCAATATAGAAGCAATGCCTGAAGATGGACATGTAAACACAGGATTACCACCAATTACCACAACCGTTTCGATAGAGCCGGACTTTACATCCTCAGAAAGATTTTCAAATGTGTAATTTGATGGAGATTTGGTCGAAACATAATTAACACAAGTTCCAACACTTCCCAAAGATTGGTTGATTGCATAAGTGACTAAATGTGCATTTTCCGTCTGATGACTACCAGTTAGTACAACAGAATTTTTCTTATTGGAAATTAAATCTTTCGCACACTCGGCAACCCATTCAGCATGCTTTGCCACAGAAGAACCAAGTTTTTCTAGATGTGCAATTAATTCCGTGTCTTTACTTTTTTGCAGTTTAAGAATTTCAGCATAAACTAAACATGAAAACGCCTCCACCTCCGAAGAATGTACTCTCAAGCGGTGATCCGCAACCCCACCGGTTATGGTCAAATCTGACTCAGCTATGTAAAGCCGATTCATCTTTGCTGCGTCCGAAGGGCTGAGCACCTTCCTGCCAGACATGAATTGCCGAGAATTTGTAGTCGAAACAGGTTCGCGTGTGCCGAGAAAATCACAATCCAAGGATAAAACCTTTCTGGCGTTTTGTAATTTCGGGATACAGCGCAAACCTTTGGATAAAGATAACGAATTAGCTAAACCAAACTCTGGTTTTTGCAGGTCAATACTCTCAAATTCAATGTGCTTGACCCCTTGTGAAGTCAATTTCTGCAAAATGCGGTTTCGAACCAAAGAATGAGAAGAATCCGAGAGGATAGCCACTTTGTCCAATTTAGAGAAACCAACCAGTTTTTCAGTAGCTTCAAATGAAGAAATCTTTTTCCAAGAAGTCGACTTCTTATTTCCTTTAGTGATCTCTTTCTTTAAAAGTGAAGATTGAGTTCGATCTGGATCGTACAAGTCAAGCACACTCGCCTGAGAATAAATGTCAGTACTTCCACCTGAAGGAATAAAGGATGGGTTGCCTTCAATTTTAGTAGGGCGACCCTGATGACTTTCTGCGATAACTGGTGCAAATCCCGCTGAAGTTGGTTGTGCGGTAGCATAAAAATTGGGCACTCCGGGTATTAATTCCTCTGGACTTTTACCGTAAGGCAAAATTGTGTGTTCAGGACGGCGACACCCAGTCATTCCAAGTCCTGCAAGACCAAAGGATGCTGCCATTACCTTGATAAAACCTCTCCTGCCTACTTCATCCAACAATTGAGCACCTTCTGGAAATTCCTTTCCAACCCATTCTTGAAATGCTGGCGACTCAGATAATGAATCCAAACTTTTCCAGTACTTCTTTCCTGAAAGCTGGGAAGGCATGTCGTTTTCTTTAATCATCGATGGCAACCGGTACAACTAAGTGGTGGATTTACCATCCAATTCTTTTTCATTTCCAAACCAGCATGGATTTGGTCTAAATCTGGGTTCGAGTCATCACCTGAAGCAATCGTCCACGCCAAATTGGTAACTTCCGAATTCGGGCGAAGTGCTTTTTCTGGCTCACGGTGACATTCGAGACAAAAGGACATGCTAAGGTGTTTTGCATGATAAACCTCTTCCATCTGATCGATTCTGCCATGACATTCAACACAACTTATACCTCTGTTAACATGGATCGCATGATTGAAGTAAACATAATCAGGGGCTTTGTGTATCCGTACCCATGGTACAGATGGTCCAGCTGTTAAAAGACCATCGCCGTTGATATCTTCATCTTCGGAAAGCTTGCCGTCTCTGTCTGTGTCTTCGCCGTAGTAAGATGCTCTTACTACCTCAAGAAGAGGGGAATCTGCTTTAACATTCTTGTGGCATGACATGCATACATTTGCCGAGGGTACATTAGCATGTGAAGACTTCTCGACACCATGGTGGCAATAGCGACAATCCAAACCAAGCTGACCCGCGTGAAAGCTGTGATCATATGGAACTGGTTGTGTCGGTTGGTAACCTACTCTGGTGTACTTAGGGGTCGCGTAATAAGTTATTCCGGCAACCACGGCTCCACCTAAAAGACCAACCGCAACTATCAGTTTAACCGGTACTGTATTGGTCCATCTAGGAAAGATATTTTTCATTCGATTTGGTTAAACTAATTAAAGCTTTAAAATAATTAGTAATTCAGACCTTTTGCTTACGGTATTGAAGTAGCGGTAATTGATTTTTTGCGGGCACACATATCTGTCTATGAAATGCATCGGATTCGAACAATATTAAAAAAGCTAAAGACCTACTATTAATAAAACTTAATAAAAATCATTAGTAGGAGTTCACGAATCGAGTTTGATTGATTATTTCGGTTATGAATTTTACAGTGGGAGTCTGAAAACTTCATCTGAAAGAAGCGATGTGATCATTGTGGGGAGTGGTATCCCGGCAATCTGTGGGGCAATTTCATCCGCTAGACAAGGAGCAAAAGTCTCAATCGTCGGTCCTGCATGTCAGTTGGGTGGATGTCATGATCATCATAATCTATTTCCCTTTAATTCCTTTGAAAGTGGTTCCTTTGTCGACTCGAGAGAAAGCGGACTCATCGATGAAATTTATCAAGAATTATGGTATCACAATCGAGAGGGAAATTCCTTTGGGCTATCCCGCACTTTGAAAAACTTGATTGATCGAGAAGAAAGAGTGAATTTGCACCTAGGATATTTTCTTAGTGAAACGAGAGAAAACCATTCAAACCAGTCCATCGAATCCTTATTTGCAATTAGAAACGACCTCTCTGAGGCTAAACTGCTAAGGGCAAAGTATTTCATTGATTGTTCTGAAGACTACTGTCTTTCCAAAATGGTTGGGGCGATCGAATCGATTCGTAGTGATCTCTATTCAATTCCAGGAGAAAATTCACTTTTCGATCCTTCGATGGAAAATTTTGCCATAATTATCTCAATCGAAAAAAGCTTGAGCGATATACCATTTATTGCGCCTGATTCGATGCCCCAAAAATGGGAAGATAACTCAATTCTTGCAAAGCTTGATCTAATGGAATCGCTGGAAGCAGGAATTGAAGGAAGTCACCGTGTTGAGTGGAAAGGAAAAGTTCAAGGTCCAAAAATGAACCCAGAGATGCTTGCATGGTGCGTTTGGGACTACCTGAAAAACCGCTCACCAATTGCTGGGAAATTGGGTAAGTTTTTTATTTCGAGAATATCAGAAAAAGCAATTTCCAAGAATTCATGTCGAGGGGAGAGCCTGAAAAATTTAGATGCTAGGGATATTCTTTCTGGTAAATCTTTTCCGGATTCCATTGCGATCTCCAAAATTCCGTTCCCACAAGATAATAGCTTGCTTTTTTCAAATAGAGAAAAAATTCAACTGCCCCACGACTTCGAGATTCCCCTCAAATCGCTAAAATCTGCAAAAAAACAAAATCTCTTTTGGATTGGTGACAATGCTTTAAATCCAAATGATGAATGTATATTTACTGGCAACACCCCCACTCTATCAATGATGGCTTGTGCTTGTGGAGTATCGGCAGCAATCCTAAGTAAAAACCCCACTTCTTTCAGCCATTCTAGTTTTTACAAGAAAGTCCAAAGAGCTCTAATTGGTTCGAATCAGCAAGTTGGTATCCATTTCGAAAAGGATAAAAAGGACAAAATTCTTAAATCCAATATTTCGGCTTCATCGACTTTGAATGAGTTTACTGTAGATCAAGAGTCAAAAGCTCCAGTATATTTTTACCGTAAAGTTTTACTACCCATCCCCATCACGAGTTCCGAACTAACCAGAGTTTGCCTACGGATGAGAGTTCCCTCAAGTTGTTCCATTCAGTACCAATTCCTCGAAGGTTCATCATACAACTCTTCATTGCCAGGAAAATCCCTTTTTAGTGGAAGTTTAAGTTTGCAAAAAAACAGTGGTACCTTGTGGCAGTCTTTCGAATTGAAAATTCAAATCGAAAATCCGGGTTGGCATTTTTTAAAACTTCAGGCGGATCAAAAATTTGGTGTCGTTTCTCAACATAGTCCACCAACTGGAATTTGCTATCTTGAAGCCTTGAGTGATAGGGAAAAAAAGCTAAAGAATAAAGCCTCTGAATACAAGATAGTGAAAGCCCAAAATAACACCGGTACGATCGGTCCAGCTCTCCGAACAGAACCTTCACAATCAGTATATTCTCCAGAGAATTTAAGTAATTCCTGCTTTCGTCCAAGCCACCTCCCAAATCTTTGGATTTCTCAGCCGACAAACTTTAAATATGCCGAATTTGTAGAATTTAACTGGAAAGAAAGAGTGAAGATCTCGCGTTTAGAAATTTGCTTTGATGGCAATTTCAACCTGTCCTACCCTTCGGTTAGCAAAGATGTAAACTCAGGAGTAATGATGTCCATAATCAAAGATTACAATGTATTTCACAATGATCAGAATGGTCACAGTCAAAAGCTACTCGAAGTAAGAAACAATCGATTTAGTTTCCGTGTACATGAATTTGTTGAGATCTATACTAATTCGATCGAAATTGAAATCCTTTCTACCCATGGATTAAACAGGGCCCAAATTTTTCAAATTAGAGTTTTCTAGGCAAACTTAGCCCTTAGTTGGAATCTTCTTTTGCGAATAATTCTTGCATGAACTTAAAAATTAGAAATTATTGTTATTAATGAAAGCTCTTTCAGTTATCTTTCGTCTTTTCAGTCTACTGGGAATGTTAGCTTTAGCAGGTGTATTGTGGCTAAAGTGGGACACTCTTAAAAATCAGTCTCATTCTTTCCTAGATGAAACCGTCGATAACGCTTACACCATTCTTCAATCGTCCAAAGAAGCACAATGGAAAGATGTATCTACCAAAAAAAGCGTTGTCACAGATGTTTTCGAAGCAAACGAACAAATTGATCAAGGAGCTGAAAATCCACTTGAGCAGGCGATTTCCGCATTAAGAACTTCTGAAGATGCGATTTTACGAAACCCTGACTATCGAGATGCGTTGGATATTTTGACCAAAGAATTTGGAGCTGAGGCTCTTCTTTGGGATAAGGAGTCCAAAAGGTGGGTCAACAACCCAGGCGTAAAATTAGAAGCACCAGCTGGCTTAAAAGATCCTTTCGAAGATGAGACTGATTTTCCAAAACATGATGTTAAAAATGATGACGGTACGATTACCAAAGGAGTATCCAGACAAAACCGACTCCGAACGGTCATTGGGATGCTCTACAAAGACCGAAACGATAAATTTACCGATATCAACAAACTTCGATCGATGCTGGTTTCTCGTGATGTCGAATTAAGGGAATTTCAAAATTTGTTTGCTCGCGAGCAGGAAGAAAGAAAAAAATTCGAAGATCTAACTTCCGATCTGACCGTTCAGGTGAAAGGACTTGAGGCTGACCTAGAGAACGAAAAGAATCAGGCTGAGGCATACAAGCAAGCAACCGATACACAAATGGGTATACTGGAAGGTCAAGTTGCGGAATTGGAACAAAACATTATAAACTCGAAAAAAGAATTTGAAGCTACTCTTCAGCAAAACAATGAAGATCATAAGAGGGAACTCAGCAAGGCCAATGCAGCACTGGTGAAAGAGTACAATCGTGGCAGGGAAGAAGCGACTCAAGAAATGCTTGCTAAACAATCTGGCGGTGAAGTCGTAGATGAAGAGAAAAAGGAAAAAGCAAATCCGTTCATCGTTAAAGCGGAAGCCCCACCTGTTCTCTCCCAAGCAGATATAATAGCAGTAAATCAATCGAAGGAAATTTCAGATATTGGGGCTCCATCGACCATTTCGAGAATTGATAGTAGAACAGGAATGATTCTTCTACCCCTTGGCTTGGAAAGAGGTGTAGAACAGGGTAATGTGTTCACTTTATGGAAGGATCAAAGAAAAGCTGCCCGCATCAAAGTTCAAAGTGCAAGAGATGGATTTCTACTTGCCTACATTTTACCTCATTTCGGAACTCCGGGAAAACTCAGACCAGGTGACAATATTCATGTCGTTCCAGATGAGGAAAAACTTTAATCAAACTTTTTAGTCATATGCTACAAATCGTTTTAAAACTGGCTTTTATGTTTCTTTCTTTCACCTGCCTGAGTGGTTGTTTTACCGCTTCACCGGATGACGACCGTATGCCTCAAGGTCGTCCTGCAAGTTGGGAGTATAGCTTGCCTGGTGGTTTTGACCGCGGTGGCCTCCGTTAAGCATTCCCGCCTACAAATTTAAAGGCAGAGGTAATGTCGAGTAATGCCTCACCAGGGAAATTATTTTTAGTAGCAACTCCAATTGGCAACCTTGAAGATCTTTCTCCAAGGGCGATTAAAACCATTGAGTCCAGCGATCTTGTTGCTTGTGAAGATACAAGAATTTCCCGAAGAATATTGGATAAATATTCGATTTCTAAGCCACTTATTTCATACCGAGAAGAGAATGAAAAATCTCAGTCCGAAATACTGGCCGAAAAAATTAGTCAAGGGCTGAACATTGCCCTTCTTTCTGATGCCGGCTTGCCTACGATAAGTGACCCTGGCTTCAGATTGGTCAGAGAGTGTCACCTTCAGCATTTCAAAGTTATTCCGGTACCGGGTCCAAATGCCGCAATTTCAGCTCTTTGCGCTTCAGGACTTCCGACTCACCAATTTATATTCCTTGGATTTCTCCCTTCTAAAAAAGCTGCCGCGGGAAACATGCTTAAAAAGTGGATTGATTTCACAGGATCCGTTGTACTTTACGAGTCGAAATATAAAATGAATCGATCGTTGAATTTATTTGAAGATTTATTGGAACCAGAGCGATATATCTGCATTGCAAGAGAGCTCACAAAAATTCACGAGAATATAATCAGCGGTCCCTTGCCTGAAGTAATCAAAAAATTTCACTCAGGTAGTACAAAAGGAGAATTCACACTAATTATTGCCCCAAAGGGCTATTCTTTTTGAAACAGTGAATCACAGAGTCGCAGTTTTTGACTTAGGTTCAAATACTTCAAAACTTTTGGTGGCGGAGAAAGCAACCGATGGATCAATTGTTACAGTTTTCCAGAAAAGTTATCCTTGCCGAATCCAACTTGAACAAAACTCAGATATCTCAATTTCAGGAAGGCTGAAAATCCTTAAGTTATTAAAACTTCTCCACACTGAATCACTTACATACAATCCTTCAGATTTTCTTCTCGTAGGAACCGAGGTCCTAAGGAAGACCCATAACATTAGTGTTTTAAAGAAGGAGATTTTGGAAAAAACTGGATTGAAATTAAAAGTTTTGACCGGAAAACAGGAAGCAGCAGCGGTTGCATTGGGAATTAAAACCGATCCAAATTTCACAGATCTTAAAACTTTTCATGCTTTTGATCTGGGAGGTGGCAGTCTGGAACTCTTGGAATTCCGTGATAATATGATCTTAACTGCTCAGAGTCTTCCGCTCGGGTCGGTTACCTTAAATCAGCGTTTCGTAAAAAAGCCTGAGTCTGTTTTATCTACGGATTTAATGGATCAAATTTCGCAGCATGTCTGGCAAAGTCTTGAAAATCTTTCTGAACTTAAAAGAGACTGTAATTTTTTGATTGGAACTGGTGGTTCGATCGCTTTTTCAAAGCAGTTGATCAAATCAATCAGTGATAAGCATTCGATTGCTCATTCTAATGATTATCAATTAAGTCACACCGATCTTAAATCTTTGAAAGATGAGTTGTGTTCTTTAAATTTGGAGCAACGGGCAAATAAATTTCCAACTTTACCGATGAACCGACTGGATATTCTTCCATGTGGTTTGATTACAGTTTTAGAAATTATGAAATTTTTGAAAATCGATCATATCGCTCACTCTTTTCATAACCTCAGGTTTGGTCTGGTCGCGAATCCGGAGATTTCCAAATGCACTTAGACATTTTTATTTAAAACTAAAAAAGAATACTCTTCCACTTGAAAGTCTGGCACGACTACCCTGCTTGAGATAGAACACTCACAACCTATCCATCGCTCTGGCAAACAAATAGAATGCATTTCATCGCTAGGGTTAACCACTAAAAGATGATGTTTTGATTGCATCTTCTCTTTTATTTCTAGGACAACCAAGTTTTCCGGAAAACCTGATAGTTCCAGATACTCGCAATCTCCTTTTTCTTCTGGACGCAAAAAGGAACCCTGATCGGATCTTCTAAATTCAATCATTCTGCAGATTTCCAAATGAAGAGTTTTATACTTTTTCAAATCCGAATATTTTAGAGCATTCAGTTCCCCATTTTGATAGGTGTTTCTATGACCTTTTTTGTTTCTCATGAAATCTTGACCAGCGGAGAGCATGGGAATTCCTGGAGAAAACAGAATTAAGAAAAGAGCCAAGCGATTCTTCCTGATCACTTTTTCCGGAAAGCTTTGCATTTCATTATCAGAAAATGAAAATATTCGATCGATAAATGCAAAATCATCATGAGATTCGATGTAATTGACTGATTTCCAGGGTTTTGAACCACCATTCATTTCCCCACTCATTAAGCGAAGGATTTCTTCGGTTCCATTCCCTTCTTTAATAACACGGCATATATTCTCGCGACAATCATCGCTCCAAAGTGAATAGTTCGACTCACTCATTGAGTTGGGTAAGCGCCCACGAAAACTCCACGGTTCAGCTATTAAAATGATTCCGGGCTTTATCTTTCTTAGTTCCTCCTCAATCTCCAGCAACAAATCCTTGCCCAATAACTCTGCTAAATCGAAGCGAAAACCATCCACATCAAATCCCTCCACCAGATATTTCAAACTATCCAAAATAATTTTTCGAACCGGTTCAGCATCACAATTTAAATCATTCCCGCAACCGCTGAAGTTTTGTAATCTTCCGAGTGCGTCAATCCTGAAATAGAGTTCTCTGTCCAAGTTCATTAGATGGGCAGGAATTCCAACATGGTTATAAACCACATCAAGAATGACTGCAATTCCTGCATCGTGAAAGGCTCTAATTAGACTGCGAAATTCTGCTACCCCTGAAGCTTTTTGCGGTAATCGAGCATAACTTGACTCCAAACAAAAAAAATTAACTGGCATGTATCCCCAGTGGTACTCTTCTCTACTTCGAGAATCGAACTCTTGAACAGGTTGTAGCTCAACTGCATTGACTCCAAGCTCACGTAAATAACAGTCTTTGGATGAAATCCAATTGGTTAACCGTTCAAACCATGATGTTTTTTCAGACGCTTGAAGTGACTCTGCTTTTTCCATCAAATCTCTCACATGAGCCTCCACTATCACCAAATCTTTCATTGGATCAGGTTTGAAAAGATTATTACGGTCAATTTGATCAGAATCTGACAAAACTATCCCCGGTCCATTTCTTCCCACAGCAGCCCTTGCATAAGGATCTAAGATTTTCTTTTCAAAAAGGGCATTTCCAGAATCACTTTTCTGTTGAGTAATAGAAATCATATAAAATGCATTTTCCCATTGATCCTTGGATTGGATCGACCAACTGCCGTCTTCATCTGATTCCATGGGGTACCTCTCTTGCTGATTATCATCTAAATTCTGATATATCAATAGATCGACTTTTTTCGCTCGGGGAGCAAAAACACGAAACTTACCCAATCCATTAGAATCCCTAAAAAAACCGAATTTTCCTTCAGGGCGATATTTGATCCATCTCTTTAAATTTGAATTTCTTTCCTCTTCAACCATTTCGAAAACCAGCACATCCGAACCGGTTCTCCTCTGGTCAAAAAGATAATTAAACACTCCATTAGAATCTTGCTTCACAGAGGGAAATTCACAGAAGGGTTCTAGCCACTCACCATCATCACTTACAAATTTGAATCTAAAAGGGGAATGCTCTGTAATTTCTTTCCACTGCAATCGAAGCTGCCATGATTGATCCATTCTTTTCATCTCCCATTCACTAGGGGCTTCCATCGGATTCCAGCCATTCAAATCCGATCCAAGAAATATCCTTTTCTCTTCCTTGAAAACGCTGGGAAATTGGTTCTTGTCCACCAAAAAAACCGCAAATTCACCCTCCCTGTAGTAACCGCCAAGTTTTGCTCTCTCTTTTGGAGTCAATAGTTCTACACCCGTCGATAGAACGCCAGCTTGTTCAAGCAAATCATTAGGAAGTAATCCTCCATCCCAATCCTTTTCAAGATAGATCCAACCTCGACCATCCTCTGCAATAAAAACTTTTCCACCCCCAGAATACACCTCTCTTAGGAAATCCTAGTCCTTCCCCTTAGCAAACGAAAAATTTTGCTCCATCGATCAATTTTAAATACTAAGTTTTTATATGAAACCCGAAACGCAGAAAATTCTGGTCGCATTATCCGGAGGTGTAGACAGTTCTGTAGCCGCTTATCTGCTGAAAGAAGAGGGATATAAAGTAGAAGCCGCTTATGTTCGTACATGGGAGAATGAACAGGATTTACTTGGTGATTGCCCGGGTGCAAAAGATCTCGCCGATGCCCGTGAGGTTGCTGATTTTTTGAAAATTCCTTTCTCTGTGGTCAATTTCATTGATTTTTACCATCAGGAAATTGTTCGACCAATGATCGATGGCTATGCAATGGGCATAACTCCAAATCCAGATATTTTATGTAATCGAAAAATGAAATTCGGTGCTTTGAAAAATTATGCCCAAGAAAATGATTTTAATGGTCTAGCAACTGGACACTATTGCAAAAAAGCCTTTGATAAAGAAGGAAAAGCACTGCTTCTTGAGGGAAAGGATAAAAATAAAGATCAATCGTATTTTCTGGCTCAAATTTCTCAGGATCAACTTGATTACTCCCTGTTCCCCTTGGGTGATATGAAGAAAGATGAAGTTCGTACATTGGCTAGAGAAATAGGACTACCCGTGGCAGAAAAAAAAGACAGTCAGGGTATTTGCTTTCTTGGTAAAGTAAAAGTTCCACAATTTCTTTCCGAGTTTATCGACGATTCGCCAGGGGAAATCATAACCACTACTGGAAAATTGGTGGGCTATCATAGAGGTTTGCACCGTTACACCTTAGGACAAAGAAAAGGAATTGGAGTTCCATCTAACACCGATTTCGAAAATTTTGTTGTTACCGGAAAGAATAAGAAAAAAAATCAGTTAATTGTTGCCTTTGAAAATCCAAACGAGAGCACTCTTTGGGCTAGTCGTTTCCGCATCGAATCCGTATCTTTTTTTCAATCTAAATATCCAACCGACGAAGTAAAACTTCTGGCAAAGGCACGTTATCGGGATCCTTCAACAACCATTATCTACAAACCTTTGAAAGATAGAAAAGCCGAAATTTTATTTCAATCTGCACAACGAGCCCTAACGCCCGGACAAATTCTCGCAATCTACTCTGGAGAAAGACTTATTGGTTCAGGTATTTATTCTCATTCCGAACTTGGACGATCAATGCTTTCCTCTTGATTCACTTGATAAAAAAAAGGTAATTAGTTCATTAGTCATGCGTCTACGCTTACCCAAGAAAACCAGAAAAAAACTGCCGATTGACGAGGAAAAGGTACCATTAAAGACCAAGGAAAACCTCGAACTTTCCCTGCAGTCTGCCATTTCTTTTTTGCAGACTCAACAGATCGCTCTCCAGAGATCACTTGATATACTCGAAGAAATCCTTCAGCTAACTCCAAAACTTAAAGCTGATGTAATTCGAAAAATTTCTAAAGAAGATGAGCTACAATCAAGAAAAAGATTCAGAGAACTAAAAAAAGAACTAAAATCGCTCACTAATCTAACATTTAATCAAAAAGATTTATTCAGCGATCAGGATACAGATCAGGCATTTAAACTCTTTAAGGATGCGAGCCCTAATGCGCCGACCATCCGACAACCAGCAGCTCCACATTATCTGAAATCGGTTCAAAAGCAGAGTGAATCGGTGGAAACGAAGTCCGTGCAGGAGTCGTATCAAGCCCTTCAGGAAATGCTTGGACAAACCGATGCCATTCAATCTGACCTTATGACAAGTTTTGTCGCTTTAGCTAGCGACCCCGCCTCTGAAAAGAAACTGCAATTCATTGAAGAACGGGTAAAGAGTTGGGTATCTGAAGTAATTGAAGGACAGGACGGAATAAGTGTTCAAGCGAATATCGTCAGCCAGAAAGTCGATAGCTTGATTGGCAAACTCGAAGAAAGCGAATGATGAACCATGAACCCTGCTTCTCCACAAGGTTCTAATTCGTCAAATCAGCGACAAAGGCCTTTTTTGGGCATTCATTATGTTCGTTGTGGCACATATGGTAGAATTTATCGAAACAAAGAGGGAAATGCCTACGTCGGTCATTGTCCACGTTGCATGCATCCGGTCAGGGTACGAATTGGGGCGGAAGGAACCGGCAATCGATTCTTCAAATGCTTTTGCCCCTAGAATTTGACAGGTTCTGATTTAAAAAGTCTAGAGAACTCAATCTTAGTGAAGGAAAACTCCATTTGGGCAAAAATTTCCAAGGGATACGGAGTTGCCTCTGGGAATGCAAATGATCACAGATTTCCAGGTGGAACCATTTCCATGCAAATCCCATTTTTTTATTCAAAAGGGTTGGATCTTTCCGCTTTTTACCATGGAACCTTAAATGCCGACCTTGGTTCTCACAGTTTTCAGCTAATGGAGCCAAACTATCGATTTAAAGACATAAAATGGTCGAAGGATCTTCCATCCGAAACCTTTTCTTTTTATGCTTGTGAAATTAAGCTTTCAAGCGAAAGACTATCATACAAGTCTTGGATTTACTGGCCACACCCATCTACCAAACCAGAATTTAAACAAAAAGAAAATATTCTTGAAATTATCGCTCCCTTCATTGGATCGATTTCCTATGGCTCAAAAATCTTGCTGTCAGCAAAAAAGGAGCAGATCTTATTTCAAAAATCAGACTAAAAAAGACTGAAATTTATTCAATCTGGTGTGTTTGACTTGTTATTCTCATCATTTGAGAATACGAGTGAATCTTCATAAAGCTACATAACATGGATAACCCCTCATTTGCTACCCGTTGGAACTTGGATCAAATCGATTCAAACTACTCAAAATGGTTGGCGGACCGCTCATCCGTCGACTCAAACTGGCAACTTTTTTTCGAAGGTTTTCACTTGGCATCGGACCGCAATGGTAGAGAAAAGAGTATCCCTTCACAAAAACCCGTTTCTATACAAGCTTCTGAAGATGACTCCGTAGAGAAGCATGCACGCTTATACGGAGCAATTTATGCCTTTAGGGATATTGGTCATACCCAAGGAACCTTTGATCCGCTTAGGGAGAAAATTGAAGAGAATCCACGGCTATCTCTAGAACGACTTGGATTCTCCAGCCAAGACCTTTCCGAAGTTCATTTCACCGGAAATTATCTCGGTGGTGTTCGCATGTCGATTGGTGAAATCTTCGAAAGGTTAAAGAAAACCTACTGCGGCAATGTAGGCGTGGAATATCTCCACATCCAAGCCACCGAAAAAAGACGCTGGATCCAGTCTAAGATTGAACCAAATTTAAATCAGCCATCTTTCAATCATGAAGAAAAAATCAGAATTCTTCGAAAGATTATTCAGGCGGAGGAATTCGAAAACTTTCTTCACACTCGTTATGTAGGTCAGAAAAGATTTTCCCTGGAAGGTGGAGAGACTCTAATCACCGCATTGGATTCCATATTCCAGAAATGCCCGGATGATGGTGTTGAAGAAATTGTTATGGGAATGGCTCACCGGGGTAGATTGAATGTACTCGCAAATGTGATGGGCAAATCCCATGAGTTCATCTTTCGCGAATTTTCCGAAAACTTCGTGCCCGATGGAGCCCATGGAAGCGGAGATGTAAAATATCATTTGGGCTATGAATCAGTACGTACAACTTCAAGCGGGCAGCAGGTTGTCATTCACCTCTCCCCAAACCCAAGCCATTTGGAAGCGGTTAATGGAGTGGTTGAGGGCAAAGCCAGAGCCCGTCAAAGATTAAGGGGAGACACTCAAAGAAAAAGAGTTTTACCCGTTTTGATTCACGGTGATGCTGCAATGGCTGGTCAAGGTATTGTAGCAGAAGTATTTAATTTCTCCAAACTTCCCGGCTACCGAACGGGTGGGACCATTCATATTGTAGTTAACAATCAGATTGGCTTCACCACCGACCCAACTGATGCCCGATCCAGTCTTTACTGCACTGATGTCGCCAAAGCAATTGAAGCCCCAATTTTTCATGTCAATGGAAACGACCCGCTTGCCGTGGCTATGGTTGCCGAACTCGCCCTTGCATACCGGCAAAAATTCGGAGAAGATGTTGTCATTGATGTAAATTGCTATCGTAAGCATGGCCATAACGAAGCGGATGACCCCGCATTTACTCAACCTCTGCTTTATAAAAAGATAAAATCGATGCCATCGATTTCCAGCATACTATCGGATCAACTTGTTGAAAACGGAGAATTAAAAAAGGAAGAAAGCAAGGAAATTCACCAGCGTCTTCGCAGGCAACTTGACGCTTCGCTGGAAAAAGTCAGAACGGTCAAAAAATCCAGTACCTTTGAAGGATCCATGGCAATCAGACAGATCCCCTATGATTTTTCTCCAGTTGATACTTCGGTACCCCTTCCCGAATTAAAAAAAGTAATGCAGGCTTTGTCTTCCTGGCCCGAAGAATTCAATCTGAATCCCAAAATCGAAAGACAAGTGAAACAAAAGGCCGAAAGCTTTAAATCCAAACAGGGAATTGATTGGGGATTGGCTGAACAACTTGCTTTTGGCTCCCTGATGCTGGAAGGTACTCCTGTTAGATTGTCGGGGCAGGATAGTGAGAGAGGGACTTTCAGTCATCGCCATGCGGTATGGTATGATTCAAAAGATCGAACAAGATATGTCCCCCTTCTTAATATGGAGGACAGGCAGGGACAATTTTGCGTCTACAACTCTCTCCTTTCAGAGGCCGCAGTACTGGCCTTTGATTATGGATACTCTCTGGATTACCCAAGCATGCTTGCAATTTGGGAAGCTCAGTTTGGAGATTTTGCCAACGGGGCACAGGTTATTATTGACCAATTCATTATGAGTGCCGAAGACAAGTGGGGTGCGGTTTCCGATTTGGTTCTTCTTCTTCCTCATGGCTTCGAGGGTCAAGGACCTGAGCATAGTTCAGCTCGTTTGGAAAGATTTCTTCAGGGCTGCGCCGAAGACAATGTTGTGGTGGCCAATCTGAGTACTCCAGCTCAGTATTTCCATGCTCTTCGCAGGCAGAAAAAAAAGGAGTATGCCAAACCGATGATCCTTATGTCCCCCAAGAGTCTGCTTCGTCACAAGTCCTGCATCTCTACCATTAAAGATCTGACTAGTGGAGAGTTTCAGGACTTCATTCCGGATGCAACTCCAGCGAGAAATACCGACACCCTAATTCTTTGTTCCGGTAAAGTCTTCTATGATTTGATTGAAGCAAGGGAATCGATTCGCACCTCTCGATCGACCATCCTTCGAGTCGAACAGTTTTATCCGTTTAATAAATCCAAGTTTTTGGAAATTATCCAACCTTATTCAAATGCCAAGAGAATCGTCTGGTGCCAGGAGGAGCCAAAAAATATGGGTGCTTGGAATTTCCTCTCTCCAATCTTTGAAGATCTTCTAAATCAAAAAGTTGAATATGTCGGAAGAAGCTCCACCGCGAGTCCGGCAACCGGTTCATTAACTTTGCACAAAAGGGAACAGACTGAACTTGTTTCTAATGCTTTGGGCCAATCCGACCCTCAGAATTAATCAAAAATCTTATTTTAAAAAAAATGTCAAAAGATGTCATTATTCCCGCCCTCGGCGAATCTATCAGTTCCGGTATTCTTTCAAGCTGGAAAGTTAAGGATGGATCCTTCGTCGAAATCGACCAACCGATTTATGAATTAGAAACCGATAAGATTACCCAAGAAGGACTTGCAGAATCCAACGGGGTAATCTCTTTCCTGGTGAAAGAGGGAGAGGAGGTTGAGATTGGATCCACTATCGCCCAAATTGACGACACCCAAGAAGAGAAGAAAAGCTCAGAAAAGGAGAATGAATACGAACTTGAGGACTCTGATCATCCTGAAATTGAGCAAAAACCTTCTAAGCCTGCTATTCCTGAACTCATCCCGCAAAGTACACCTCCACCTCAAGAAACAGCTGCCAAACCTGAACCCATAAAAAGCACTTCCAAGCATTCTCCGGCAGTAAAAAAGCTCTTGGCTGAAACGGGATTGGATCCTACCACCATTGTTGGTACCGGTAAAGATGGTAGAATCACCAAAAAGGACATTTTGGAACAAAACACCCCAAATGACAATGTAGATAACTTGAAAAAACTGGAGTCACCTGCCGAAATTCCAGACAGTAAAATAAGCGATGGAAATCGAGTAACACGAAGGCCCATTTCACCCATTCGAAAACGAATCGCCCAAAGACTGGTCGAAGCACAGAAAACTGCTGCCATTCTCTCTACCTTCAATGAGGTGGACCTTTCGGCTGTCATGTCTTTGCGTAAAGTTCATCAGGATTCATTCGTCAAAACTCACGGTATTAAGCTTGGATTTATGTCTTTCTTCATTAAAGCTGCCGTTCATGCATTAAAGGCAGTGCCAAGCCTTAATGTTAGAGTGGAAGGTGAAGAACTAGTTGAAAATCATTATTATGATATCAGTGTCGCCGTTGGCACAGAAAAAGGTCTAGTGGTTCCAGTTTTGAGAGATTGTGACCAATTGTCTTTTGCTGAAATTGAAAAAAATATTATTCATTATGCTGAAAAAGCAAAAGCCGGAACAATTTCTTTGGATGATATGCAAGGCGGTTGCTTTACTATAACAAATGGAGGCATTTATGGCTCAATGCTCTCTACCCCAATAATTAATCCCCCACAAAGTGGAATTTTGGGAATGCACTCGATTCAGGAGCGTCCAGTTGCACGAAATGGAGAGGTGGTCATTCGTCCGATGATGTATCTTGCTCTTTCCTATGATCATCGAGTAGTGGGTGGCAAGGAAGCGGTCACTTTTTTGGTTAAGATAAAGGAAGCAATTGAAGAGCCTGCCCGACTGGCTATCGGAATTTAACCCCTGAAATACAGATGAGTTTTGATCTTTTGATTATTGGCGGCGGCCCAGGCGGATATGTTTGTGCCATTCGTGCTTCCCAACTCGGTTTAAAAGTTGGTCTAGTCGACAAAAACAAACGCCTTGGCGGTACCTGCCTGAATGTCGGATGCATTCCCAGCAAGGCACTTCTTCATTCAACTGAAATTTTTCATCAAATACAAAAAGATGCTTCTAGCCATGGTGTTATTTGCCCAAATCTAGAACTGGATCTTGGAAAAATGATGAAACGAAAAAGCGAAGTTGTCGATCAACTTGGTAAAGGAGTCCGAACTCTGGTTTCAAAAAAAGGAGTAGAAATTTTTCAGGGCTCAGCCAAAGTTTTGGGGGACGGAAAAATTCTGGTATCCAATGGGTCTGCAAATCAGGAATTGCAGGCTCAGGAAATCGTTCTGGCTACCGGATCTTCCCCAGTGGAGCTACCCTGTATGCCATTTGACGGCACCCATATTGTTAATAGTGATCAGGCAATTGCCTTTGATCAGGTTCCGGCTGAACTAATTGTTGTGGGGGCTGGTGCCATTGGGCTGGAAATGGCTTGTGTTTGGTCCAGACTTGGGGCCAAGGTTACCATTGTTGAATTTTTGGATGAGATTTGCCCACAATTGGATCCTGAAGTCGCCAGGATCACTCGCAAAATCTTTGAAAAACAAGGAATTCATTTCATTTTGTCCTCAAAGGTGGAAAATTCTCAGATTAAAAATGGTCGCGTTTATTTAACTGTTTCTAATAATACTGGACAAACTGAGCTTTCAGCTGATCGTGTGCTGGTTGCTGTCGGCCGAAAACCATATTCGCAAAATCTAGGCATCGAAGACTTGAATCTTGAAACGGACGAGAAAGGAAGAGTTAAAGTGAACAATTACTTTCAAACTAATGTATCCGGTATTCGGGCAATCGGGGATTTGATTCATGGTCCAATGCTTGCACACAAGGCCGAGGAAGACGGCGTGGCTTGTGCGGAAATTCTTGCCGGACAAGCAGGGCATGTGGATTACTCTATGGTTCCCGGTGTGATTTACACTGAGCCGGAGGTTGCAAATTTAGGAATCTCTGAAAATCAGGCTAAGGAACATGGCATTAATGTCTGCTGTGGAAGTTTCCCCCTGAGTGGCAACGGTCGAGCCATTGCCACAAGCTCCACTGATGGAATCGTAAAATTAGTGGCTGATGCCCACACCGATCGCCTACTTGGTGCACAGATCGTAGCACGTGGAGCTTCGGAAATGATCGCATCGGTAGTAGCCCATATGGAATACGGAGGATCTGCCGAAGACCTGGCTCGTACGATACATGCCCACCCCACCCTATCCGAGTCGATCAAAGAAGCTGCACTTTCGGTTGATGGTAGAGGCTTACACAGCTTGTAGAACAAGCAATTGATTATTCCGAAGGAAGATCAACTTCCTTGCGAATTTCACCCTCTGCTAGAATCCATGCCTTTTCGACCTTTAAGATATAGCTCGGAATCTTCGACTCCTCTTCGGTTCGTTCTGAACCTTTCGCTTTTCGGATCAATCCTTCCAAAAGGTAGACTTCATTTAATTCATCGACGAAACGAACTTGATATTTTCCTTGGCTCAACGCAAAACTTCTCTCCCTGTTTGGCCAATCTGCCCGTTGGATCAACCAATTTCCATTCAAGCTTCTCAATATCTTAATCCTCCCCATTGCGTCCCCATTTTGTAGGTGCAAAAAGACTTCTTGGGAATTACTGAGCATTTTATTCCAGTCAAGAACCTGTTTCACTGGATTTTCTGTAATGTTGTTGTTTTCATCGGATGAATCCTCTTTAAAAAACTCTCCCAACCGAACCGAACGGGGCAGATCTTTCTTGGTCTCCAGACCCTTCATATCTTCTTTTTCGCTAGGTCTCGCCAGCTGTGGAGAACCTTTAACTGGATCGGAATTTAGAGTGCCTCTTCCATCCTGTTTTTCATTACTAGGCAACTCCTTTGTTCCATTCTTTTCAATTTGTTCTTGAATGGTGGCGTTTGCATCCCCGTGTGGTCCGATTTTATCATTGGAAACCGAATTGAATTCTTCAAATTGTTTGGATTCTACCAACGATGATTTTTGACTCTCTTTTCTCTCAAGGGTTCCAAAGTAGGCAATTAGGAGGGAGACCAATCCGGCAAACAAAGGGACTCGGTAGGCCAACTTCTCATTAGATTTGAAATTTTGATCTTTTGAGCCACTTGCAGCCCTCATGCTTCCCTGTTCGAAAGCAATTCTTAAATCTTTCTTTTCCTCGGAACTAAAACTTAATTCCTCAAGAAATTTTTCATCCAACTTAAACCCATCCTTACCCGCCTCTTCTAATAAAATCAAACACTGTTGAATTTGTTTCTTTTCCTCTCTCCATTCCAATTCCGAGTTACAAAGTTTTTCAACCTCGAATTTTTGCTCCTGCGGGATTTCATTGAGCAAATATTGGATCAATTTTCTTCGTCTTGAATCACTGTCTGGATCCTCATTCATCAGAAAATGTTCTCCTCCTTCCATTCGAACCACAAATCCAAGATTAAATGATGCAAATCTAAGCTTACTTTTTCCAAAGAAATATTCTGTTGATCGGCAATTTCCTGATTACTGAGCTTTTGCTCGAATTTCATTCGTAAAAGGTTTCTGCTTTTTTCTGGAAGGAACCAAGCTTCATGTTTCACCCGAACTATCTTATCCTCTTTTCTGACTCGTTCGATCGAATCAATTTGTTTTTCGATTTTCGATTCGGGAAAAAACTCAAGCTGGCGATGGTCCTGTATCGAACCCTTTTTTTTCTGATTTAGCCTCGAAACACTCAATTCTCGCGTTTTCTTGTACAACCAGGGTTTGGGAAATGAAACTGGGTCTTCTTCACCAAAGAAAATAAAAAATACTTCTTTTACAACTTCCTTTGCTTCATCAGAATCTTCCAGTATGCCGTTGGCATATAACAAAAGAGCCGAGTTTAATTGCTCAAACCAATCAAACTTTGATTTTTCACCGGCTTTTTTCATAATTGGTTGCTATTTACCCAATGTTCTTCAGTCAGAATTTTCAAATAAACTTTTGATTCTTTCTAATCCAACTCGAAGCGTTTCCTCCGGTTCTTTCTCCCACCACTCTTGGTTAAAAAGCTCCAAACTTACCGTCTTGTCATAACCAATCTCTTTCAATATCTCGATTTCCGCTTTTAAATCAATTTGTCCGTCTCCTGGCATGACTCGGTCCGGATCAGTCTGGCTACCGGCTTCTTTATTCAGTCCTGCATCATCAATGTGATAGTGGCTGATTTTGGATGCCGGAATATTTCTTAAAGTGTCGGGAGACGAAGCACTATTCCAATTATGAAAAGCATCCAGAATAAGGGTAGCATCCGGATCATTCGACTCATTAACGATCTTCCATGCACCTTCCAAAGTATAGACTGATTGGAAGAAACTGATATATTCAAAGGTGGGAAGGATTCCCTCCTCTCTTCCAATTTGAAGCAATTCTCCGTATCTCTCCGGCAAATGTTCCGTTTCTTCCTTTTCCAATGGTGGGGTTGCAACAATAAAGGGTGCCCCTAAGCGTGCACCCAGTGCGAAGCGTCTTTTTGCCTCATCCAATACAAGTTGATGTTCCCAACCTTCAAAATCTCCCCATTGTCGCATTGCAATGACCGAAGGAACCATAAGGTTGTAATCCCCTAAAGCACGGGTGACTTCGGAGACCTCCCCCCCTCTGGCAACGAATTCCCATACATCATTTAGCCAAAGTTCAATTCCATCATAACCTGCCTCTCCGACCAGCTTGATCTTATCCAGCAATGGAACAGGTTTAATCGTACTTGTGTTCAGACAATATTTCATGTTCAGATGTAGTTTGGGTTTAAATCATCAATGTTTGCAAATCCTTTCACGGTCGAGCAGGAAATTCTGGATCATTGCCTGAGGAATTCCATTTCCCATAGATTCTCCTTTCTTTTTCAGACCCGCTCTCCTTGCCGTGTTAAGTAATTCAATAGGAAAATCTCCTGCTGGCCAATGGAACCATACACCGAAACAATCAATTTCATGGAATGCCGACCAAAGTGGTAGTCCGCAATCCACCATTAGGGTATCACTTTTGGACGGGCCAAAATTTCCACCTATTATCTCTAGGTGCCAAAATTTTCTCAGGGGGAAAAGTTGAAGCTCCCTACGACTGGTGCTCTCCGCACTTGCTTCTTGAGTAACTTCCAGTTTTCGAAGTTTTTCCGGCCAGTTCGGCATACCTGCAATCATGCTCCCGTACTGTTGCAATCGAGTCCGTGGATGATTTGCCGGCCTTATACCTCTGGTTTTCCAGTTTTTCCACTCTTCAAAAAGCGCAACCGGATTCAGTCCACATCTCCAATCCTCCAGTTTGTACCTATTTGCAATCCCATGCATCGCCATCTTATTTCTCGGGTAACCCAGAATTTCAACAAACCACTGGTGGCATGCCTGCTCCCATCCCATGCTTTTAATTCGTGACCTGGCGAATCTTCTTTTCTCATTCCAACGCAATCGGGCAAGACTGAAGATTTCCTTCTTGAAACCCGAGATTAACGAGTTTGAAGTTAACCTTTGCTCACCAGAACTCATCGATGCCATCGCCCATTCCTCATTGTATTCCTCCAAAGACTGATACAAATAGCTCAAAAGTGAAAGTTGAGGAATTAATTTTGCTTCCGCAGTCGCAACCATGAAAGACGGGGTCTCCGGGGGAAATAGACAGACATGTAGAACAACATCGTTAAAATTTGGATCATGATGATGTTGGTGCTTATTCCAGTCTTTGGAATCAAAGTGAATTTCAACATCTCCCACCACCTTTCTGCCCGAAATTCTCAAAACCGCCCCTTCAAAATCTGGGCCTTCTTTGGCAAGGTTCCAAACTCCAGGATTTAAAATTTCCAGTTTTCCACCATCCTCAGTGATTAATTCATCTGTCTGAAAAGCGGTTTCGTTCCAAATCCTTTGCAACACCGTCTCCTCCATCCGTATGGAGCCGTACAGCCCCGGAACCTCTGCCACCTGATTATCCATTGATTTCTAATCCGGAAAGGGGATTTTGTTTTCAAAATCCGGGTACAAATCAGATGTCTTCGATTTATTCCGGATCGAATTTGAACTTTCGATGACATGATCCAACCGTTTGAAAATTTCTTCTACTCGCATCGCCGTAGAGCCATTTGCGTAGGCACAATTCCGTATCAGCCCATCATTGGTCACGACCACAATTCTTTCTGGATGCTTTGCATTCATTAACATTTTTTCAATGACTCCATCCGCCCCGTCAACCGAAGAAGAATAAATAATGCTGTAATGGTCCATCCCCTTGTGTTTCAAAATCTTCTGAGGTCCTCCTTTTCCGTCAAAGACCACCGTTAACAGATCATTACCCAACTTTCCCAATGGTTCCAAAAAGAGCAATAGGGATTCCCTCGCCCTTTCCCGGTCAATTTCCATTTCTCGGGCCAGATCAGGTATTGCGAACAGGGCATTATTTCCGTCAATGATCAGATGTTCTTGCATTTTCAATTGATCCAATCAAAGAAATACCCACATTTCAATATTTCAACATGAGCATTGCCTATCTTTTTCCCGGTCAGGGTTCCCAACATATTGGTATGGGAGAGGAACTTTTCTCCAAATTTCCCTCCCTCGTAAATGAAGCCAACTCCGTTCTCGGATATCCTATAGACGAGCTATGTACCATTGGACCGGAAGAAAAACTCGGACAAACCCAGTTTACTCAGCCCGCCCTTTATCTCGTGTCCTACTTGGCTGGTTTATCGAATTTGGAAACGGGTCCAAAACCAATTATGGCAGCAGGTCATTCGGTCGGCGAATTCGCCGCACTTGCAATCGCTGAGGCATTTAGCTTTTCCGATGGTCTACGTATGGTCTCGGTCAGAGGACAGATTATGTCAAAGGTATCTGGAGGAGGGATGGCTGCGGTAATCGGTTTGGACAACAAAGCGATCTCCTCTATCCTTAGCGATAATAACCTCAAAGGGATTGACTTGGCGAATTTCAATTCACCTGGTCAAATCGTGATTTCCGGACCAGCAGAAGAGGTGGTTGCATCCATTGAGGTGCTGAAGGAATCAGGTGCAAGAATGGTTGTACCTCTTAAAGTAAGTGGTGCCTTTCACTCGAGAATGATGAAAGAACCGGCTGGCGAATTTGCCTCTTTCCTTGAGGATTTCAGCTTTAAAACCCCCATTTTTCCAGTTTTTTCAAATGTTCAGGCATCTGCATATTCCAACGCTGAACAAATTAAGTCCCTATTAGTTGAACAAATGTACTCATCGGTACTCTGGTCCGAATCCGTTCAAAACATGAAATCTGCCGGAGCGGAGGAATTTTTGGAGTGTGGCCCGGGTAAAGTATTGACCAAATTACTTCGACAAATTCCCTAGCGAAGGAAATTTTTGGGGTCGTCGCCCCAACTTATCTTAAATCCGATTGATTTACATTAATTTATAACTCAATAAGTCAATAAAAGAGCTCATTTTTTTTTGAAAAAAAATTTTTATCATATCTTCATGGTATTCATGTACTTAAAAGATTATTAAACTTTTTTTATTGTTTTTATGTAACAAATTATCTTCGATTGCTAATACACGTTAACATCTTATGTGTTCGTCAGCCCTTTTCGAAGTATCATTAAAATTTTATTTTTCCTTCATCCCTAAAAGGAAAGCTATGTCTTACTGTTCAGTTGTTTCGCTTATGTTTCGCGATTTTGAAACAAATCTAAATCAACTAACTACCGATATTGCCCAATCGAAATACATTTAGATTAGCCTAATGTTTACAAATTTTCCAAACCCAACATCGATTACGATATGATAAATAAAATCTGGAAACTACAAACAATACGAAAGTCATGGATGAGCAAATCCATACTATTTCTTTCGGGTTGCTTATTATTACCAACACACAAGAATTTTGCGGCAGTAGAGGGAGGTGCACTTGTTAAGGGCACTACTTTCACTGACGACACGAGCGTCGTCCCCGCATCCACCGCATCATCCAAGGCGATCAAATGGAGCAGTAGTGATTTAGACCCCAGTGTTTTCGAGATTGACGCATCCAATCCTTCCCGACTCAAAGTTAAATCGGCCGGCGATTACTTCCTAGCCTTTACCGGCCCCATTTCCGAAGCAGTTCGTTCGGCAAATGTTCGTTCTCAAGTTCATTTCTTTGTGAAAAAAAATGGAACTGATGTACAGACTGGTACTGCCCGCTCAACCTATGTGCGTCATGATTCCGGACACTCCGAGAGCAGTGGACATATTCACATTCTACTTCCTAGTCTTGCAGCGAATGACTATGTCGAAATTTTCGCCAAAGCATTCGACAATAGTGTAAACACCGTTCAAATTGGTACCACTTCTTTGTATCTGGAAAAAGTTGCTTCTTCCAGGACGATTTTTTCAGCCACTGCCACCCGAAATGTTGCGGGAACCAACCTTAATCCAGGAACCGCATCTCCTTTGCAATGGACTCAGGAAGTAGCCGACTCCGGATTTACCCATAGCAACTCTTCCAGCAGCCAGAACATTACTCTAGACAGTGCCGGTAAATATCTAGTATTCATTAATTTACCAATTAGCGGAAATGTGGCCAGGGCTTCACCGGAAATTCTCACCAATATTGGAGGAGTACAAGTATCTGGTGGATTTGCCTCACAGGGATACATCCGAAATGCGGAAGCGACATCCAAGTCTTCTGTTCATTGGGTTGGAATGGTAGAGACATCATCCGCAAACCAAGTTCTTACTTTCGATGTCAAACAGAGAGGTGCTGCTGGAACAATTACCGTACCATCTAATGAGAAAGGATCGGTATTCATCGAGAAATTAGCCGATGCCAACAATCTTTTTTCCGCAACTGCCACCCAACTTTCAACGGGTGACAACTGGAATACTTCAGGGGAAGTAAAATGGGCGACTCAGGAATCCATTGATTCCACTAAATTCACTCACTCTGCCACTAGCAATGCTCACCAGATTACAGTTGATGCAGACGGAGATTATCTCCTTTTGTATTCTGATGGCTTAACCTCAGCCGTCGCACGGGTGAATCCAAAAATGGTGGTTCGTGTAAATGGTGATAATGTTCTTGGATCCGAAGTTTCCACTCATTACATCCGCTACACTACTGGTCACAATTATTCGTCCGGTTCCCTTGTTTCCCTACTGAACGGATTGAAAGCAAACGATGTAATAAGTGTTGCTTCGATTGTTGAGGCGGTAGGTGGACTGGCCAATGATCATGTACCAGCCAGGATCGTATTGATCAAGAAACCTACTCTTCCCGCCCCGGTTATTACCGTTGCTCAGACCTCCGGAAGCTCTCCCATCTCCGCCAGCGTGACCTTCAAGCAAGATGGATCCAATGTATCCGTAACCGGTTTTGATGCATCGGACATTACGGTCAACGACGCCACGATTGCAAATTTTACCGGTTCCGGTCACACCTACACTTTCAATATTGTCCCCACATCCTATCCTGCAATTATTAATGTTAGTATTGCCGCGGGTGCAGCTTCAACCAGCGGAGGAGCTCAAACTGGTTCTGGCTCCGCACTTACCCAATTTCGTGATTTGGTAACTGATGATAGCTCCCTCGTCCTATATTTACCTTTTGATGAAGGAACTGGAACCGTTACCAAAGACCGCTCTTCCAGCGGAAAAGACGGTATCTTTGCAGGCAACCCTACTTGGGTAGCAGGTAAACGTGGTTACGCACTTGAACTCGATGGGACCGGAGACCAAATCAATGTGGATAATTTTAAGGGAGTGGTCGGTAATGGCCCCATTACCGTGGCACTTTGGTTAAAATCAACTTATAACAATGCAACTACCCAGCAATCTATTGCAAGTTGGGGAGTAAACAGTGCAGGGTTAAGATACACCTTGAATTTCGATGGTGGAATGATTCGTTTGGATAATTCAGGAGGCGCAAAAAAAACTACCTCATCTTATGCCGATGGTGAATGGCACCACATTGTGGCAATCAAACCGAATAATGGTTCCATTGCGAATGTTTCTTATTACATAGACGGCTCAATTGCTGGAGTCGATACCGGTACTGGAAATGTTTTCAACATTGCTGAATCCACAAATTTCAGCATTGGTGCGGACCGCACCGGTGGTGGCAGGATAAATTTCATCGGAACACTGGATGACTTTAGGCTGTATGGCAAAGAATTGAATGCCACTGCGATCTCCGCTCTTTATGCCAGTGGTGCAGGAGAGGGATATTACACCCCCACCCTTCCGGTGATTACCGTGGATGAATTTGCCAATTCCAGCCCCGTTCCAGTAAGCGTAACATTTAAGCGTGGAGGCTCCAATTTTGCAGTAGCGGGCTTCACCGCCAGTGATGTAACGGTAAACGGAGGAACCGTTTCTAACTTCACCGGTTCCGGTGGAGGTGGACACACCTACAATTTTAGTATTACCCCAACAACCTTTCCTTCTACCGTAACCATAACCATTCCGCAGGGTGCGGCATCCGGTGGAGGTGGAATCTACGGGAATGATATTACCAGCAAGAGCTTTCAGGCTTCTTACTCCGTCTCTCTTGACGCAAGTTCCGTCAATGGACTTGAGATGTGGTATGATGGCTCGGATTTGGATGGCAATGGGGTTACTGACAGTAATTACAGTGCTGGCAATGCAGTAAACACATGGAGTGATAAATCTGGTAATGGTTATGATATGCTCAATAAGCGTAGTGATCCTGCTTGGGCCCAGCACAATGGATTAGGAGTGGTAAATCTAGATGGTAATGATGCTCTTTACACCGATAAATACTGGGGTGGAGGGGGCCAATTCACCATGTTTTCAGTTGCCCGATATACCCATTCCACAAACAATGGCCGGGTCATCTCCGACGCCACCACCAATAACTGGTTCATGGGTTTTCACGGCAATCATATGCATAAATGGCACTTTGGTGGTTACTTAACCGAACAGTCCAACGGTAAAGATACTAAGTTTCACATTCACACTGCCAACATGAACACCAATGATCAGGGCAATACCTTTTTTGATGGTGCAAGAGTTGGGCCAGGAAATGGAAATGGTGCAAGTAACAATCCTGAATATTACTGCCCAAAACAATTACAATTTGGGGGATTTTCATCGAATTTGGAATATTCCAAGTGCGAGATTGCTGAATTTATCGCTTTCAACCGGGTGCTCAGTCAATCTGAGCAAAATGAGATTGAGGGATATCTGGCCAAGAAATGGGGTATTTCCAGTCAATTACCAATCACTCACCCAAACCGCAGTATTATGGCTGGTATCGGTTCTGGATTGTCGGCAGAAATCACCGCCACTAGTCCGACACAAAGCTACCCCGTTCCAGTTACCGTAACCTTTAAGAAAAACGGTTCCAATCATGCGGTAAGTAATTTTGCCAACGATTTTACCAGTTCCTTTAAGGTCGGTTCCACTCCGGAACTGAAACTCTGGTTGGACGCCTCCGACAGTACAAGCGTCGTTCACTCCTCTGGTTCGGTCAGTGTATGGAAGGACAAAAGCTACGGTGGGTATGACGCAATTCAGGAAACTTCTGCCGATCAACCGGCTACCGGAAGTACTTCCACCAATAGTTTAAACACGCTGTCATTTGACGGATCTGGGGATAGTTTTATTCTTGGTAAAGATTTATCCTTTAAAGATTTGAATCTTTTCGTCCTGCTGAAAGGTCATGGATTTGTAATCGCCAACAATGCCTCTGACCGATTTCTGTATGGTGACACTGGATCGGGTAGAAGATTATATGGTGATATCAACGGAGTTATCACCACATCAAATATCAACCTTAGCAGTTACTCAGAAAGTGCCTATCAAATTCATGAATTTAGCTTAAATTCCGGTGTTCTTACGGTTCGGGTAAATGGCACGCAGGAATATCAAAGAGCGAACACCACTGGAAACTTCAAAATTGACCGGATCGCAAAGAAATGGGATGGTACCACATCCATGCCCACCTGGACGGGTGAAATTGGCGAAATTATCGCAGTCGGAACGACCACTGAGAGAGCCAAAATCGAGGGCTATCTAGCCCATAAGTGGGGTCTTACCTCATCCCTCCCAACTTCTCATCCCTACAAATCTTCCCAACCCAGTGGAAATGGTTCTACAAGTAGCGATGTTTTGGTTAGCGGTGCTTATGTATCAAGCATTTCCGGATCTGGTGCGACCTACACCCTCAATCTTAAGCCTCACACGAATCCCTCCCGGATCAAAATTACCATTGCTGAAGGAGCCGCAGTTTCTTCAGCTAATGGAGAGAGAAATCAGCGCTCTAGCAAAGAAATCCTTTTCCGTCCTGCGGTGATGAAAGAATCAAATCTTGCTCTCTATTTTCCTCTTGGAGAAGAGTTGGACGCAACCACCGTTTACGACTGGGGCCCTCATGGATTAACCGGATCGGTTGAAGGCAGTCCGGAAAGACATCCGGGTCGGACGGGGTCTGCTTTTCGTTTCGACGGATCGGCTAATAAAAAGATTAGTATTGCCAACCATAGAGCCATGCGAATGACCAACATCGGACAATATACTTTGAACGTCTGGATGCGGTATGAAGTAGGAACAACTGCATTTTCAGCGATCATCAACCGAAATGGTAGAAATTATTATTTTTCCTTCGGAGATGCGACCAACGCTAATGGTGGCTATGTTCATCACCGCTTTAGAATGGGTGGCAATGGAAATGCTGGCGTGCCCAATGCCTATCGAGTTTCTCCAAACGCTTGGACTATGGTTACCCTAACAAATGAAGGAAATGGTGGAGTGGCCAAGACCTACATTGATGGTGGGGTGGTTCAGTCGCAGAATTTGACTAATGATATTTACATTGAAAATATCAAGCCGATCTACATTGCTGCTAACGAAAATGGTAATGCAAATTGGTACAAAGGTTCGATTCAAGATTTCCGACTCTACAATGATGCATTTACCGATGCGGAAGTCGCCACACTTTTCTCTTCTGTAGATGCCGAATCCGGTGCTGTAGCGATCAACTTAGAGAATGTGGTCCCATTTAATGCCGGGGTTGCTACGCTCATCCAACCGACCTATTCCGTACCCGTCTCTGCCTTCATCCCCGCTTGGAGTGCTACAGGACTTCCTGCTGGTCTTAGCATAGATGCGAATACGGGCGCAATTACCGGTACTGCATCTGGCACTCCTGCAAATACCGGAACAGAACATTCTGTTTCAATCATGGCAACGAATGGTTATGGTAAAACGACAAAATCCATCATAATGAAAGGGTATCCTATGCCGACCGCAATCACCGATGGCGGAGCGATTGATCTTGGAATGTATGGAGCGACCCTTACCGGCACATTTTCAGATAATACCGGCACGGATTGCAAGGTTCACTTCTTTGTCGATACCGC
>JAYYRA010000002.1:0-37939 GCA_036127675.1 Verrucomicrobiota bacterium
CGAGGCGGGCAAGATTACAAATTTTGCGGGCGATTATGATTACTACCTATGGAAGTCAGGATCAGGTGATGCTCGTAGCGGATTGATTGAAGGATTACGGGATGCCCGACCGGATCAGGAGAAAGACTTAAACACCGGAGAGAAGGCTCTCAGTGCGAAGGAAAAAAGACGGATCCGCTCACAGGAGCGGGAACGAAAAAAAGCTGCAAGAGGAAAACTGGAGGATACCGTCCGCAAACTGGAAAAGGAAATCATGAAACTTGAAGAGGAACAGGGTTTGGTCAATGAGCAGCTCGGTAATCCCGATTCATATAATGATCCTGAAAAAGCAAAAGAGTTGAATGAAAAAGCATCCAAACTCTCCCGCAAACTCCAGCAAAGAAATTACGAATGGGAGATCGAAACCGAAAAGCTCATGGAGATTCAGACTGAAGAATAATTGCTCTGCCTTCGAAGCAGACTTGGCTTTCATTTCTATTCATCTACAAAGATGAGATGGTTTTTTTAAAATATTTCAGTGCTATGACCATAGTCACAGCCATATGTCTGCATGCCCTTAACATCCATCCCTTGAATGTAATCATTCATTTGGTTGGAGCTTGTACCTGGAGTGTTGTTGGCTTCGCTTGGAAAGAAAAAAGTATTATCCTTAATTTCCTCCCCCAAGTCTTCATTCTTGGAGGAGGCTTAATCTACACAAATTTCTTCTGATTACACCCGTGCCAACAGAAGCATCTCCTTAAGCCTCGAGATTTCAGTACAGGATGTCTTGGCAATAAACCCCCGATTATGAGTGAAATGGACTTCAGGCTCTTCGGATAATTTACTGAAATCGACAACCGGGCTGTCATTGTACCTCCTCATACCATAACCCTCTCCCCGACTGTCAGGATAAACCATGGCGACCACCTCTTCCTCCAGTTCCAGTTCCTTCACTCTCCAAGCGAGCCCTCCGGATGCATCCTCAATCGGAGGATCCGTGCGGGGAACAAAAGCCACTTTCATTGGCTGATCTCCATCGCCCAATTCCCAGATTTCCTCATATTTTGCGACCTGATTCATCCGGGAGCGTAAATTGACCACATAGGAAACCAAATCAGTACCGATCATCTTCATGACTTCCCATACCGGTTCACCGGGTTGATGCTCTTCGTTTTTCGCAAATGCCTGGAACATGGTGACATCGAGGGGCGAGTTTAATTTGGCCATCGCTTCCCGGTCAACCCCTAGCCAATCGGCGGTATCGTTTGGCCCTCTACAGTCAAACCATTCGGTGGTCTCCAACCAACTACAAAACTCCTTCGTATCCTCATAGATACCAAATTTCTGAAGAACCAGAGAAAGGGCACAAGATGGCTCGCAATCCCTTGCAAACTGGTGATGATCATAATTATTCAGATTTGGATCGTGCTGATGCCCAATATCCACCACCACAATCTCGGGATCAGCCAGTTCTTCTTTGGTTGGATCCCGGCGAAAAATGGAAACGGGAAATTTTGAAAGCAAAACTGCACAGGCAAGAAAGTCGTCTTTGTGTGCTCCTCCGGGGTGGGTTATGATAGCTTTGATCATCAGATTCTAGGGTGAACGATCTTTCATTTACGTCGAATCGAAAAAAGAAAGCATGGATCTGCTTGTTCAAAGTATGGATGTACGATATGGTCTCATCTTTGTGCAAATTTTGCACGGGTGCTGAGTGGTATGAACTTAAGAAAATTTTTCTTAACGCAAAGATCGCTTGGTGTCTGATTTTTTCATCCAAAACAAATTCTACTGTGTTTCAACTAATCTATCGAAAGTTCGGTAATCGAATTCATTCCAAAGACGATCTTCTATCAGGTCTCACGGTTGCCCTTGCCCTTGTCCCCGAAGCGGTTGCCTTCGCGATCATTGCCGGGGTATCCCCCATCATAGGACTTTATGCCGCCTTTATGATCTGTTTGATAACGGCAGTACTCGGTGGGAGACCCGGGATGATTTCCGGAGCCACAGGGGCATTGGCTGTGATCATGGTTTCCCTGGTTTTACTGGGAAATGAAAAAGGGGAAGCCTTGGGACTTGGGAGTGATATGGGAGTCCAATATCTATTCGCCGCAGTCATTTTAATGGGAATCATTCAAATCGGGTGCGGTTGCCTGAAGCTTGGGCGTTTTGTGCGCCTCATTCCACAACCGGTTATGTTTGGATTCGTAAACGGATTAGCCATCGTGATCTTCGAAGCTCAATTTCCCATGTTTACTGAAAGCCCCACCACCCCGGGCTCTCCCTGGTTAATGGGCAATGATCTTTACATGATGGCCGGTCTGATTGCACTCACTATGGCGATCATTTTCCTGCTCCCCAAGCTCACCACACAATTCCCCTCCTCCCTTGCGGCAATAGGCACGGTTAGCTTGATTGTAATTGGATTGGACTTGGACACCCTCGTCGTCCGGGACATGGCGTCAATTGGGGGTGAACTGCCTAGTCTCGTAAGTTTCAGTATTCCCTTAACTTGGGACACCCTTGTATTCATTGCACCTTTTTCTTTTATCTTGGCGGCAGTCGGACTGATCGAGTCCTTAATGACCCTTACCCTAATCGACGAACTCACTGAAACCCGGGGCAACAGTACCCGAGAGTGCCTCGGTCAGGGAATTGCGAATGTGGTAACGGGTTTTTTCGGAGGAATGGGTGGATGTGCCATGATTGGACAGAGCATCATCAATATACGCTCCGGAGGAAGAGGTCGCTTATCCGGAATATCTGCCGGAATCTTCCTTCTGGCTTTCATTTTATTTGCCAGTACCTTGATTGAAAAAATTCCATTGGCCGCACTGACCGGAGTAATGTTCATGGTGGTAATTGGCACCTTCGAATGGTCGAGCTTCCGTATTCTGCGCAAGATTCCCAAAACCGATGCTTTTGTCATCATTTTGGTATCCGGTATCACCGTTATCACTCACAACCTCGCCCTTGCCGTTATCAGTGGAGTTATTGTCTCCGCCCTCGGTTTTGCCTGGAAATCAGCCATGCATATTCACAAGGAATCCGAAACAAGCGAAGACGGTACCAAAGTGTACTACCTGCACGGCCCTCTTTTCTTTGGATCGGTGACCGATTTTAATCTTGGGTTCTCGCCTGCGGAAGATCCTGAATCCGTGGTTGTCGATATGAAAGAATCCAGGGTTTGGGATCATTCCGGTCTGGAAGCGATTCACAAACTTGGAGAACGCTATCACAAGGCAGGCAAAAATATAAAATTACGACACATTAGCTCCAATTGCAGAGCCCTCCTTAAAAAAGCAGGCACTATGGTCGATATCCAGGTACTACCCGATGACCCGAGTTACCATGTCGCCCAGCTCAAGGATGGTTTACCTACCAATTGAAGAATCAGGATTTTCCCTTACTCCATAGAATATGGGTGCCTGATTTTCCGGGAACCACGATATCTTTCCACCCATCCTTGTTAAGGTCTGCTACCACAATATGTAGACCCGTACCAACCTGACCAGCACTTAAAACTTCTTTTCTAAAAGAAACTTTTCCATCTTCGCCAAGATTCGGGATATAGCGAACGATCACGATTTCATCCTCTGCACCACGGTCTCTCCCACTATGGGCATAATAGCGTTTACCACTAATAATTTCCGGTTTGCCGTCGTTATCCAAATCTTCCCAAGCCAAGGCATGCATCTGACTAATCTTCTTATCGATTAAATGATGTTTCCAAACGGTGGTACCGTCTTTTCTGGGTTCCAGCTGTTCATGCCAGTAAAGACCGTAATTATGACCATCACCCCATACCAAATCATTTCGCCCATCTTTGTTAAGATCAATTACCAGAACCGGACAACTGGCATGGGGTAATGTAAAATCTTTTCTCCACTTCCAAGGCTGCCCAAATGCATTCTTGGCCGGTCTCTCATACCACCCCTGCATAAATACGATATCTTCATGCCCATCTCCGTTTAAATCTCCAAATCCTTGGCCATGCCCATTTCCGGAATCGGAAACTACATGCTTACTCATTCCCTGAGAACCCTTATCTCCCTTAAACTTCCAAATTAGCATCGGGTTTTTATTGTTCCAACTGTTGGCAATGTACTCGGGAGTTCCATCGCCATTCATATCGCGAAAGAAAATGATTTCGTTGTGCTTGTAACCAGTCTCGACCAACACATGCTGATTCCATGGATTACCTGAACTTAGCTTTTTGGCACCCGGATTTTCAAACCAAAGTACTTGGGAAAGTGTAAATTGCCCGGCGATGACATCCAAATCACCATCCCCGTCGACATCATAGAAATAATCTCCGTTATCCTGCATGTAATCCTTTCCAAATGGATCGATGCTACGAAATTTCACGGCTTTCCAGTCGGGATTCAAATAATAACGCTCTCCTGCGACCACATCCAAATCTCCATCTCCATCCAAATCACCAACAGCACAGGCCTCGATGTTATCCTTGTAAAGAAGCTGAGCTTCAAATTTGAGGGAGGCGTTTGCAAAAAAAGGAGCAAAAAAGAGAAAGGCTCTAATTAATTTATTCATTCAAAATGGAAGGTTTCATTAATTATGTCTGTAAATTTAATTTCTTACGCAAGCGGATAATCGAAATAATTAGAACCACCAGAACGAGAGTTTATTTCAAAAATGCCGAGATTTTAGTAAATCCGAAAGCACCACAATCATTGGCAACAATTGCACCACCATCTTCGGTAATACAGACATCTTCCCCTGCCCAATCATTTTCAGGTGAACCATATACGCCTTCCCACTCCAAGTTTCCCATAGCATCCGTTTTAATTAAATAAATCTTCCATTGACCAGACGGACCGGTTGGGTGGCCGCGGCCCTCGTACCTTTCGGTTTCATCACCTGTTCCTGCAACCGCCAACCATCCACCATCGGGAGTCGCCCTTGCACCCCAAACCTCGTCATGAATCCATTTCCCTGCATATCCTCTCGGCTGACCGAAGAATTTTGTCCATTGCTCTCTTCCCTGCTGATCAAGTTTCTTCATTTGCACATCAAAGTTTTTGCTCAAAGGCGATTCTCTTGTGTGCCCTGCAACCAGAATCTCCCCCTTTTCATTTTGATCAAAGCCCCAATAAATTTCTCCATATGATTTCGCCCATTGCACCATTCCCTTATTATTTACAGATAGGAGATTGTATTTCTTACTCTCCTCATCCATTGGATGTACACAAAGAATAAACCCACTTCTGGATTTCTTAATTCGATAACCGGAAGAAGTGAATTTGGATAAATCCCTCCACCATTCTTCTTCCCCGTTTGCATTTGTTTTCAAGACCAAACCCCTACCCCAATTTAGAAAGGTTCCCTCACCTAAGCCATTCCGATACCCGGTCAGAACGATTCCGCCATCATGAGACAGGGTGAGCCCTTCAAAAGAATCTTCTGATCCCAAGTCCCATGTTTTCGACCAAAGCGTTTTTCCTGTCTTCGCTTCTACTTTGATCAGTGCGGCATCAAAATTAAGGGTTCCTGCAACCAGATAGTTTCCATCTTCTGACTCTACAATACAATTACCTAAATTATATCCTGGTTTTCCGAATTCTCTTTGCCAAAGTAATTTCCCTTTTGAATCCGTTTTAACCAAAAAGATTCGGGCGGAACGATCTTCCACAAATCCAGTCTCTCCCACCATTAAGAACCCTAAATCCTTAGTCTGAATAACATAATGCGGATGGCTTTCTTCACCGCTTCCATTGAAGGACTTATGCCAATCAAGTACAGGTGCAACTTCGCTTTCTCCAAACAAATAAAATCCATAAATAAAAAACATTGGAAAAAATCTTTTCATACAACTAATTGATTGGTCTACTACGACCCGAACTTTTTGATTCCTCCAGTAAAGTCTTCAATTTCTTTACAATCTCAGGCCGCTTAAAATATAGATTTTCCGTTTCTCCCGGATCAGACTTAAGGTTGTATAGTTGACCGGGAGCATTCGGTGCCTTTTCAGCCAAGGCATACTTTTTAAGTCCCCACTCTCCGCCCCGGTTATAATTGCTGCCACCCGATCCTTTGTGATCCAAATACTTCCAATCATCGGAACGGATCGAAAGGGCAAGGCTGATGGTCTGGTGAAGAATATACGGGCGGATGGTTTTTGCTACATTTCCAGATAATACAGAAGAAAAATCGAAACTATCCTCGGCGGAATTTTCAGGCATAACATACCCCACCAGTGAAGCACAGGTTGCCATAAGATCCGTCTGACAAATGATTTGATTCGATACGCTGCTAGGCTTCACCTTTTTTGGCCAAGATACTATAAAAGGAACACGGTGTCCTCCTTCCCAATTGTCACGCTTCACTCCACGCCATGGCCGAGCTCCGTCATGATTATGCGTCTTACGCATGTTGATTACTGTGGGCACTTCGGGTCCATTGTCACTCGTGACAATGACGAGAGTATTATCTGCAACTTTTAATTCATTCAACTTGGCAAGCAAGGCACCCACAACATAATCAAATTGAAAGATAAAGTCGCCGTGCGGACCGAAATCAGTCTTGCCCTTGAAATCCTTTCCCGGAAAGGAAGGCAAGTGAACCGCCTGCAGGGAATGAAAAAGAAAGAAAGGCTTTTCCGGTTTTTGTTTTTGATGGCGATCAAGAAATTCGAGGCTCTTTTCGAGAAACACCATATCCACCTCCTCGACATTAAAATCTGCTGCAATCATTCCCGGACGGTTATCCCGTGAATAAGGATGCTTTGGCAAGGGTTCACGGTCGATGATTTGAGTGGGCGGAACCGGTATGCGGTCATTATCGACATAGGCGTAGAGCCAGTCGGTCGTAGGACAGGAAATCGTTCCAAAAAAATGATCGAATCCCCTGTCCACTGGACCTCCACTTAAAGGTCGGGTATAATCAATCCGTCTTACCCCTTCTAATCCATTCTGATGGATAGGAACACCCTGGTTGTCGTAGGCCGTTATGCCCACATGCCACTTTCCAATCATCGCCGTCTCATATCCCTTTTCCCTAAGCATTCCGGGCAAAGTCAACCGATCTGGTGCAATCAGGCAAGGACCACCCACACCGGTAAAGACACCCTTGTAATTTAAGCGAAAGGCCATCCTGCCAGTCAAAATACTGTAACGGGTTGGAGTACAAACCGTCGATGGACTATGTGCATCGGTGAAAAGCATTCCTTCTTTGGCCAAGCGATTGCAATTTGGAGTGGGAATCCTTGACTCTGGGTTGTAACACTGAACATCACCATATCCCAAATCATCCGCAAGAATCAGAAGGATGTTGGGTTTATCTTGGTCGTTTCCGAAAAGAGACAGGGATAGAGAAAAAAATGTAAAAAATTCGGACAAAAAATTCTTTTTGTAAAACAAGCCTGCTCTCATTATTAAAATAGTTTAAAGACTGAAGATTATCTCTCATTTCCACACATGGGAATCATTCACAAGTTCTTGGTAATATATTTCCATTGTGTTCTTGAGTTCTTTAAATTTCGATGGATTTATTTCAGCCAGGTTATTGCTCTCATCAATATCTTTTGAGAGATCAAAAATCTGAAAGTCAGACAGCTTGGCACCCTTTGCTGCCGATTCATTGGCCTTTGTAATTGTTTTGGTCTTTGGGAAATTCATCTTGGCCAAAACCTTCCACTTTCCATCACGCATAGCTACTCGGCGTTCATTCAGGGCACTGTAATATACCCAAAGCAACGGCTTCTCTCGCTTCACTTTCCTACCTTCAATTACAGGGATAAAACTGGTTCCATCCAATTTCAATGTCTTTGGAACCTTGGCTCCAGCCAAATTGCAAAAAGTAGGGAAAAAGTCCAAAGCCGAGATTGTTTCAGCACTCACCTGACCAGCATTAATCCGTGTCGGCCAATGCATGATACCTGCAACCCGAAAACCGGCCTCCGTTGTCCACAACTTCATTCCCCGCAAGGGGTCGGCCACCCCGTAGGATCGCCGCGAGCGGGGTCCATATCGTAAAAGAGTCTCCGGTCCATTGTCCGAGGTAAAGATTACCAATGTGTTCTCACTCAACTTCATCGATTTCAAAGTCTTTAATAATTTGCCTACTGCGGCGTCCAGATTTGTAACATTTGCGAAGTACTGGGCTTCATCATAATTTCCCGCAATCCCGTTATATTGATCCACCATATTCTTCGGAGACGCCACCGGTTCGTGCGGCTCATGAAAAGCCACATAAAGAAAGAAAGGCTGTTCTTTGTTCTTTGAGTACTTTCCTTTTAACCAGTCCAAAGCCTCATCCACTACCAACTGACAACTGTATCCCTCGAGTTCTCCGACCGGCACTCCATTGCGTACAAAATTATTTGGGTTTTCATGGGATGGGCTGGCATTGTTCTGGGTGGCAAACCAATGGTCAAAACCGGCGTCATTCGGTTGCGGTTGCCAGCGGGAATTGAATTTTCCGTTGCAATGCCATTTCCCACTCATGCAGGTGGCATAACCGGCTTTCTTTAAAATATGAGGAAAAGTTATCTCAGACACCCGCAAATGAACATCCCGACCGCTGGGAATCCAATCATACACTCCTGCACGGTTGGGACTTCGACCCGTCAGTAAGCCAACCCTTGACGGAGAACACACCGGTGCAGTGGAATAAAAATCAGTAAACCGGATCCCATCTTTCGCCATTTGATCAAGATAAGGAGTTTTGATTTTGGGATGGCCATAACATCCCAAATCCCCGTAGCCCAGATCATCGCAGAGAATCACAACAATATTTGGCTTACGGTATTTTTCGGATCTTAGGGAGCAAAGAAAAAAAAATGAAGAAATCAAAAAAAAGAGAAATTTTCTTGTACAGTAATTCATTTAAAGAGGAAAAAACACAGGACAGGAAATGTCGCTATAAAAGTTTCACTCTCTACAATTTCCTTGATTCAATCTTGGATTTATCAATGAATTAAATCCTCCAATTCATTACCCCCAACCTAGGAACTTTTAAATAATTATGGAAATCAAAAATAAATCCAAAGTAAAAATCGGGGTCGTCCCCACCCACCTCATGTTTGTCGGTGCACTTGCTCCGGATGAATCCGGCAAACTGCCCCGTACCCGCTCGGGCGATCTTAAAATTGTTTCAGGCATGCGCCTGCTCTGCCGCACCTCCCCGGTCAAACTCAACACCGTACAGGTAACTCTATTTCCCGGCACTGATTCAAAAGATTTGCAAGACATGTTTCGCGGATTAAAAGCGTTAAAACTCGAAGTTCATCTCATCATGATGGTGGGGGGTGCAAACCCTCTCAACCCCAAGGACGAAGATGCGGTGGTCGGAATGCTCAATTCTGGACTTGAAGTAGCTAAAAAATACAAAGTTAAGCATGTTTCATCAACTTCCTATGAGGAATGGCTCGCCGGCAAGAAATTAAAGGGGAAGGCATTTGATGCTGCGGTTAAGCAAGTAATCAAAGTGCATGCCCGATGCTATAAGGAATGTGCTTTGGAAAAGAGCCCCATTGAGGCATGGCATCTAGAATTTCTGCGTGGCGTGGAATTCCAGAACTTCACCAACGCTGCAAAAGCAGCCAAGGTGGTCAACGGAATCAACAAGAAAATCAAAAAGAAATACTTTAAGGTTATGATCGATGCCGCTCATTGCGGAGATTCTGATCTTTCCATCGCAGAAAACGAAAAGGTCATCAAAGACTTATCTAAAACCGATGCCCTCGGTATTTTCCATGCTTCTGCTAAGACGACTCGTGGATGTCTCTCCACGGATGACGGCTGGATAGGAGCTCTTCTTGCTGCTTATGCCCCAACCGGAAAATTAAAACATGTTTTTGTCGAACTCTTCCATCATCAGGATCCTGCCCTAGAACCTCTTCGCAAGGCAGTCAAGGGTCATGGAGTAGATACCACGGATGGACGGACATATAACAAAACCGTAACCGATGGCATCATTGAAGTCACCCACCGCCTTAATAACTTAGCTGCACGAAAACTGATCAAATAAGAGATATTAAACATCCCTTAAGACTTTTTGATTCATAATTTTTCGTACCTTACAGTTTGTCTGCTGATCTTTTGCGGGTATGAATTCTTTCATGAGAATTTTCATTCCAATACTATCTCTCGCATTATTTGCTTTATCACTTAACGCCGCCAAAAAGATCACCATTTCTGGTAATGACACCATGCAATTTGATACCAAAGAATTTGAGGTCAATAGTGGAGAAAAGGTTGAACTTGAACTCAAAAACACTGGCAAACTTCCAAAGATTGCTATGGGTCACAACCTAGTGATCTTAAAAAAGGGTATCAGTTCTCTCAAATTTGGACAAAGAATCATGGGATTAGGTGCAAGTGCCACCAATCCTCTCCCTGAAGCGAGCATGGACGAAGTGCTTGCTGCCACCAAACTTCTTGGTCCTGGGGAATCCGATACGATTACCTTCACCGCACCTGAGCCTGGCGATTACCAGTTTGTTTGCACATTCCCAGGCCATTTCGCAATGATGAGAGGTATTATGGTTGTAAAGTAGCAGGCATTTTTCCGCTTTTAGCGGGAATCACTCGGAATTAATTTGCAACTGATAAAATTTGTTCAAACCTAATCATTTCAGATTTTTAATCCCTGTGGGATCTTTTATTGGAGGACACTAACGATTACAAAACAACTTCGGATTAATTAAACTCAGCTTCAATCCAAGGCGTAATCCTAGTTGATTCTTTCACCCGATAGTCCATCACATCTTTTGCAGAAATTAAACTGGAACGATTTCCCCATGCATTTCGAACATAAGTAAGGATATCTGCTAATTGTTCGTTCTTCATAAAGCCATGTGCGGGCATAATGGGGGGGACATTCTCCACGGCTTTCCCATTTACTTTGATAGGTCCCATTAACCCATGAACCGCAACACCAATTAAACGAGTCGAATCACCTGTAACCCAGTCACTTTTAGCCAAAGTTGGTGCCATATTCGGCAGGCCTTTACCATCGGCTTGATGACAGGCACCACAACTTACTGCATACTGATCTCTACCCTTACGGTAAGCACTGAGTAAATTCTTGTCGTTTTTTACCCAGTCAGCTTCTTTGTCTTTATAAACATTTACTGAGCGTGAAGGATAACCAGACTTGCTGAGTAGTCCTGCGTAAGAAGCCAAAACTGATTGTATGTTCTTTCGGGAGAACACCTTTTCAGCGGATGATTTAAATTCGTCAGGAAAGAAATCAGCCACACCTTTACTTTCACCCGCCAAGCGTAGACCAGTCATTGAAATAAACCAGTCTTTATCCTCGATCGCCTGAACAACCGTTGATTCTTTTAACTTACCGAGACCAGCAAGTGCCCACATGGCATGAACCCGCCCATGAGGACTAGCGGTTTTGTTGTGGGCAAGTTTTTGAATTTCATCGACAAAATCCTTTTGGTCTCCCTCCACAATTCGTTTCTGGGAGCGTAAACGCCACCAGAGATATGGATGAGAAAGACCGGCTACCAATCCATCAGGTGCTTTTATTTTTTCATGATGATCGGGAACAATCCGATAGATACGGCCAAGTCCGATGGGTTTGTCCAACTCACGCTCGGCAGACTGGCGGCGAAGATAGGAAGTTAAGAATCGCTTGTGCTGAATCACTCCACGGTAAAAATCCACCACATAGAGACAACCATCTGGTCCCATCGATGCATTAACCGGACGAAACCGCTCATCTGTACTGGCAAGAAATTCCCGCTCTTTCCAGAGTGCATCCGGGTAAAGTTGGTGAACATAATTATCGGATTCAGGGAATGGTTTCTCGGGAAGAAAGGCACCCACAGTATTGGTACCTGGAGACATCGAGAAAATTGCTCCTTCCCAGTCCTTGCCGTACGCTCCGTGACTGTGTACTGCTAGTCCGCTGATCGTGGTTACACTTGCAACCCGACCGTCTTCCAAAATTCGCCCAGGACGGTAATTCCGGTTAAGGGCAGTATTTGGACGAATCCCAAACACTCGATTCGTCGGAGGTTTCACACTAGAGCCTTTACTCGGCCATTGGCGATCATAAGTTGCCCAGTCTACCTCAAACCAATTACTATTGGCGTTGAAGTAAAGTCGGCCGTAGGCATCACTTCCCATTCCCCACTGCCCCCTTGCTTTGGCAGGCATTTCAATCAGCTTTCCTTTACGCCATGCAAGTTTGCGGGATGATTTGGAATTATACATCCAGTTATCGAGGGCAAAATGCAAGGCATTTTCCGCATGCTCGATATTACTTTGAGCTGCGGTGGCAAAATCAATCAGTTTTTCCCGATCATCACATCGTAAGTCTCCGTCCTTATCCTTACATAACCATAGGGCTCCGGACTCGACCACCAATACACCATCATCCACAAAGGCAATGCATCGAACATTGATCATATCATCGACAAAAGGGGTCGCCTTGTCCATAACCCCGTCTTTATCTGTATCCTCCAGAACCATCACGCGACTCATCCGTTCGTTTTCTCCCGTGCCGTCAAGATCCCTCATGTAGGTACGCAGTTCGCCTACCCACATTCTGCCCTGATCATCCCAATCGACAAATACTGGATCTTTGATCATGGGCTCGGAAGCCACCAACTCAACCCGGAAGCCAGGAGCCACCTTAAATTGCTTGAGCGATTCTTCAGCAGAAAAGACCGGTACAACATCCGGAGACCACTTCTTCCAATTAAGGGAGGAAATAATATCTTTCTCATTCGCCTTGTCTCCCTGCTGGGCAATAACAAGCGAACCTAGAAACAAAGAGTAAAAGAAAGTGATAAACCTTAAACAATACATAATAAATTAATTTACAACAGAAGGAGTAAATGCCAACCCTAGAAGAGAAGGTTTGAAAAATTACAGATCAATCCATTTGCGCCCGGCCCATGACTGCAATCCAATTTCGGCAAGTTCGACTCCCAGAGCCCCTGATCTCAAATCATAAGGAAATGGTTCATCGAGTACCACATGCCGAAGAAAGAGTTCCCATTGCACCTTGAAAGCATTGTCATAGTCCTGCTCGCTATCCACAGTTTTCCATCCCTTATAAAAATCGATTGGTTGGACGACATCTGGATTCCATACCGGTCGAGGAGTATCCGAAATAGACTGCGTGCGACACTCACGCAACCCGACCACTGCGGAACCTTTACTTCCATCCACCTGCATGACAAAGAGATCATCCCTGCGAACCCGTACCGTCCAAGAACTGTTGAACTGGCAAAGAATGCCATTTTCCAACTCCATGGTGGCATAGCAGGAATCATCCGCAGTACATTTATAAGGAATTCCCTGTTCATCCATTCTTTCAGCCACATGCGTGGCACCCCGGCAGGAAATGGATTTAATTGAACCAAAAACATTATCCACCAAGTAACGCCAGTGACAGAGCATATCGATCATGATACCCCCTCCGTCTTCCTTTCGGTAGTTCCAGCTTGGACGCTGAGCGGGTTGATCCTCATCCGCTCCGGTAAATACCCAATACCCAAATTCTCCGCGGACTGAAAAGATTTCCCCGAAAAACCCATCTTTAATCAATTTCTTTAGTTTCCGGATACCGGGCAGCCAGAGCTTGTCCTGAACCACACCGTTTTTGACTCCGGCGTCTTCACATATCTGAGCCAGACGAAGGGCTTCACCCTTGGTTACAGCAGTTGGCTTCTCGCAATAAACAGCCTTTTCTGCCTTGGCTGCTCTTTCAACAAAGCGGGTACGATGAAGGGTGGAACTCGCATCGAAAAAGATTTGGTTTCCGGGATCGGCCAAGGCCTCGTCCAAATTAGTAGTCCAGCGGGAAACACCATTATTCTCGGCCAGGGCCATAAGCTTATCTTCATTTCTTCCAGTGAGAATAGGATCAACTGTGATCTTTTCATCTGGCGAGATCTGTACTCCACCCTGATCCCGAATCGCACAGATTGACCGAATCAAATGCTGATTGGTCCCCATGCGCCCAGTAACTCCGTTCATAATAATGCCCAATTTATGTTCTTTCATAATTAAGTGTAATTTAAATAGGATTCTTTGATTGCTTTGAGAAATTCATGAGTGGGTTGATCCCACCAGCGGTTGGAGAAGACTTCCACTTCGATCATGCCGTCAAAACCGTTGCGTTCGACCATTGCCCGAATGCTACGAAGATCGATACAGCCCTCCCCCATCAGTCCACGGTCATTTAGTAAATCGATGGTGGGAGTCAACCAATCGCATACATGGTAAGCGAACAAACGACTGGCATCCAGCATTCGCTTAGTCTGTACTTCAAGATCTGGATCCCACCATAGATGGTAGACATCAAAAGCGATACCCACCAGAGGATGATTCAATTCATCACAAATATCATTGGCGGTCGCCAGCGTATTGATAGCCGAACGATCATCGGCATACATGGGATGAAGAGGCTCGATCCCAAGCTTGATCCCGAGTGCTTCAGCCAGGGGCAAGGTGGCAGCGATTCCATCGGTTATTTGCTTTCGGGATTCGATAAGAGATTGTCCCGGCACGGCACCGCACACAAGAACCACCAGCGGAGCACCCATTGCAGCCGCATCCTCGATCGCCCGCTTATTATCCTCTATCGCCTCACCTCGGGATTTTTCTTCCAAGGCGGGATAGAATCCACCACGGCAGAGGGAAACAACTTCCAAGCCCGCAGACCGAATCAGATCTCCTGCCTTTGCAGGATCTTTGTCTTCCAACCATTGTCTCCAAACCGTAATTCCTGAAACACCTGCCTCAGCATAATGATCAACAGCTTCCTCCAAGCACCAGCCTTTCGTGGTAATCGTGTGCACACAAAGACGCGAAAAATTCGTAAGTGGTTCTGCCTTCATGATGGAAGGGAATAATGAGGAATGTTCATTCTCTCGGCCATGCGCATCGGGCGAAGAAGTGCTTCACGCATCCTCATGGCTTCATCACCAGCACGAAGATCCGAACAATTCGGATGAATCTCTGCGGATTCAATAACTCCAAGCATTTTGAGAATTTCAGCGGTACTATGCTTGTACCCGGCTGCACTCCCCTTCTCATCCAATCGGAATACGGAATCCTCAAGTGATTGAAAGGCTTCGAATAATTTGTATACCCGAGAATCAAAAGTTTCTTCATGCCAGTATTTCTTGGCGGCACAGATTAAAGGACATGCGGAAACGCCAGCTCCAATCAAAAGGGGCAGTCCCATCTTAATCGCTGACGAAATCCCGAAATCGTCCCCGCTGTGTGGAGTAAAATCAAGATCCAGGTCGCGGCACATGGATGCCCAGTAAAGAAAATGCGGTTCATCAAGTGTGGAAATTTTACCACCCACAAATTTCTCATGGTTTGCCAATTGGTGAAGTAACCAGGGCTCAAAAGGTGTTGCCCACGGGACAAAAGCGGGCTCAAGGGCATGGACAAGTGCAGGAACCTTAATATGCTCAGCGATTTCGTAATAGGCATCCCTTCTCTTTTCAGGTTTCAGGGAATTAAGTGCCTGGGATGTCATAATCATCACCTCACAAGGCTTATGTGCCTGAGCTATTTCCAGATGCGTATGATAACAAGAGGCTTTGAAATTATCAGGGGACCCATCGACAGCGGTTACCCCACTGATAAAGGGAGCATCAGGGTAGAGGCTCCGAAATCGTTGAATCACTTCACTGTAAAGTTCGTTCGAAAGATTAAAAACATATCCCGTATCCGCGTTAAGAACGAAGGTAATTTCAACCCCGAACTGGTTTGCACATTGATACATCCACACAAGCATGCGTTCAAAACTTCGCCAATCCGGTTGACCATCCTTGAACGGGAGAAGTGCCGCCACACATAGTCTGGGATTGGACCAGCTATCAACCAAGCCCTCTTCACGGGTTGTAGACCAAATGGTTTCGCTCCATTGAGTAGAAGGTAAGAGGTCTGATGCATCTTTAATCATGAAATACATTATATCGAGGAGAAGGCAAAAGTGTTAGGACAAGACTTGCAAAAATAGCATTTTTTATACAAATTTATTTTGCTACTATTTCTATGGTTTTAACTGAATTTCAGCCTATCTACCTAAAAGATTTACAAATTTCCATCCCGGGAATTTCAATTATACGGTTGGCTCACCAACGACATTCTCGGAAAAGCGACCGGGTAACAAACCACCATCACAAACACTCACAAATACTTCTTTATCTCCGCGGGCACGGATTTCAGAAAATAAGCAGTAAACAAATTGAAGTTCATCGCGGGTCCCTTCTCTATTTTCCTCCGAATACAGAGCATGGATTTGGGAAGTCACAAAAAATGCCCCCACTTTCATTGGTCGTCGATTTCAACGAATTGCAAATAATCAGTAAGACTGTGATTAGTCGGTCTGTCTCGCTAAATTTGATGAGTGAAATCGAAAATGCAATCAACAGACTGTTGATGAACACAGATGTAAAAAAAGAACCGTCTGCTCAATCCGCAGGGATAGTCCTTCAACTTTTCGGACTCCTTTATGACAACCTCCAGAGTAAGGAATTTAACAATCAGAAAATCTATCCATACACTTCAAAGATTCGGAGATTACTTACGGATCAAACAAGACTCATCAGGTTTCCCAGAGAAGTTGCACAACTTCTCAAGGAAGATTTAAGCTCCATTAACCGAAAACTCAGAAATGAATCAGGAATGAAACTAGGAAGTTTGATGGATGAAGATCGCTTAAATAAGTGCCAGAAGGAACTTCGAAACTCTTCCAGCAAAGTTTCTGAAATCGGTTGGAGATGTGGATTTCAGGACCCAAACTATTTTGCCCGCTGGTTTAGAAAGAAAACAGGCCAAACTCCCAGTCATTGGAGAGCAGTAGAAACTCTGAAAAACTGAGACAGAAGCAAGGCGAAGTTTCTCTGTATCTTAACCATCCTTAATCCAACTAAAAACCATTTTTAAAGTTGAGCTTGATGGCTTGTTTGGATTCAAAAGAATTCATGCTAACAAAACCCATCTTCTTTCTTACATTCATATTATCCATTGCGTTTGCTTCCGCTGAGCCAGATTCCGCTGAATTATTCGGTGAAAAATTTCCTAAACTTGATGGGATGTCGACAGGTGAATGGTGGGAAAAAGCAAAACCGGTGGATGCTTCTGCAATAAAGAAAGGAAAAGCACCTAAGCGGATTATTGACCTTAATGTACCACGAGATCAGGTAGTTGCCTTTGCCTTATACACCGTTGACGGTGGCACGCTTAAACTGACCGGACAATTATACCCCCTTCTTCCCGATGAACCTCGAGTAGTCAGGCTGGAAACCAAACAGGGAAAAGAATGGATAGAGATCGCAAAGGTCAAAATCACTTACCCGGGCTGGACTGCCCATTTTCGCATAAACAACTGGGATTCGACCAAGAACACTCCTTACCGGGTCAGACATGGTAGAGAAGCTATTTACGAAGGCACGATCCGTAAGGATCCCATTGATCAGGAAACCATTGTGGTGGGTAATCTTTCCTGCAATTCCAGCAGGACCAAGGGTCCCAGACCGATGATTATTGAAAACCTTAAGTCCATCGATCCAGACATGCTTTTTTTTGCAGGTGATCAGACCTACCACCACACCGAGCACACTGCCGGTTGGATCGAGTTTGGTTTACAATTTCGCGATCTAATGAAAGATCGACCAACGGTTACTATTCCTGACGACCATGATGTGGGGCAGGCAAACCTCTGGGGGGAAAGTGGTATTGTTGCTACTTCACCTGCAGGTAATAGTGGTGGCTACTTTTATCCAATCCCATATGTAAATATGGTTCAGAGGCAACAAACTTGGCACCTTCCGGATCCGATTGACCCAAGGAAAATAAAACGTGGACTTGAGGTATACTTCACCCGACTAAGAGTGGGCGGTATAGACTTTGCCATTTTAGAGGACCGTAAATTTAAGACAGGACCCGCAGGTAAGATTCCCAAGATGGGCCCTCGACCCGATCATATAAACGATCCTTCTTACGACCGAAAAGCCGTGGACTTAAATGGGTTGGTGCTCCTAGGTGAAAGACAGTTAAAGTTTCTCTCTGAGTGGAGCCAAGATTGGGAAGGTGCTGAAATGAAAGCTGCTTTGTCTCAAACCGCGTTTTGTGGAGCGGTACATATTCATGGAAGTCCAAGCAATCGCTTACTGGCTGACCTCGACAGCAATGCCTGGCCGCAAACAGGGAGAAATAAGGCGATTAAGGAGATAAGGAAAGCGTGGGCTCCTCATTTATGCGGCGATCAGCACCTCGCCGTAGTCGTTCAACATGGAATTGACAGCCACAGGGATGGCCCATTTGGCTTTACCAGTCCTGCCATTGTAAACACAATTTATGGACGGTGGTGGAAACCAGAAAATGAAAAACCTGGTCCCCGGCCCATTCCTAATTCCCCCCTACCATGGACGGGGGACTTTGAGGATGGACTTGGGAATAAAATAACCATGCACGCCTATGCTAACCCCGAGGACCGCAATAATGAGTTAAAGAGGGCAGACGGATTTGGAGTAGCTCGCTTCAATAAAAGAAACAGAACCATTACCTTTGAGTGCTGGCCACGATTTGCCAAAGTTTCAGACGGAGACAAAGCCCAATTCGCGGGATGGCCGGTGACTGTAAAGATGGCTCAAAACGATGGACGCAAGGTAACTGGTTGGCTACCAAAACTTACTTTTTTAAAGCCAGACCCCGTTGTACAAGTCATCAACGATAAGACCAAAGAAATTCTCTATACCGTACGAGTCCAAGGAAAGACCTTTCATCCAAAAGTATATTCTAGCGATCCTCACAGCCTAAAGGTGGGTAAAGATGCTCCTAAGAAGTTGGTTTTTTCCAAGACTAAACCGATTAAGCAAAAAAAGGATGCAAAGATTTTGAGCCTCGAACCTTACCAGTAGAATTTACTGAGGCTTAATTCTTACCGTGTGCTGCCTTACGCTTTAGTTCATTTAAAGATTTCTTATTTCGGGATCCGAGATAAGCGACTAGATCCCGTAAATCACTCGGGTTCAAGGCAAGGCCTACTGGTGGCATCGCTGAAACAGGGGGAGAGATACTTTCAATCTGACTGCGGTTAAGGGAGTGATTGGTGCCATCTGGAGTGATAAGTAGAATCTCATCGTTCTCTTCTGCAGCAATTCGACCCGCTAAATTGTTACCTGTATTTAGGCTGACGCTGGACAAACCATATCCAGGTGTAATCTCCGCACTTGGATTAACAATTGATTCCAAAAGCTTTTCAGAACTCAAGCGATCAGCGACAAGGCTCAACTCAGGGCCTTGTACTCCTCCTTCTCCTGAAATCTTATGACATTGGAGACAGGCACCCTGATTACGAAATACCGATTCTCCATTCTTTGGATTACCCCCTTGTAGAGTAAGTGAATGAACTGCGTTTAAATCGCTACCCGAAAATAGCATAGCTGCATTATTTAAATCAGGAGAATCACTGGTTTGCATTGCAGAATAAAGATCCAGCCATAGCTCGGGGCGGATGGAATCAATCCGATTTAACCAAAAGTCCAAAATTTCATTGTAAGCAGTTTTCGATAATTGTCGTATTGCTTCTCTAGCTACGGGAAGAGCTTCATTTTTGACAGCACTTAAACCAACCTTTTTAATCCCATCCAATTTTCGCTCAAAACACTCTTTTAGGGCAAAAGCTCGGATTTCCTCCTCATCGTCATCTAGAAGATTTAAAAATAAATTATTATCTTTTTGAATTCCAAGATTTGAAAGATTCTCCATGCAGGAAAGTCGGACCAGCACGCTCAGTTCATTTTGTCTGATTTGTTGCCGGAGTAAGTCAGAATTAAGAACGATTCCAAGAACCTGAGCAACATCAGTACCAAGAGAAACCAAGGAGGGATTTTTCTCTTTTGAGAGGAATTGTTGAAAATCAGATTTCTGATCGGTCGATAACAACGCGGATATTTGGTTGCCGGGTATTTCTACAGGACGAAAATGACCCAAAACAGCATCAAATTGAGGAGGTTTCATCCAGCTTTGTATTGCACGAAGAGCGAAGGTGCGGACCTCATCATCCAGACTGGTATCCATAGCAACTTCTATTAAAAGATTTGCTCCAGAATTATTCTGTAATCGATGTGCTGCTGAAATGATCCGTGTCTGAATGAAGTATGGATAATCCTTTACCGCCAAATCCAGCAGTTTCTCCCCAGCAGAAGTTGTCAAAGCATTCGTGTCGTAAATTGCACGAATCGCTTCGTGGCGGATATACTCGTCAGAATCATCCAGAAATAAGGACAGGTTCTCATCACCCATCCGGCGTAGAAGTAGGACGGTGGTCATCCTTTGCTCGAAAGATTTGACTCCAGTGTAAGAAACTAGCTGATCCTTGGTTGAGAGTCTGGATAAAGCTGAAAGATAAGCATGCCTTAATGTAACCTCAAAGTTTGACCCTTGATTTTTGGCAACTGCATTGAAAAGAGCAATACATGCTTCCGTATCTCCGATATCAGCAACCCTCCCCAAAGCGATTGCACCCATCGATCGAACCCGGGAAGATTTGTCGCTCAGAGTCTTGATCAAGGAGCTTTTGGCTTTTTTCATTCCAATATCGCCTATTGTACGGGCCACATTTGCCCGAATCTCAAGATGGGGACTTTCCAGAGCTTGAAGCAACAACTCCCTACTCTGCAAAATTCCATTACGAAAAAGTTGGCCCAAACCCCATATTGCATGAAGCTGGGAAATTTCGAATTTTTCTTCGCTCAATAATTCTTCAAAAATCGGGATGGATGATGCCCCTTGGGCAACTAAAGCAAATTGTGCCTCCTGACGAATTCTACGATCATTGCTTTTGAGCAGGCTAGAAAGTTCAATTTTAGATCGATCCAAAAAACCTTTCTTAAACATTCGTGCAGTTTCAGCACCGTGAAGAATTGCTTCCTTATCAGTAGGTCTTAGTACCTGGATTGTACCGTTTCGATTCGCAGACCATCCACCACCATAGTCGGCAAAGTATAAATTTCCATCAAACCCAAGCTCTACATCTGAAGCTGCCAAGCCCTCAACGAGAGGTTCCATGGAAGATAGTTCGAATCCGGAACCCGCTGATTTCAATCGGATAGTCAAAGTCTGGCACTTCGTGGAAGCACCACGATAATCAGTCAAAAGAAATGAATTCCTCAAGTCGCTTGGGACCGAAAGCCCAGTTAGCCAAGTGACTCCCGAGGGACCATTTCCTGCATGAGCTACTGGAGGATAAACCCATTGAGGAGAATCGGCGTCATATAATCCAAACATATTTTCGCCCACCCAAACGGATTTTTTAATGTGATAGTCGCCCCAATCCAAGTCTTTGACATATTGATGATGTGATTGATGGGCCATATCCCAACCCGAATCAGAATTATCCAACACATAAACAACTCTCGATTTGTCCCCAATATCTCCATTGTTATCAAAAGTGAACAGATTACCATAATCATCGAAAGCCAGTTCTTGTGGATTTCTCAGGCCTGTAGCATAAACTTCAAAGTTTGAACCATCGGAATCACAACGAAAGACCGCTCCTCTACCAGATGCTTCAAAGGTGTTACCTTCTTTGGATTCTACGGAAAACCCTCTGTCTCCAACACTAAAATAAAGACGACCATCCGGTCCTCTGATAATACCATGAAGGTCGTGACCAGTAAAAGAAACCCGAACACCAAATCCTTCAACAATTCTCTGGTGCGTATCCGCCACCCCATCCAAATCCGAATCGGATAATTTTCGAAGTGCTGGAATACAGGTAAAATAAACCGCATCTCTCTCAGCCAAAATGGAAAAACCAATTCCATCCAAGGCATCATCAAAATCATCAGAAAACAGAAGACGATGATCAGCCACCGTATTGCCATCTCTGTCTTCTAAACGAATCAAACGCTCGGGGAAATCAGTGTACCATTTCATTGGTTTAATATTCTGATGTTTTTGATACATCTTCAGCCTATCCTCAACGGTTCGTGATTTGAAATCGTCTTGAATCATATGACGATTACTTCTCAAATCTGGCACCCCGTATTTAAATCGATGAGCTTCTGCCACGATTATCGCACCTGTTGGATCAATACCCAAACTAGCAGGATTTTCAACATGTGGATATCCGACCCAAGTGTGGCCAAGATAACCGGTGTGATTAATCTTTCCCCTAAATGGAGCGGATTCATTAGAAAGTTCAGGCATTTCCGATTCGCTGACTTGCATGATATCAGCAAACAAACAGAAGGGGATAAAAGAGAGAAATAGAACAATATGATTGATTTTCATAATAACGAAATTTTCCAAACTATCATGAAAATTAGTCTAGACAAGAAAAGTCGGGGAATGCTTCAGAGGCTTATTTTGATCGGCATCAGCAGAGAAAAGAATTAGAAATTTTTAACAAATGTCCGATAATCCTTATTACAAATATCTTGAGTCTCTCGGTTCATGCTATGAAGAAGCTTCGAATGTCGATCTAACCAATTTACCTGAACCCAAAAAGTATTTTATCAATGAGAGCGCACCCAAAGTAGTGCTACTTGCTCCGCACCCCGATGACGAATGTGTTATGGGAGGACTACCACTCCGATTATACAGAGAAGCTGGGTGCAGAGTCGTTACCCTACCGGTTACTTTGGGCAGCAATCCTAATCGTAAGCAAGGACGCAAGGAGGAACTTCGTCAGGCCTGTCAATATCTCGGATTTGAATTGGAAGAAATCTGCCCTGAAGGATTAAATGAGATTCATCCCTCCGGTAAGAAAAATAACCCAAAAAACTGGGAAAAATCCATCGACTTACTCAGTCATAGCCTTGATCAACTTGAACCAGACTTAATCTTCTTTCCAAATTCAAATGACTGGAATCAAACTCATCTTGGAGTAAATCTATTAACTCTCGAGAGTCTTTCGCACATTTCAGCTGATACTTTTACTTTGATAGAAACCGAATTCTGGGGTCAAATGCCCCGCCCAAATCTATTGGTCGAAAGTTCAAGAAGTGATTTAACTGATCTTATATCCGCACTTTCGTTTCATCGTGGTGAAGTAGAGCGGAATCCCTTTCATTTACGTCTACCTTTTTGGATGCAGGATAACGTGCGCAGGGGTGCAGAGGTAATTGGTGGTCAGGGCGAAGTGGCACCAAATTTCAACTTCGCAACTCCTTACCGAGTTACTCGGGTACAAAATGGAAATATTCAGGAACCTTGGCAGGGAGGTCGTATGTTGCCATCCAAAAAAGATGGGGACAGGTCACTGATAGATCAACTGATTTCCACTTAATTTTCAAAAGTCAAATTCTTTGCCAATATTTTGTGTTGATGGAGAATTTCTCCAGTAGAATCATAGGCCTCCAGCAGGACTTGGGGAGTTCTTTTTCGAGTATCGAAACGAAGAAGACAAAAGCCACAGGTATCATTATAGCCCCATAATAAACCTTCGGTTTTTACAACCGGATGAACATGTCGGTTTGTCAGTCTTCCGCTTACGAATTCGTAAAAATCATATCCCTTTGGTCTCTTTATCTTACGCAAATCAATCCGGTGACGATCGGCGGAAATTAGAAGAACACCTTCGATCCTTTCATCCTCTATAAAATTGAAGATTTCCTCCCTTTCTTCGGGATATCCATCCCAAGGGTCTTTACTTCCAGGTTTGATTCCTTCTGAAAACGGAACTGACGAGGCGATAACTTTAAAAACTGCATCTGAATTAAGCAGTGTCTTCTTGAGCCATTTTTTTTGATAATCACCAAGCATTGATTTTTCCTTCCTGTCTCGATAATAGCGGCAATCGAGCATAATGAACTGTACTTGACCCATGGAGAAACTTTGCCAACACCCGGGATTTTCCTGTCCTCCTCCTATCATTGGATTATTCCAATTTTTCTTAAAATTTTCCAAGACTGGCTTTTTCCAAGGTGGGAGATCAATTAGAGCTCCCGGGATACAATCATCCATTCCAAAGTCATGATCATCATAGATTGCATGAATCGAAGTCTTAGCAGTCAATTTTTTCCATTCGGGGCGGGAGTGCCTGCGAGCGTAGCAATAATCACCCGTCCACGTGACATCCTCAGGATCATCAATATAAACATTATCCCCAAGAAACAGGGTGGCTCTTGGGTCATGTCCGGCAATTACTTCCCAAATCGGTTCATATTCAGGCACGAAACCGGAACAACCACCAAATGCAACGGTGAACTTAGCCCCTTCTTCGCTTTGGGGAAAAGTTCGAAAACCAAATTCTCTATCGGGATCCACAAATTTCTCTCCATTAACAAAAATTTCATAGGCAAAATATGTTCCAGGTAAAAGTCCGTCGATTTGGACTACTCCAACATATCCGTCTTCCTTTCTTGTAGTAACGGATTCCCGTCCGGAGTGTCCGGTGACTTCTACTCCAATCTCACACTGCCCGTCGGTTCGGAACCAAAAACTGGCGGATTCTTCGGTGACCTGACCAACCATAGGCCCGTGAATAAGACGGGAAGGATTGATCTGTCCCTTCCATTTTTTGAAAGCTGTAAGTTCCCTTAATGGAAGTAACCATTGGCGAGGTTCTGAAAGGAATCTATCAAATGGAAGACCCTTTTCAACCGCTTGCCGTGCCATGGCCAACGCTTGATTTTTTTTGCCTTCTTTTAAAAGACAAAGTGTTGAGATAAATGCTTTTTCAGCAGGATCTGTGTGTTTTTTTCCATGCTTTAGCTCGAAATAGGCCTTTTCTACTTTTCCTTCTGCCAAGTGCCGAAAAGCATTTCTCTCCCTGTCATGCTGGCCAAAAGAGAAAATTAGCCAAATATGGGGCAAAATCGTCAAAAGGAATATCTTTATTTTCATCTTTAAATTTTAATCGGTGGATAGCAAATGATCGAATATTCAATAGGGCAAATTTCTAAGTTCGAAATTGGATATCTCTGGTAAATTGAACAATCACATCATTGGAAAGACTCTCGAACCGATGAGACAGACAATCAGACCCGTCAAAGCCATGATGATTCCCATAATGGTATTGGTCTTCAACATTTCAGACTCAGTCATTCCACTCATTTTACTAATCACCCAGAACCCCGAATCATTCATCCAACTGATTGGTTTTGAACCGCAACCTATAGCAATTGCGATATAAACTGGATGGTAGGACAAATTTGAAGCGAGTGCAATCGGTGCAACCACTCCAACGGCGGTTATCATCGCTACGGTAGAAGATCCTTGAGCAGTACGAACGATCGCACAAATTAAGAAGCCCACCACCATTAGTCCAGATTCGGTTGCCGGCAGGGATTGCTCGATGCTACCTGCGATTCCAGTCTGTCTGAGAACATGGCCAAACGCCCCTCCCGCACAGGTAATCAACACAATCACTCCAGCATCGGCAATTGCATCCTGAATCGTTTTTGATAAACTCTCTTTTGTACTGTCTGGTCTTTTAGCAAGTAAAATGATCGAAAAGACAGCTGCAATTGATAGTGCAATATCCTTATTTCCCAGCAACTGTATCATCGGATTGATTATCGTCATCCATTCGGGTGCCGATTCCATCCCCTCAAAGGTTAATTTGAAGGTAGTACCCCCAGCGATAAGGACAAGAGGCAGTAGGATAGGTAAAATCGAAATTAACAGACCCGGGAGTTCCTCGACCTTTCGATTAGCCATCGCTTCGAGTTGCTCTTTGCTCAGATCTGCTGACTCTCGCAGAGGAATGGTTATCTTGGAACTAATAAATCGTGCCCATAAGTATCCCGCAGTAGTTGTGAAGACCCCAACCAAGGTGCCACATATAATGGCCAATCCCACATCCACTCCCAACTCATATGCTACAAACAACGGACCTGGCGTGGGAGGAACCAAAGAGTGAGCCATGGATCCACCCGCAATAATGGTCAAAACATAAAGCAAATAATTTTTTCCCGTCTTCAGATACATTGCCTTTCCCAGAGGCATCATTAAGTAAAAAACCGTTTCAAAAAATACAGGGATGCCCAAGGTGAAACCACTGCCGATAAAGGCAACTGGTGCGTTCTTTTCACCGAGTAGGTTACGAATTCCGAGCACGATTCTCTCGGCTGCTCCACTACGCATAAGGCACTGACCGATTACAGCCGCCATCGCGATCATAATTCCAATCTTCATACAAGTAGTACCAAACCCTTCCCCCACCCTACTAGCGATATTTTGCTTGGAAACCGATTCAGCAGACCTCAGCTGACTGCGATGAATAATTCTGTCATTGATTTTGGGAAAGGAATCACAAGAAAGTTCCGCATAAACATATGAAAATTCATTGTGGTTCCTCCTCTGTATCGGGTTCAGTTCTTCTTCCGAAAGGATGCTAACTATTCCGTCGCTGTATTTATCCAGCTTTCCAGAAGATTCATCTTCACTCAGAATCGCCACATAACCAGAAAGTATTTTCTGGTTTTTGGTAGCTTTCAACCCAATCAGATTTGAATTTGGATCAACGGCGACTACACGAACTGCCTCCGATCGAACGGCGTACTGATGTACCGACTCCTGACTCGTTAAAATTGCCACAACAAGAGAACCCAGAATCAAGGCAAGAAATGCATGTAATCTTAAAAAAAGAATGCTTAGAACCACAATCAGCATCCCAATCAACAATAAGGCGATCGGACTCATACAAATTTAGGTTTTAATTTGAACTGCATGCAAACTCACCTCCAAGCATCAGACCATTTTCGGGTTTTGATCTGGCTGTCTATGTGCCATTCCAATAGTTGCCTCAACAATTTATCTTTAATCTCTGAAACCTTTGGATCATCCCAGAGATTTTTTACTTCATCAGGATCTTCTTCTAAGTTAAACAACTGTCCGCAATCCAATCCTAAAAAATGAACTAGCTTCCAGTTTTTACTTCGGATCATAGTCATGAACTCGGTATCCGTAAGAATTCCATCCTTGATCTGTTCAGCAAAAACAAATTCCCTCGATTCCCAGGAATCTCCCTTTAGGACGGGTAAAATAGATTTAGCCTCAAAAGATTCCGGCACATCCACTCCAGCCAACTCCAATATTGCTGGTCCAATATCCATGTGCTGACAAAGACCATCGATCGAACGACCCCCTTCGAATATACCAGGTGCCCAAACTACCATGGGAACCCGCGTAATTAAATCGTACATTGTCCATTTTTGACTGTGACCGTGGTCTGTCAGACAGTCCCCATGATCCGAGCAGAAAACTACAATTCCATTTTCCAAATATCCAAGGTTCTCCAATGTATGAAGAACCTCTCCTATCTTTTCATCAATCATGGTAACATTGGCTAGATAATAAGCCCGTTGTCGATGCCGTTGCTCCCTGCTTGGTTCCAAATCCAGCACAACCGAATCATGATCCACTTCGTTATTGTGCTTTCTCAGCTTTTGTAGTGGATCGGGCAAAGCAGATAGTTCTTCTTTCGTGACCTCAAGAAGCGGAAGATCTTTTTTTAAATAAGTCTCCGAGTAACGAGGAATGGGATCGTATGGAGGATGTGGCCCCGGGAAGCCAATCTGTAAAAAAAGTGGCTCTGTTTTGGGGTAGGATTCTAGCCACCATTTGGCAGTGTCACCCACAAAAAAATCTGGATGCATATCTTCAGGAAGCTCCCAATCAAAAGCACCCAAGGCTTGATCGTAATCACTTCTTTTACGGTAAAGTTCACGCTGTTGCTTAATTAGGCCGCGGGCTTTTAGAGCTTTATCCCATTCATCGAAATAGTAACGCTCTTCAAGATAGCGATCTTTGTTTTCAACCACATAGCGTTCATGAAATCCAAGTGGTGTATGGTAGGGATAACTGTGCATTTTACCTACATTTACGCATCTGTACCCGGCATCCGCTAATTTCTCGATCCAAGAACGGCGCCAAGAATCAGCATTTTTAAAGATTCCGGTGGTGTGAGGGAAATAACCGGTAAAAAGGCTGGCTCTTGCAGGAGCACAGGAAGCTGCGGTAATGAAACAATTATTAAAGGAAACTCCTTCATTTACCAGACGATCCATGTTGGGAGTTTGCATGTGATCATAACCGAGTGCGGCAATGGTATCGAATCTTTGCTGATCCGTGATGATAAAAATTATATTTGGCTTATTTGACACAAAAAAACTCAAAACAATATACCACCCGAATGCAATGTTTGCTTTTCAGCGGTAATCAAAAAGCCCACTGCAACCCCGCACCAAAGTGAAAAAAGTCTTTTAACTGCTCATCCCCTGCGAGGGTAAGATCACGATCAATGGCAAAGCTTTGCATACCGTGACAGGAAATTAGAAAATTATCAGTAATCTTCCGCTCCAACCCAACACTCAGGGCATAAAAATTAGCCCCGTCATGCCCATCGGAAACATAGCCATCATTAAGACCTAAAATTCCGCTAATCAGGGCAGCGGATTTCTCACCCAAGGAAAACTCGCGATAACTACTCCATTCGTAGAATACCCCCTCCGCATCCATAGAATAAGTTCCATCAAGGGAAGTACCTAGCGAATAAGGCAAATTGTCGTACGCCAATCCGAATGACCATTCATCATCGGATTCGTTGTATTTTGAGAACACCAAGTGCGTGTAACCGGCATAGAATGACCAGTCATTTTTCTCCTGTGTAAGCGAAAGTCCGTACTGTAATTCATCATAAGCATGATTGGAGGACCGACCATACCAAACTCCGCCGGAGAAATGTTTGTAACCAAGTTCTACGGAACCAGTCCATAATGACTTTCCATCCAAGGCATCCCGGCCCTCTGAAAAATATCGACTCTCCCAACCAGCATGGGTATGCCCGATTAAATCCTCATGGGTATGAATGGCTTCCACTTTTTTGGCGGAGTCGCCCTCATGAGCTGTGCATGCCAACCTGAACAAAAAAGCGAATAATAAAAAGATAATCTTGGACGATTTCACAGACTTAAAAAAAATGATTCTGCAGTTAGGACAACCTTTATCCAGCAGAGTCCTTACTTTTGTCCGCCAAACCAACCCTTCTTACTTCCTCCATGCATAAAGAGTCGATCTTCTGCACTTGCCAGAACCAAGCCAACCATCGCGTTACCAATCGAGAAATAGCCTAGATACTGATCTCCTCCAATGTTTCGTTTCCCTCCAAAAAAAGCGGCACCTCCTTCAGGCAACCGAGCCAATTCCAAATAGGGTATCCAGGCAGACATCACTTTCGCGTAATCGCTCCTTGCTGCGGTCTTGATTCCTGAAAAACCAAATATTAAACCAATCGATGACATCGCATGTGCATGCCTCATCCTCCCATTCAAGCGAACTAGCGAGTCTGCCAATGATTCGGCAAATTCTAATTCCCTGCCACCAACAATAAGAGCCGTTGCCATGGCTCCGGTTCGGGCAGATATATCCGGACTCCATCTAGCTCTTGAGGAATAGCCTAATGCTCCTGTCTTGGGATCAGTTGATTTCTCTACTTCGGAAAAGGAATTGGCCCATGCTTCTTCATCGATACGATATCCACACTTCTCCGCAAGTGCCCAGGCTAGGTGGGCGTGGACATTGATTACAACAAGCCCCCCTCCGTTGTAAGGAATTGAAAAATGGTGACCCATTGTACCTTTTTCTGTAACTCTGGAAACCAGAAGCTCACAGCATTTCTGAAGATCATCAAAATATTCTGTGTCTCCTGTCGCCAGTTGATATTCCGCAAGAAATATCCCAATGGCTGCAGTTTGCCAGTTTTTGGGTCCTTTTTTTGGATCCTTAGTGTCGATGCTCACGACACTGGCTTTTGTAACAAACTCGATAGCCTTCTTTATTGAAGGTAAATGAGTCGGATCATTGTTAGCTAAAAGAACCAGTCCACAAAAAGTCGTTGTGTAGACATCTGCATCACCACCGACACCCGGTTTCCATCTGCCGTTTAGCTCTTGGGATTCAACCAGTTGTTGAGCAATTCCGGAGAGAAAAGATTTTCTCTTTCCACAAGACTGGGGATTTGAGAAGGCAAAAGAAGCACTTTGGGGTAGATGAAGATTCAATTTTTGAATATTTTCACCCCGCGTGATCTCTAACACCAGCTGCGATTTGAATGACCCGGCTTTTTTATCCAAACTTCTACCCAAAAGTTCTTGAGGACCTGACAAGCCGGCATCAGTCTTTTTCGAAAACTTATCAGGTGTCATATTCTCGATCTTCGTTATGCGGTCTCCAACTTGTAAACCCGATCTTTCTCCGACCCCACCCCTACCTACATCCATGATCAGAATTTCCCTTTCACCATCCCGCAATCGGCCCGTAGCTTCCAAAACTCCAAGAGGAAAATCATGATGATCCCCTGACTTACTGTTTACCAGTTTGGGTTTGTATACCTGTTTTGCCTTCGTCTCATAAAGAAAAACAGTTAGGACAAAAAAAAGTGCGATCGAGACCCGTATGAAAAGATTTTCTTTTGCACCAATTAACCGGCAGGAAAACACAAGAAACCTCAATGGCTTAAATGTTGAAAAACAGCGGTCAAGGTGTCCTTGGCGTCACCGAAAAGCATATTTGTATTGTCTTTAAAATAAAGTGGGTTTTCCACCCCCGAATAACCCGCAGCCATACTTCTTTTCAAAGCGAAGACCGACTTGGCTTTCCAAGCCTCAATTACGGGCATTCCAGTGATCGGACTACTCGAGTCCTCTAATGCGGATGGATTAACGATATCATTTGCTCCAACCACCATCAGAACATCCACTTCGGGTAACTCGTCATTGACCTCATCCATTTCAAAAACGATATCGTAGGGAACATTTGCCTCCGCAAGTAATACATTCATGTGGCCGGGAAGTCTTCCGGCAACCGGATGAATCGCAAAGCGCACATTCACTTCCTGAGAACGCAATCTCTCGGTAATCTCCTTGATCACATGCTGGGCTTGGGCCACTGCCATCCCATAACCAGGAACAATCATCACTTCCTTGGCTTCTTTAAGCTCAGTTGCAACTTCCTCTGATGAGGTTTCCGTAATCGATCCTTCGATTTCCCCTCCGTCTCCGGAGCCGCCTCCATCTGTCCCAAATCCACCAAAAATTACATTTGCAAGGCTACGATTCATCGCCTTGCACATAATGTAACTTAAGATCGCCCCACTACTTCCCACCAAAGCACCCGTAATGATCAGCAAGTCATTCTTTAGCATAAATCCAGCAGCCGCAGCAGCCCAACCCGAATAACTATTGAGCATCGAAACCACCACTGGCATATCCGCTCCTCCAATGGCAACGATCAAATGTACACCTAGAACAAGGGAGATAGCAGTAACAATCAGTAAGCTGATCCATGCTGCATCATGGCCCTGATTAAGAAATTCGGAACCCAGCCATACGCTTCCACCAACCATTGCAAGATTGATAAAGTGTCTTCCCGGCAAAAGTAGTGGCTTTCCACTCAAAGAGCCTCTTAGTTTACCAAATGCAACCACTGATCCAGTAAAAGTTACTCCACCAATAAATACTCCCAGTAAGATTTCCACATCGTGAATCAAACGATTTACCCCTTCCAATAAATCATGACTGGGATCAAGGAAACTGGCCATTCCAACGAGCACTGCAGCCAAGCCGACAAAACTATGCAAAATTGCCACCAACTCGGGCATCGATGTCATCTCTACCCGCTTAGCGAGTACCGCTCCGATCACTGCCCCTCCTAACATTAAAGGTACCAGCAATTGGAAATTCTCAATTTTGCCGGAGAAAAAGGTGGCCGCTATGGCAATTGTCATCCCAACAATACCATAAATATTTCCCCGCCTTGCAGTCTCCTGTTTGGATAACCCCCCAAGGCTAAGGACAAAAAATATGCCCGAGACTAAATAAGCCATCGTTATCAGTCCTTCAGTCATTCTTTACGAAACATCTTAAGCATTCGTTGAGTTACCAAAAAACCTCCAGCAATATTGATAGTAGCAACGAAAATGGCCACTCCCGCTATCCAAGGATTTGCACCTGATACAAAAAGCATTCCGCCAATCACAATAATCCCGCTAATTGCATTGGTCACACTCATCAAAGGAGTATGGAGGGACGGAGTTACATTCCAGACCACCATATATCCGACAAAGCAAGATAAGACGAAGACTGTAAGCTGATCCAGAAATTCATTTTCTCCCTTCCAACCTAAGGCCAGCAAAGATACTGCCAGAATTCCAAGCATCACTCCCGGACTGAAAATTGATTTCTTTTCCTTCTCCGCTTTCAACTCAACAGCTTCTTCCGATTGAACCCCTTTCTGAGGTTGGATGCTAACCTCTACCTTGGGAGGTGGCCAAGACAACTTCCCCCTGTCCAACACCAATGCACCCCGGACAATCTCGTCATCCTTATTAATAACAAATTCATTGGCCTCTCCTAGTAACTTGACCAATTTATGTAAGTTATTTCCGAACAGACGACTAGATTGAGTCGCTAATCGTGAGGGCAAATCAGTGTATCCAAGAATCGTCACTCCGTGGGCAGAAACCCGTTTACCCTTTTCGGTAAGCTCACAATTACCTCCACCCTCGGCAGCCAAATCCACTATCACTGAACCCTGCTTCATGCTCTTAACCATCTCTTCAGTGATCAGGATTGGGGATTCTTTACCTGGAATCATCGCTGTTGTGATGATCACATCCACCTCTTCAGCTTGCTCAGCAAAGAGCTTCATTTCAGCATCAATAAACTCCTTACTCATGGTCTTCGCATACCCGCCCGATCCAGCTCCATCCTCTTCAAAATCGAGCATCAGAAATTCCCCGCCCAGACTCTTTACTTCATCTTTAACAACAGGTCGGGTGTCAAATGCACGGACGATTGCACCCATATTACGTGCCGCACCAATAGCCGCTAATCCAGCGACTCCTGCTCCAATCACAAGGATTTTAGCTGGAGGAACCTTTCCGGCAGCAGTGATCTGCCCAGTAAAGAAGCGACCAAATTCATTTGAGGCTTCCACCACTGCACGATAACCGGCAACATTAGCCATAGAACTTAGGGCGTCCATTGATTGAGCCCTGGAAATTCGGGGCACACAGTCCATCGCCAACAAATTAATTTTTCTTTGCCCCAAAGCCTCAATCAGTTCTTCATTTCTTGCAGGATAAACAAAACAAATCAGAGTGGCACCCTCCGGGATCTTAGCAGCCTCTTCTAGGGTTGGAGGGTTTACCTTTAAAATCAGATCTGCGGAAGACCAAAGTTTATCCACTTCGTCAATGATTTCAGCTCCCTCTTGCTGGTAAGAAGAGTCCGACATTTGAGCTGCTTCACCTGCACCCGATTGAATTCTTACTTCATATCCGAGCTTAAAGAAGGCGGGAACATTCTCTGGTGCAATCGCAACTCTTTTTTCTTCTAAGTATGATTCTTTTGGAATTGCGAGGATCATGAATGGAATACAATTCAAATCAGTGATGCATACCTGCTGCTATGTAAAACAAATTTTTTCATGCTCGCCATTATTCACAACTTCAAATAATGTGAATAACTTAAGCCAAGTACTAGAACCAGTGCTCACGAGTAAGGCGGATGGAAGATGGAGTATGTGAGCGAGCGTTCGACCTTTTTGGTAAACAGATTAAACGCCTCTTAACTTAACATACCCATGAATCAAGATAATGATGTTCAGGGAGCCTCAGGTACGCCTCGAGGTTTCGATGAAATGGATTTGGCTGAACCAATCCTAAAAGCTGTTCGTAGTGCAGGCTACGACACCCCATCTCCCATTCAGGAATGTGCTATTCCTCCAATATTGGAAGGAAAAGACTTATTGGGCGTAGCACAGACAGGGACAGGAAAGACCGCAGCATTTTCATTACCCCTTCTTTCCAGAATGGACGAATCAGTCAAAGGTGCCCAGATTCTCGTTCTTGCACCAACAAGAGAACTCGCCCTACAGGTTGCGGAAGCCATGGAAGGATTTGCGGAAAATCTACCTAAGTTACGCGTGGTCGCTGTGTACGGTGGAACCGGCTACGGTGAGCAAATCAAGGAATTTAAGCGTGGAGCCCAAGTTGTGGTCGGCACCCCTGGCCGGGTTATGGATCACATTGAAAAGGGCTATCTGAAACTCGATCACTTGCAGGCTCTGGTACTCGATGAAGCAGACGAAATGCTCAGTATGGGATTCATCGACGATATAAAATGGATTCTTGAACACACGCCTACTGAAAGACAGACCGCCCTTTTCTCGGCTACCATGCCCAAGCCGATTCAAAGACTGGCAGAGAACTACATGCAGGATCCCGTCAAAATCACCATCAAGGTAAAGGCGGAAAATTCCCCCAATATTCGTCAGCGATTTATTAAAGTCCGCCAATATGAAAAACGGGAAATGATGATCAGGCTGCTCGAAATTGAAAAGTTTGACGCCCTTCTCGTTTTCGCACGCACCAAAAATGCCACCATGGAAATCGCCGAGGTGTTACAAGGGAAGGGATATCCTGCTGAGCCTCTCAATGGTGACATGCCACAAAGTTTGCGGGAGAAGACCGTTGATCGATTGAAACGCGGAAAAATCAATATACTGGTCGCAACTGATGTAGCTGCCCGTGGTCTCGATGTTGACCGTATATCCCATGTCCTCAATTTTGACGCACCCTTCGATTTGGAATCATACACTCACAGGATTGGGAGAACCGGCCGAGCAGGAAGAGAGGGCGATGCGATCATCTTTGTGACCGGAAAAGAGGTTCGTATGCTCAAGGCAATCGAGCGCACCCTTAAGGTTCCTTGCGATGAATATATCTTTCCGACACTCGAAGAGATGAACGAACGGAGGGAAGAAGAATTCTTCAGCCAGATCGAAGAAGGCATGAAAGGTGACTTGGGTGACTACCGTAAAGCTCTGCAAAGACTTCTGGAAGAAACCAGCAAGGATACACTTGATATCGCTGCTGCACTTGCATTTCTAGCGGGTGGGAAAAAACCACTTTTTTATGACAGCATGCCAAAGATCGAATCGAAGCGATCGCGCAGAGAGGATCGTAAGGATCGTGGAGACAGGGGTGAAGGGAAAAAATTCTCTTCTAGGGATAATGATCGATCCGAGAGAAAGTCATTCCGGGACGATCATCTCCAAAGCTACCGTTTAGAAGTCGGCGAATATCATGGTGCACAAAAAGGAGATATCGTCGGAGCAATTGCCAACGAAGTAGGCCTAGATCCCCAGCACATGGGAAAAATCCGCATGTTCAAGGATCATACCTTTATCGACCTGCCAAAGGATATGCCTCCCGAAATCTTTGAAGCTCTCAAATCCGTCTGGGTACAAGGCCATCAGATGAATATCACCGTTGACAAAGGTCGCCCCCGCCCCGGTGGTAAGGGGGGGAAATTCAGGAAAAGCTTTGGTAAGGGCGGAAAGAAATTTACTAAAGGCAAAGACTTCAAAAAGAAATCCAAGCCGCGTTTCCGAAGCTAAAAACTACTGTATCTAGGCTACTTTTCCGTTATCCAACGAACGGCATTACCCAGCATATCCAAATATTCCATCGTGGACATGGTGGAATTATGATGTCCCAGTGTGGTTGAGAAAATCTTTCCTTTTCCATGGGTATTGACCCAAACGCAAGCTTGCGGTTCTTCGGGTCTTTTGCCTTTTCCATTATCTCCATAGGCAAGAACAGTAGTGCCTTCATAAACTTCTTGGACATTGTAGAGTTCCCCTTCCGGGGTTAACCATCCGTCCGGCATATCCTTCATGATTGGATGGTTTGCATGTTCCTTCACCTTATTTACTGTGATGGCTTGCTTCGGACCGTGTCCTTTGGAACTTGCTCCAAGCATCTCTGGCCATGCTTTCTTCTCACCTTCCTTAGCGGGTATACTCCAATGATAAGAGTGCATTGCACAATGTAAGGCGATGGCAGGTTTACCTGCTTTATGAATATCGGTGATGGATTTCACGAATTTCGCGTCTTTCTCATGGGCAAAGCAATGGTTGTAAACGATGTAGTCGTAACCGTCTGCCCATCCGGACTCGCTAAGCTTCGCCTTGCTTTTCTCTTGGTCCATTTCAAAAAAGATGTCCCACTTGGTCGGCACCCGCTCGCTGATTCCCTCACTTATGATGTTCTTTTGCTTCGGGTAATCATGGCAGCAACCACCTGTGATCATAAAAGCCTTCAGCGGTTTTTTCTTACCGTGATGATCTGCCGATACGACAAGCGTTGAAAAAACAAACAAAAGACTGGGTATGATTTTCATAATTAATTTATTTCTGGGCATACCCTAAACGAAAACGGACTATTCGTTTTTGACAAGCATGGAATATATATTCATGGATGATTTCCAAGCCACCATCCTTCATTTGCTTGGCCTCGAACATGAGCGTTTATCGTATTATCATCACGGGATTGAACGTCGCCTGACAGATGTTCACGGTGATGTGGTGTCTGATCTAATTACTCAGGTTCTCTCTTTGGGGATTGTCTCCGACATCTCCTTTTCATCAGATTGAATCCTTATTCATGAAACTGTTTCATTTCTTATTTTTATTCGGGATAGGAATCTCAACCTTCCTTCAATCCTTCGGTGCACCTGCAAAATCCCTACCTGTGTACGCCTTTCAAAACGGTGTTCATTTCAAAACGGTCAAAGAACGGGTTCAGGTCTTAAAGGAACTTGGGTATGACGGGATTGGGTCGGCTAAGCTTTCTCAAAGCGATCTTTCATTGCCTGATAGGCTCAAAGCCTATGAAAAGGCAGGGCTCAAAATTTTCAGTTTTTATATCGGTGGTAAACTTTCTTCGGAAGGCCACACCTTCCAATCCGAGATTCCTGAAGCCATCAGAGAACTCAAAGGGCATGACACCATCCTAGAACTTTACATTCAGGGAAGTAAAAAAAACAACACCGACGAACAGGCGATCGCCTTCGTTCAGAAGATTGCTGACTTAGCCGAGAAATCAGGCCTTCGAGTTGTTCTCTACCCTCACGCTGGTTTTTACATAGACACCCTGGGTGATGCCATTCGCGTTGCCCGAAAATGCCGGCGAAACAATGTGGGTGTTATGTTCAATCTTTGCCACTTTCTCAAAGTCGAACCAGAAGCAAATCTCAAGGCAGCCCTCTTGGAAGCAAAGGATCTACTCTGGCAGGTAAGTACCAGTGGGGCTGAAATGGGAGGAACCAACTGGGGACAACTTATCCAGACACTCGATCGTGGAGATTTTGACCAGAAAACTCTTTTTAAGATTCTCGATGAAATCGGATTCTCAGGGAATGTGGGCTTCCAATGCTACGCAATTAGGGGGAATTCCCGAGAAAATTTGAAACGATCCATGGATGCGTGGAAGAAGTTGAGGTAATCAATTTATTTATGAAAAATTCACTAATCCTTCTCTGGTTTTGTTTCATAACCATCAGCGTATCCGGTCAATCGGGTCAGTTGCAGGTGGGAACGGCTTGTGTGGATGTCAGCCCCACAGTCACCCCTTTTCAATTACGATCAGGAAAATCAAGTTATGTGCATGATCCCCTTCATGTCCGTGCCGTTGCTTTCGAATCCGGAGCAGGTCGGGCGGTTATTTGTTTGATCGATGCCATTGGCATTGGTCGCGAGATGTCCGACATTGCCAAATCACGGGCTGCTGGAAAAACCGGATGGAAAACACAGGATATGCTCATCTGTGCAACTCATACCCACTCCGCACCCAAAGGTGGCGAGGGCATGCCTGGACGCGAAGAATATGAGAAATTAAAGTATCAAAAACTGGAGGAAGCAATCGTTCTGGCCATCCAGTCGCTTGAGCCCGCAAGGGTTGGGTTTTCCTCTGAAGATGAGCCTAGTGAAGTGCGTAATCGCCGTTGGTTTTTACAACCCGGCACCATGCCACCCAATCCTTTAGGCGAGCTCGATCAAGTCGGTACCAATGCCAACCGAAACCATGTGGTCAGACCGGCCGGTCCAATCGATCCTGAAATCTGTATCATCGATGTCCGTACGAACCGACATAAGCCCTTGGCCCTCATTGCCAATTATGCCCTCCATTATGTGGGAGGAGTTCC
>JAYYRA010000003.1:0-78999 GCA_036127675.1 Verrucomicrobiota bacterium
CCTTAAATACAGTTGCATCCCGTTATCGATACGCATTGCAGAAACTGAAGGAATATATACCCTCTGAACTGGAAGATCGTCCGAAAATTCGAAAGGAGATTATAGAATGAATGAATTTGAGGATTTGGAGAAGCAATTGAAAGCTCTCCAGCCCAAGCCTCCAACCGCTGCATTTACCGCAAGGGTAGAGGATGCTCTGGGTGATTCCGGCTCCGTTTCATTCCGTCGAATTTCCGATGAATCCCCCAAAGCTTCGAAATCTAAGTTGCTTTTTCTGCTCCCACCCGTTTTGGCATTGGCCGCCTCTCTTGTTTGGATGTTATCTTTTCTTCCTGAATCAAAGCAGGGTGAAGAGCCCAACCCGGTCTCGGAGTTGGTCTCCAATCCAGTCTCCGAACGGGTTGATGACCCCGACAGTCCGATTCACGGGGTCACTTTGGAACAACTGGAAACATTTTCCGGAATGCCAGCGGATGGCTGGTCCGATCCTCAGGTTCGTGAATTACTACTTGATCGGGTGGATGAGGGACTAATTCAACGCCCGGGCTTTTCTCCCGGTCGAAAAGTTCGTTATCATTATTTGGACGAGACGGAATGGATGCATCCTTCTTCCAATACCCGGATTATTTCCACCACTCCCCGGCAGGAAGTCATTATTCTGGATTTAGATCTTTATTAATTCCCTAGTTAAAAGTTTTGAGTATTCTTTTTTGCCCATGAAAAGCTTTCCTCTATTTCTGCTGATCTTTTCATTGTTTTTAAACCTAAGTGCGACTGAGCCGGCTAAAGTTGCTTATCTTGGGGTACACACCGAAAAGCTTTCTCCCGGTACCAGCCATCAATTGGATTTGCCCACAGGTGCTTATCTGGAAGTGGTTTATGTGGGGAAGGGAAGCCCGGCGTTAGAAGCGGGCATTCAAAGCTATGATGTTTTGAAAAAATTTGATGATCAAATCCTGATCAACCAGGAACAGCTCAAACAACTGGTACAAATGAAACAACCGGGAGACTCGGTAATTCTTCAACTCTTAAGAAAAGGGAAGGAATTGAACCTCAGTATCGAGCTGGGCGAGACCACCGTATCCGCAAACCGTTCCCGACGGTCCCCCCTCGATCCATTTGGCCGATCTTCTTTATTTGAGGATAATTTTTTGAATAACTCTGGTATAATTCGCGATCTTTTCGAAAAGGAGTTCGGTAATCAGTTTGGCTTTCGCAACCGGCCCTTTGATCCTTCGGCACCCGATTTTTCCATTCCTCGATCTCCCAGGTCTAAAGGGTTCGACCCCAACAGTCCGGTTCATCAACCTGGAGACGATGTTCAATCCTTCACTTATTCTTCCACCCAAAATCAGATGACCGTAACCGATGAAATGGGCACCCTGCATTACACTGAAAAAGATGGGGAGAAATTTCTTCGGGCAACTGACCCACAGGGGGAATTGATTTTTGAAGGACCGGTAAATTCCCCGGAAGAACGAAAAAATCTTCCAAAGGGACTATTGCCCAGATTGAAAAAAATCGAAAAAAATTAAGCCATTATTTTTCTGCTTTTGATGGTCGAGTTGCTTCTTGACCATTTAGTGGAATTTTGTCATTAAAAAGGGGAAACATAACTTCTAAACACACTATGAAACTTACTACCTTGTTCCTAACTGCTCTGTTTCTGGGTATTTCTGCCTTTGCTCAAATCCCCGGAATGATGACCACGCAAATTTCCTCCGCTCCGGAAGGTACAGCCCTCGGTGCGAATGAGACTCTATCCGCCTCCGGTATTGCCCTTGGCAACCGGGTTAAGATGAGAGGCTATATTGATTTTATCCTCGGATATGATGATGAAGAGAATTCTGAACAAAACGAACAATTCACTACTGCTGGTGATATTGATTTCCTTTTTGATCTTTCTCCAGTCACCGCGGAGGCACACATCGCAATGAGTAACGATGATGCCCCAGCAGGAACTTCAACAGGTGGTACTGGGATCGGACTTGAGCAACTCTTTGCCCGCTACAGCGTTAATGATGTTTTCAACTTCTCATTCGGACGTCAGCTGACTGTATTAGGGTACGAAGCAGATGAAGCTCCTGGTCTGTATGCTGTAACTAATGCCTACATCTTGGGTACTAGTTCTGATGTTGCCGTTGGTCAAGTTAGTGCTTTCGATGTTCAAACCCGTCGCAATTATGTAGATGGACTTCGAGCCAACTTCAATAATGGTCAATTTGGGTTTACCCTTGGTTTGCACGATGGTTACTGGGCTCTGAATCATTTTGATGGAGACGACATTGCCCTCGATCTGGCTGCATCGGTGATGATCATCCCTGGATTGGAAGCTCGATTGGGATATGCCCATCAGGAAGTTGATGTTGATAGTGGATTATCTTCAGTCGATTCTGATATTTCCCAATTTAATGTGTGGTTGGGTTATAATCCAAACGATCTCACTCTTGCGATTGAATATGATAATTACGATATCCTAGAAAATGATGATTATTGGAGCATGATGTTGCTCGCCAGTTATCAATTCACCGACTGGTTTGCAGGAACTTTACGTTATTCTCATGAGGATTACGAGATAGGTTCTGCCGAGCACGATGCAGACCGTTTCACGCTAGCTCTACTCTTTACAGTTACCGATAATTTCTTCTTCAATGTTGAGTATAGCACTACCTCGGTAGATAGTGCCACACAAGGCGACTACGATGAGTTCTACCTTGAAGGTTTGGTAACTTATTAATCCTTACTGCGAAGTTTAATTTAAGAAAAAAGCCCTGTCCGATTTGGACAGGGCTTTTTTTGTTCCCAAATTCGACTCGATGCTTGCCAAATCCTTCGCATCCCGACATCGGAATATGTAACGAAATAAAAGATGGATGAAATAACTCATAAGCGAATAGGAATTTTGCCATGGATGCACTGACTTACGACGAGCCCTGCAAGTCAAAAAAAGGCACGCTTAAAAAGATCGAGGAACGAGGGGAGGATCTGGCTTATTTGCAGCGTAAGTGCCGGGAACTGGGAATTCCAGTACTGGTAATCGTGGAAGGTTTAAGTGCTGCAGGAAAGGGCACGATTATCAATCACATGATTCAGCCTCTCGACCCGCGGGGATTCAAGGTCACTTGCATTGCATCTCCCAACCGGGACGAACAGTTGCGTCCTTTTCTCTGGCGCTTTTGGAGACGTACTCCATCCGCGGATCGAATGGCGATTTTTGACCGGAGTTGGTACCGGAGTCTGCTGGATGCTCAAATCAATGGAATCATTAGTGAGGCGGATTTAAAAAAGGCCTACGCGGATGTGCGGAATTTTGAGCGTCAAATGCGGGATGGGGGAACGATCATTTTAAAATTCTTTCTTGAGGTTTCCAAAAAGGAACAGGCTGCCCGTCTTGCGGCATTGCAATCCAATCCGGCAACTGCATGGAGGGTGTCGGATGCCGTCCTGCAACGTCATGGGCGATACAAGGATTATCAGGATGCGGTGGAGCAAATGTTTTCAGAATCTGATGTTGAAGGACAAACCCCCTGGACCCGGGTGCCTTCAAAGAATACCAAGGAAGCAACCCTGAAAGTTTTGAATATTATGGTGTCGGTTTTGAGAAAGCGGGTGGAAGAGGTCAAGGAGGGCACGCCTGCACTGTTAGCTTCCAATCGGCCCCATAGACCATTGTTTCGAACCGCACCATCCCTTGCCAAGGTTGATCTCGGGCTGCAATTGAGCAAGGAAGAATACCGGGAGATGCTCGCCGTTCGGCAACGCAAGATTCAGGACCTGCATCATGAGGTCTACCGGCTCCGGATTCCTGTGGTCATTGTATATGAGGGATGGGACGCCGCAGGTAAAGGGGGGAATATTCGCCGGTTGACCGAGCGGATGGACCCAAGGGGATATGAGGTAATCCCGGTCTCCGCACCCAATGATGTGGAAAAGGCCCATCATTACCTCTGGCGCTTTTGGACTGAATTTCCCAAAGCGGGGCATGTCACCATTTTCGACCGCTCATGGTATGGGCGGGTATTGGTGGAACGCGTGGAGGGGTTTTGTACCGAGACCGAGTGGAAGCAAGCTTATCGGGAAATCAATGAAATGGAGGAAAATTTCCGCCACTTTGGGGCTGCAGTGATCAAGTTCTGGGTACAAATCGACCAGGAGGAACAACTGAGAAGATTTCAGGCACGGGAAAAGAATCCCAGAAAAAAGTGGAAGTTAAATCAGGAGGACTGGAGAAACCGCGAAAAATGGCAACCATATGAGGAAGCGGTGAATGAAATGTTTTTGAGAACCCATGCACCCAAGGCGCCCTGGACAATTATCGAAGGAAACTGCAAACGCTATGCCCGGATCAAAGCATTGGATGTGGTGATCGAAGCGATTGAGAAAAAGATCGCGGAAAAAGGAAACTAAATTTTTTCCGTCCGATAGCTGATTCGGGGAGAACTACCCGTATCTTGACATCATACTTGCCACTCTTGCTCTAGAACTTTAAAAACAAAATAATCTACTCCTTTTCTTTTTGCTCTTACAAAAAGATAACCCAATCAACTCAACTCTAGATTATCTTACTTATGCCTGCTTCAACCTCAATTTTACCTGAAAAACTTCACGAGTATCCCCAGCAAGATGTGATCGACGGATCCGGGGGAGAATCCGCTGCAGTTCTGGATGATTGCCTGAATCAAAACGATGGTGTCTTGCAACTTTTGCACCGTTATGCGGGCAGAACCTTTTGTTCCCCCGGAAAACGCCTTCGTCTGGACGAAGGATCTTACCATCCGGACTACATGGGAGGTACCGGACTGGATGAAATCTGGATGGGTTGTACCGTGCCGATCGTGACCGGAGTCATCGATACCCGTACGGGCAAGGCTCCGTTTCGTGAGGGTGAATCACATGTATATACTCCGGATGGACAGGTTATTTCCCTGCAGGATTTAATTCTGGGTAATCCCGATTCGGTTATGGGTGAGAAAATTACCGCCTTTTCGAAATCTCTCTATGGCGACCCGACCTGGCCGATTGTTTCCAAGAAATTCGACAACTTGAACCCGATCCCTCATCACCTTCATTGGGCGAAGTGGGAAGTATACGACATTAATTCCTTTGATAATCCGGGAGTATGTCCATCGCATTATCACACCACGGCGATGGGACTGTATCCTTTCGTTTCCAAGGACCAGTTTCTTGCCTGCATGAAGAGTTTTGGGCAGGGAGAGTACAACGGGGTACGTCACTTGTCCCCCCATGTGATGATGCAGTTGGATAACGGTTTCGTAATGCCGAATGGTGTGCTTCATTCACCTACGGATCTTTGCACCCATGAGGTACATGTCACGATGGATGAACACTTTTTGGCGGAAGATCTAACTCTCGACGGCCGGATAGGAGCAGCGGATGCCTTTTATGCATGCCGGGAAGAGGACTATCCCAAGGATCGTCATGAAGATTGGGAGTACTTGGTTGAAAATTTTGATTTCGAAGCGAATCAGGATCCGGATTTCGTTCACAAAAATGCCCGCCCGGCAATTTCCGCAGATGAATTTGCAGCTGATGGAGTGGATGCAAAATGGATTGTCTACGGTGAATTTCTGGGTGATCAGAAATGCTCGATTCTTCGCCTCAGTCTGAACCCCGGAAGTAAGACCACCTTCCGTCCGGATAGTCCCGCTCTGTTTCATACAAATGGAGGAAGTGGCCGGGTTGGAAAGCTCGAGGTAAAATATCATCAGAACATGGTTTTGGGAGAGATTTATCCGGAGATCGGCTTTATCACCCAATCCGCACTTTCGAATGGGGGCGTGGAAATTGAGAACACCGGATCGGATCCCTTGGTATTGACCTTTGATTTCCCTCAAAACGCTCATTCTCAAATTCCCGGAGTTTCCTAAGAATCAAACCTTTGTAGATTCTCTTGCTTACTTCTCGCTAGGAGTTGGTATGATTTACTGTTTTCTGTGGGAATAGCAGGGTAGACAAACAATGACCGCCCGTTGGTTTTCCTTGCCATGTAATCGAAAAAGCCCTTCTTTTCCTTTTTCTCCTGTTAATCCAATACCTTTTTATGAGTGAAATATCCCAGCCTAATCATCGCTCCGGAATGCTTGCCGGTGGAAACTGGATCATTGATCAAGTAAAGATCATCGATGTCTATCCCAAACACGAGCAATTGGCCAACATCCATTCCCAGTCCCAGGGAACCGGTGGGTCCCCTTACAATGTACTTTTGGACCTGGCCAAAATGGGTGCTCCTTTCCCATTAGAAGGAGCCGGTCTGGTCGGACAGGATGGATTAGGGGAATATATTCTGGAAGATTGCCGGAAGAATAACATTGATTCAAAATTTATTTCGGTATCACCGGGCACCAGTACTTCCTACACCGATGTAATGACCGAAAGGGAGGGAGGAAGGAGAACCTTTTTTCACAACAGCGGAGCCAATTCGACTTGGGATGGATCGGATATTGATTTCAGTCAAAGTTCGGCAAAAATCTTTCATCTGGGTTATTTGTTGTTATTGGATGCAATCGATGCTTCCCATCCCGAACATGGAACCCAGGGTGCGGCTCTGCTTGCAAAGGCACGGGCAGCCGGATTCAAAACCAGTATCGATGTAGTCAGTGAAGATAGCGACCGTTTTGCCCGGATTATCGGTCCGGCATTGAAACAGGTCGATTACTGCATTCTCAATGAGGTTGAAGGTAGCAAAGTGACCGGTGTTCAGGTGCGGGAAGATGGAAAACTTCTGAATGCAGGAATTGAAGAGACGGCCGCCAAATTATTTGATCTTGGAGTCGGGGAACTAGTGGCCATTCACTTCCCGGAAGGTTCCTATGCCCAGTCGAAATCAGGAGAAAAGGTTTGGCATGGCTCGCTTGCGTTACCCAAGGGGTACATCAAGGGTGCAGCCGGAGCCGGAGATGCCTTTTGTGCCGGAGTGCTCTACGGTGTACACGAAGAATGGTCGCTGGAAAAATCCCTCTTAACCGGCACCTGTGCCGCGACTGCCTGCATGTCCGATCCAACCTGTACCGATGGACTGCGTTCTTTGGAGGACTGCTTGGCTTTAGCTGAACAATTCGGGGTCGGCGAGGACGAGAGCTAAATCCAAATTTTAAACTGATTCAAAATAACGAACAACCAACCCATTCAAAATGTCTGATACATCCCTCAATGACTTTGATTCGCAGACCCGCGAACAAGCACTGAAAAGTATAAGTGAAGCCGGAGAATTCCCCGAGCCCAGCACTTTATTAAATTTACATGCCCATACCTTTTATTCCTTCAATTACAAAGGTTTTTCTCCGAGTACATTTGCGGTGGAGGCGAAGAGGGCGGGATTGGAAGCTGCCGGAATCGTGGACTTTGATGTTTTGGATGGACTGGATGAATTCTGGTCCGCCACCCGAAAGCTGGATATCAAGGCATGCGTCGGATTGGAATCGAGGGTTTTTGTTCCGGAATTTTCTGACCGGGTAATCAATTCTCCCGGGGAGCCCGGAATCAGTTATCACATGGGGACCGGATTCACCACCACGGAGATTCCTCAGGAAGCCCAGGAATTTCTCGATGGAATGAGAACCACTTCGGAACAACGCAATCGTTCCCTGCTCGATCGGGTGAATGCCTTTCTAAATCCACTGACGCTGGACTATGATCAGGATGTACTGCCACTGACCCCAAAAGGAAATGCTACGGAAAGACATCTCTGTTTGGCTTATGCCCGTAAGGCTGCGGAACAATTTCCAGAAGAATCCGCCCTGCGGGCCTTCTGGTCAGAAAAATTGGGAGTCGCTGCAGAAGATTTAAAAGATGTGCCGGATGGCAGGGGGATGACTGATCTGATTCGGGCCAAGACCATGAAGAAGGGTGGTGTGGGGTATGTGCAACCGGACTCGGGATCTTTTCCCAAGATGGCGGAGATGAACCAATTTGTACTGAAATGCGGTGCGTTACCAACCCTTACCTGGCTGGATGGATCTTCGGATGGAGAGCAGGCAATTCGTGAATTAGTGGAGGTTGGTAAGTCCACCGGTGTGGTCGCGTTCAATGTGATCCCCGACCGGAACTACACTCCGGGTTCACCGGATCAAAAACTTAAAAATCTTCAGGAGGTGATCGCATTAACTGAGGAATTGGATCTTCCACTGGTTGGAGGAACGGAGATGAACAGTCCCGGACAAAAACTGGTGGATAGCTTCGAAACCGAAGAGTTGTCCGCAGTACATCCGGTTTTCCTTAGGGGAGCCAGAATCTTTCATGCTCATTCCACACTTCAGAAACTCGGAGGAATGGGATATTTGAGTGACTGGGCCGATGGAAACTTTTCCAATACCCGTGCAAAAAATGATTTCTATGATCAATTCGGGGAAGTCTTTTGGCCACGGGGCGATCAGCGCTTACAGGACGCTCTAAGTCCGGAGAAAGCTCCCGAAGAAGTATTGAGTCTGGCTAAAGAAGCCATGGCTGCCGCCTGAGTGTGAGCGGGAATTTCGTCGGGTTTGGCTTTGGAGCCATTCAAGGCGGATTGTTTCTGCCGGAAGTCTTCCGATCGGGTAACTTTCAGCGAATGGTAGTGTCGGAGATCGATTCCGAATTGATTGATGATATCCGGAATGCGGGAGGAATTTTTTCCTGCAATGTTGCGGAAAAAGATAGGATAAGGGTGGAAAGAATTCAGGGTCTGGAAATTCTGAATCCGTTGGTGAATGCGGATCGGGAAAAACTAATCCGGGCAATCGCCGAAGCCACTGAACTGTGTACCGCACTTCCAAGTTATCAATTGTATGATAAGGGAGAGGCTTCAGTCGCCCGGCTTCTTTCCGCCGGTTTGGCGAAAAAAGTGACCAACAAGGACCTCTCTTCCGCGGTGGTCTATGCCGCGGAAAATGACACCCGGGCAGCAAGCCGGTTACAACAGGCGTGCCTAGATCATCACCCCATTGGTTTTGAGAAAAAGGTAACCTTTTCCGAGACGGTAATCGGAAAGATGTGTTCGATAGTGACGGAATCTAAGCGTATCGAAGATAAGAATCTTGTCCCGCTGACATCAAACTCTTCCCGGGCGATTCTCGTGGAAGACTTCAATCGGATCTTTGTGGAATCTACCGTTCCGGTTGGTTTTAATCGGGGCTTGAATCAATTCGTTGCCAAATCCGACCTGGAGCCGTTTGCAGTGGCCAAATTTCTCGGACAAAATGCCACCCATGCGGTCCTTGGTTACTTTGCTAAGGAAAAGGGACTTTCTTGGATGAGCGAATTATCAGACCATCCGGATCTGATTGAGCGGGGAATGAAGGCTTACATAGATGAGGTGGGCAACGGATTAAGGTCTCATTTTCCTGAGGTAAACGATCCCTTATTTACCGAAACTGGATTTTCCAAACATGCCAGTGAAGCGGTTGAGCGTATGATGAATCCATTTCTGGCGGATCCGGTGGACCGGGTCATCCGTGATCCGGTACGCAAATTGGGCTGGGAGGATCGGTTAATCGGAGCTATCCGTTTAACCCTGCAAGCGGATGTCGAACCGGTTGAGCTAACGCGTGCCGCCCGACTCGCTTTGACTGCTGCCTGCAAGGAGCGGGGATGGAATTCCCCAGAAGATGCTCTGGATCAGATTTGGTCCGAAACTCCTGCGGAACAAACGCAGAAGATTAAGCACAAAATTCTTACGGACTTTTAAGATTTCCTTGGCTGAAATTAATAAACTAGGGTTGCAATTAGCTCAAAAACGATCAAAATCAATCGCAAACGATCAAAATGATTCGTGAAGCACATCCAGCCCTTGCTCCTCAAAGAAGAGAAAAAATCCGTACGATGATTCGGGACGGAGGGGTTGCCCGTGTGGAGGATTTGAGGAAGAGCCTAAAGGTGTCAGTTGCCACTATCCGTCGTGACCTCGAGATTCTTGAGGAAGAAGGAAAAGTCAGGCGGGTTCACGGTGGTGCGGTTTCCACTGAGAGCCGTCTGGAAGAGGCGGTCTTTGAGAACAAAACCCATCTTTCGGCTCCGGAAAAGCAGCGGATTGCGGAAGCGGCATACAAGTTGATCGAGCCGGATGAAGCAATTTATTTAAATGGTGGAAGCACCACCCTGTTTCTTGCACGTCTTTTACGGGAACGAAGTGATCTTACTTTAGTGACCAATTCATTACAGGCGGCGATTGAATTGGCGGATTCCGGACCTCGGGTCATTCTGACCGGTGGTGAACTGCGGAGAATTAGCCAGACCATGGTGGGCCCTCTTACCTCCGCGGTTTTGGAACAGGTCAGAGTGGACAAGGCCTTCATGGGAACCATGGGAATGTGCCTGACAAATGGTCTGACCACCACCGACCCGAATGAAGCCTACTCCAATGATGTGGTTTCAAAACAGGCAGGCAAAGTCATTTTGCTTGCTGATTCGAACAAGGCGGAAAAAGTATGCTTCGCCCGTTTTGGAGACTGGAACTCGGTGGATCTTTTGATTTCGGATAAAAAGTTACCACAAAACTTTACCAAATTACTACGCAAAAGAGGAGTCAAAGTTCTCTTGAGCTGAATTAATCGATTAACAGGAGAATACAATACTTATGGCCACACCTATCATAATGCCTCGCCAGGGACAATCGGTCGAGAGCTGCATTTTAACCGAATGGAAAGTGAATCTGGGGGACGAAGTCGCAGAGGGCGATGTGCTTGCGGTGATCGAAACTGACAAGGCGAGTTTTGACCTTGAATCAACAGCGGCAGGTAAAGTTCTGGCTCTTTTCTGGGAAGCGGACGATGATGTTCCGGTTTTGGCCAATGTCGCGGTTGTCGGGCAGGACGGAGAGGATGTGGAGGAATTTCGTCCGGAAGGGCAGGGAGGGGCGTCTTCAGAAGCCGCTGCACCTTCGGAAGTACCAAGTGCTTCACCTGTAGCAGCTCAGCCATCTGCCCCGGTAGTTTCTTCGGAAGTTCCGGCAGCCACTACCAGTACCTTTGCGGCGAGCTCTGGAGTGAGTCCCCGGGCAAGAAGATTGGCGATTAAACATGGGTTGGATCCGGAATCCGTTCAGGGAAGCGGACCGGATGGAAGAGTGATTGAACGGGACATTCAGGCTGCTTTGGACGGAAGACCCAGACTCTCAGCCACCGCCCGCTCCCGTTCACTGAATGAAGATCTGGAGGTTCCAGTTCGCGGAAGTGGACTGGGTGGGATGGTTCTGTCCAAGGATCTCAAGGTTCCCGGATCAGTGGAGGGAGCGGAAGTTACTCAGGTTAAGGGAATCCGTAAGGTGATTGCCGAGCGAATGATCGAATCCCTAAGTTCAACTGCTCAACTGACACTTCATGCATCCTTTGAATTGACCCGTGCCCAAGCCTACCGCAAGGAACGGTTGGATGCGGGCCAGTCCAAAGTATCGCTCAATGATGTTATCGCACATGGTATTGTTCAGGCTCTGCAGGAACATCCTGAATTAAATGCTCATTTTCTGGGTGATCGAATTGCCACCTTTGAAAAGGTTCATCTCGGAGTGGCGGTGGATACCGACCGGGGATTATTGGTCCCGGTGATTCAAAACGCCTCGGACATGTCGATCGAACAAATTTCCGCAGAGGTGAAGAATTTGGCTGGTGCCTGCCGTGAAGGAACGATCTCTCCGGATAAGTTGACTGGTGGATCCTTTACCTTGACCAACTTGGGAATGTTGGGAGTGGAGAATTTTACTCCAGTGCTCAATGCTCCGGAAGTTGCAATTCTTGGAGTCGGGGGGATTGCCTTAAAGCCAAAACGTACCGAGGACGGAGAAATTCAGTATGTTGACACCTTACCCTTAAGTTTGACCATTGACCACCAGGGAGTGGACGGAGCTCCTGCCGCCCGCTTTCTGCAAACCTTAGTAGAAAAACTGGAGAACCTTCCAGAAGCGTAATGCACTTTATCTTAACCTGATACCATAGAAAAAGATTCAAATATATGAAATATGATTTTGCAGTGATTGGTGCCGGCCCAGCCGGGTATATTGCCGCCAAGAAAGCCGCCGGGTCTGGTATGAAAACCTTGCTCGTCGAAAAGAAAAAACTCGGAGGAGTTTGTCTGAATGAAGGATGCGTTCCTTCGAAAACCTTACTTCAGGCAGCCAAAACCTACCATCATGCCAAGCATGGCTCCGTATTTGGAGTAACCGTTGAAGGCCTGAACTTTGATTTCTCCAAAGCTCATTCGCACAAGAATGGAGTGATGGATAAGATGAGGGATGGGATTGCCGGTCTGATGAAGAAGTACAAGGTCGATGTCGTCGAGGGAGAAGCCTCCCTGAAGCCCAATCGAAAGATTGAAATCAACGGAGAAGAGCATGAAGCGGATCATATACTTATCTGCACTGGTTCATCTCCAGCAGTTCCTCCCATTCCCGGAATCGATCAGGACCATGTGGTAGATTCCACCGGAATTTTGAACCGTGAAACCCTGCCTAATCGATTGATTGTCGTTGGAGGCGGAGTAATTGGTTGTGAATTTGCCTGCATGTACGCATCGGTTGATGTCCCGGTGACCGTTTTGGAAGCAATGCCGGAAATTTGTCCAAATCTGGATGGGGAAGTAGCCGGTACTTTGCGGAAAGAACTGGCCAAAAAAGGAGTTGATTTTCAACTCGGATGCAAGGTCGAGGAAATCGGAACGAATTCCGTCCGTTATTCAGATGGGGAGGAGTCCAAGGAAATCGAAGGAGACTTGGTTCTGGTCGCAACTGGTCGCCGGCCAAATGTTTCAGGGCTTGGGTTGGAAGATTTGGGCCTGGAGTTTTCTCCCCACGGAATCAAGGTAGATGACCGTGGAGCAACCAATCTTCCAGGTGTTTGGGCTGCCGGTGATGTAACCGGGCAAGCATGGTTGGCACATGCCGCAAGTCGCATGGCTGAAGTTGTGGTTAACAACATTTCCGGACAAACCGATCAAATGAGGCATGATTCAATGCCTGCGGTGGTTTACACCAGCCCCGAGGTTGCGGTAGTCGGTTTAACCAAAGAGGAAGCCGAAGAGCGGGGAATCAAAACCCGGACCGGTCGCATTCCAATGGCGATCAACGCTCGGTATATCGCGGAGAATCCTGATGAAGGTGGTCTTTGCAAGGTTGTTCTAGAGGACGGAACCAACCGTTTGCTTGGAGTTCACATGGTTGGTGGAGCTTGCTCGGAAATGATCTTTGGTGCCACCGCGATGATCGAAACCGAATTACGTGAAGAGGAAATCGATGAGATTGTATTTCCACATCCTACCACATCAGAGATCATGAAGGATGTATTCATGGCAGTGCGCTGATTGTTTCATTCTTTTATTTAATCCCAAAACACTAAAAATTTTTCCGTTATGCCTAAGTCACAAATCGTTGAACCAGCCAAGGAACGAAAAGCGGGCACCGTCCCCTTTGCCGAAGTTCCACTCAATCAATACAAAAGCGATCTAAGTAAAGAAGTAGAAACCTATGGAGCGGATGCTCTGCTGGGAATCTACCACGACATGCTGCTTATTCGAGAATTCGAAAATATGCTTCAGAGTATTAAGACCCAAGGTTCTTATGAGGGTATTGAATATGATCATAAGGGACCAGCACACCTTTCGATTGGACAGGAAGCATCCGCTGTCGGACAGGCCTTTCTACTTGGAGTGGACGATCATATTCTAGGTTCGCACCGTTCTCATGGCGAGATTCTGGCGAAGGGGATGTCCGCAATTCGAAAGCTGGATGAAGACACGCTGATGGAAGTGATGAAAAACTTTCTGGGTGGTGACTGCTTTCGGGTAGTCGAACAAGAAGGAGCGGAAAATGTTAAGGACTTGGCTCGCAATTTTCTGCTCTACGGAGCGTTGGCCGAAGTGTTCGGACGGGCAAATGGGTTCAATCGAGGGCTTGGTGGTTCGATGCATGCATTTTTCCCTCCATTCGGGATCCTTCCGAACAATGCAATTGTTGGTGGTTCTGCTGACATCGCTATGGGAGCTGCTCTTTTCAAGAAATGCAACCGGAAGTCCGGAATTGTAATATCCAATGTCGGGGACGCTTCCATGGGGTGCGGTCCGACCTGGGAAGCAATGAATTTTGCCTCCATGCGTCAGTTTAGTGAACTTTGGGAAGACTCAATGAAAGGCGGCCTGCCGATCATTTTTAATTTCATGAACAACTTCTATGGTATGGGTGGGCAGACCGCAGGAGAAACGATGGCATTTGATTATCTTGCCCGGGTCGGTGCCGGTGTGAACCCGGACTCGATGCATGCCGAACGGGTGGATGGTTACAATCCTCTTGCAGTGGTCGATGCCATCCGTCGGAAAAAGGAATTACTTGAGCAGGGAGATGGTCCGGTTTTGCTCGAAACCATCACTTACCGTTATTCTGGTCACTCACCATCCGATGCATCCTCCTACCGGGTAAAAGAGGAAATCGAGGCCTGGCAGGCAATTGATCCCTTGAATGCCTATGCGAAGGAGTTGATCGATGCTGGAATTCTTTCAGAAAGTGCCATTGACGAACAAAAGCAAGAAACCACCAAGGCAATGACACAGGCTTTTCGTTTGGCTTCCGACTTGGAAATTTCCCCCCGTTTGCCATCTGAAGAAATTGCCGGTCTGATGTTTTCCGATCGAAAGGTGGAAAACTATGATCCGGACCGCACTCCGGAGTTGACCCTTGCTGCTTCGGAAAATCCAAGGGTACAGGCATTGGCTAAAAAATCCAGAGCCGGAGTGATTGATGGAAAACCAGTATCCAAAAATAAGGTATTTCAATATCGGGATGCAATTTTCGAGGCTGCCTTTCACCGTTTTCAGAATGATTCCACTTTGGTTGCATACGGAGAAGAAAACCGTGACTGGGGAGGAGCTTTTGCTTGCTATCGTGGATTGACCGAATCCCTGCCTTATCACCGTCTGTTTAATTCTCCAATTTCCGAGGCCGCGATCGTGGGTTCGGCGGTTGGATATGCCTTGGAAGGTGGACGGGCATTGGTGGAATTGATGTATTGCGATTTTATGGGTAGGGCCGGAGATGAAATCTTCAATCAATTGGCCAAGTGGCAGAGCATGTCCGCCTGCATCTTGGAGATGCCTGTAGTTCTGAGAGTGTCCGTTGGATCGAAATACGGTGCACAGCATTCTCAGGATTGGTGTGCGATTTGTAGTCATATTCCTGGATTAAAAGTGGTCTTTCCTTCCACGCCTTATGATGCCAAGGGGATGTTAAATACCGCACTTGCGGGAAGTGACCCAGTTGTATTCTTTGAAAGTCAGAGACTTTATGATATTGGTGAACTCTTTGAGAAGGAAGTACCTGAAGAATACTATGAAGTTCCCTTTGGACCACCCGCCCAGCGAAGGGTTGGTAATGACATTACCATCATTACCGTGGGAGCGACGATGTACCGGGCATTGGAAGCAGCCGATATCCTGCAGGATAAATACGGTGTCTCCGCTGATGTTTTTGATTGCCGTTCGATTACACCGCTGGATTACGAACCTCTGATTGAATCAGTCCGCAAGACCGGAAAGGTGTTGCTCTCTTCTGATGCCTGCGAAAGGGGATCAGTAATGCAGGATATCGCATCAAACCTGAGTCAATTGGCTTTTGATGAATTGGATGCTCCACCAGTTGTGGTAGGATCCAGAAACTGGATCACTCCGTGTGCCGAGGTCGAATCCGACTTTTTCCCCCAGCCATCCTGGCTTTTGGACGCGATTCATCAGAGAATCATGCCATTGAATGGTCATGTGATGAGTACCAACCCAACCACGGGCGAATTGCTTCGACGCCACCGCCAAGGAGTGTAATTCTTTTAAATCTTAACTTAAAAAAATTCATCTATGAGCTATTTAGAAAAATTCTCGGATCAAGTGGATACCTTTGTTGGTGTCTGTCATCATTTGGCATCTAAGCAGTATGTTACCGGACACGGAGGTAATCTGGCTTGGAAATTGGATGATGAAGTTATTCTGATCACTCCAACTAAGCACAATAAGGGAGAAGTAAGTCGGGAAAATGTGGTTTTCATTAATCCGGCCGGAGAAACGATTGAGGGTAAAGTGAAACCCACCGGTGAAACCCCAATGTATGTCAATTTTTTCCGCGAACGTCCGGACACACAAGCCGTTCTTCATTGTCATCCACCCCATCTTAATGCTTTTGCGATTTCAGATTCAAAAAATTATCACATGCGTCCCCTGTTTCCAGAGACAATTACTGAAGTCGGTCCGGTACCCGTGGTGCCGTATGGAGAACCACTGACTCAGAAATTGGCAGATAATTTTCTTCCTTTCCTTCAAAAATACAATGGTTTCCTAATGGAAAATCATGGCTATGTTTTTCTTACACCTTGGGATATCAAATGGGCTCAAATGTGTACGGATCTTTTAGAAATGACCGCCCTGCACATTATTCATGCACGTAGTCTGGGTGGAAATATCAAGGAAATTGGATATGAGGATTTACGCGATATGGGAAATATTATGAAGACTAGGGGCTTGCCCTTGCCCGGAGCACCAGGGCAATGGGCCAGTCTGGAGGAAATGTATTATCCGGATGGACCACCCGTCGGTTGATTGCACGATTTTTTATGTCTACTACAAAAATTGAAAGAGCCAGGGAACTTGCCAATCAAGCCCGTTCCCCCCACCGGGGTGTATATCTGACAGGGCCAAATGAGGTAAAAGTCTTGGAGGATGAACTCAGGCCGGAAAGCTTGAATGGTGAGAATTATCTTCTGGCAAGTTTTGGAAATTGCCGGTGTGCATCCGATGCGAAGGCAATCAGGCAATTCGATGCTCATGCACGAGTCCCTTCCGGTGTAGATCGAATTGCTCTGGGTCATGAAACTTTGCAATTGGTTTTAGAAGCCCCCGAGGGCTCCAATGTCGGACCCGGTGATATTGTTGTTGTTACCCCGGGCCATGCAACCGAGCCAATTGACCCCATGACTTTTCAACCCAGTAAAAGTGGAGTACTTTCTTCGCTGGGTTATTCGTACCGTTACCTTGGTGGACTTCGTCAGTTCAACATTGTTCCAGCCAATGCACCTGCATTTGTTAAGGCTCAGGGATTTGGAAATTTCTTCAATTCGGTTTCTCCAGCTGCTGATACGAGTCTGATCACCCTGGCTCATGCGGAACCTTTTGCCTGTAACTACGGCACCAATAAACACATCTTTACCATTGGCGAGGATGGGAATTTTAAATATGGCGTGCCATCTAGGGCAATTGTGGCATATCTGTCGGGAACAGCCCGAATGGCGATGATTAACTTGACCATTGTGGCAAGCGTTGCTGATGAAGATCTGCCACCAGTGGTTTATGTAACGGGTTCACAGGCAAAATTGGACGAAATGGAGGACTACGCTTTAATTCGGGACCTTCGAAAAAGAGGAACCAGGGTGGTATTAATTGACCGCAAAGACCAGGATATTCTTGCTAAGCTTGTTGAATTTGGGCGACCAGAGGTAGTTTGGACGAATTATGCTTCGGCTGAAACCTATGAACAAGCTAGTGCAATTATGGCCGAAGGAGGAAATTTAAACAGTTATGCAGGGGCGGTAGACCCGGAATTGACTTTCTCGATGCCCATCGCCAAAGCTCCAAGTTTTTCTTCCCTGGAAGAAGAGGCAAAGACTCAGGTTAATCAAATGCATCATAATGTGTCCCCAAATGATCCGACCCGACACCGTGGGTTGGCAAAAGAACCTCGGGTTGCATTGCTTGGATTGGAACCAAACTCAGAGAGAGAATCTGCATACCTTAATCAATTCCCCAAAGACATTCCAGTATTGCTTTCATTGGATCTGAGTGAACCCGATGGCTTAAGCCAATATTTGCAGGGAGAGGGAGGATTCACGGATGTATTTATCGCAGGTACCGGAGCAGATGCTGCGACAATCTACGAAAGCATGGAAACATTGCTTGCCCGTTCCGCAGCGGTGAATTTCATCGATGGTGAAGTGGATCTCAAAATCCGATCGAAGAATGCCCATTATGTCACTCGCCACCAAATTTGTGGAAAAAATGTTCCCTGGCATATGACCAATACTTCTGAGCCTCATGCGGATGATATGTTGGTTCAAGCAAGCAAGCCCGTTTCATTCGACTGGATGGTTAAGGGAATATGCGGCCTTCGGAATGTCCCCGCAATGATGGACGAAGTCGAATCCGCCCAACCGTTTGGGTCGTTCTATGCGTTCGCCGAGTTGGAGGATTTACCTTATGTCGAATGTACTTCAACTGCCTTTAAACAAGCTGCTGAATCAAGTGACGGGCCTGTCAAACTTGCATTGACTGCAGGAGCCGAAGTTTTGGAATCAACCGGAAATGTATGGTCCAGAAAAGTGGAGGAAGCTCTTTACGCAGGATATGGTCTTCCATATCCTTTAAGTCTCACTTGAATAAAGAAACGAATTATAATCAGAGAAAGGAAAGCAGAAGAGATGAGTTGGACCAATTTAGAGGATAAAGTAGTGATCGTGACCGGTGGGGCCGCAGGTATTGGACTGGAGGTGACCAAAGGTTTTGTCGAGGTTGGTGCCAATGTAATGATCGCTGACTTTGCAGAGGAAGCGGGAAACAAAGCAGCTGAAGAGGCCAGTGACTCAGGAAGTGGAGAAGCTGCATTTGTAAGGTGCGATGTGACCAACAAATCTGATGTTGGGTCTGTGGTTGAGCAGGCGGTTGAAAAATGGGGTTCGGTGGATGTTTTGGTAAATAATGCCGGAATAAACATTCCCCGTTTATTGGTGGATCCAGCGGGCAAGGAAGAATTAACCGAAGAAGTATGGGATAAGGTTTTTGCGGTCAATGTAAAGGGACAGTTCTTATTTGCCCAGGCAGCTGCCCGAAAAATGATCGCTAGTGGAAAAGGTGGAGTCTTGATCAACATGTCCTCAGAGTCCGGTATGGAGGGTAGTGAGGGACAAAGTGTGTACGCTGCAACCAAGGCGGCGAATCATAATTTGACCCGCTCTTGGGCCAAAGAGTTAGGGAAGTCCGGTGTTCGGGTCATTGGGGTTGCTCCGGGTATAATGGAAACCACAGGAATGCGTAGTTTGGCATATGAGGAATCTTTGGCCTACACCAGAGGCATAACGGTTGAAGAATTAAGAAATAAATACGGTTCAGTTTCCTCAATCCCCTTGGGTCGTAGCGGGAAGCTTTCCGAAGTTGCTGATTTAGTAGTTTATCTCGCTTCTGAACGGGCTTCTTACCTACATGGCACAACGGTTAATATATCTGGGGGCAAGTCCCGCGGTTAAAAAAAGAGAATTATTTTTCAGACTTCTCTAGGGTATCCCGAATCAATTGAAATCCCGGCACTGCCTTTGGGTAATCTTCGGTTGCGGACTGAAAAATCAGAATAATTTGACGATTAGCGATTTTTTTGGACCCGTAGATTCTTTTGTGCGGAATCGATTCGCCCAGTATCGAGATTTCAAATTCTTCCTCGATCCATTCAAATCCTCCTTCTTTGGGAATCGATTTTAAATCGGATTTTGATATCTTACCGATCGGAGTTTGCTCCTGCATACTTTCCGAAAACTCTTTCGAGAAAATTTTCAAATCATTAGCAAGATTTGCTGGAAAGGATTGAAAAATAACCAAGGCGTCTCCCGGAGTTTCTACGAAAAGATTGTGGACCGCAGGGGTGTAAGTGTCCTGTGAAATCTCCCAGTTCGCTGGGTATTTGAAGAATATCTGATTAGAGTCGTAAACTTTTGGATTAGTGAGATCGGCTGCCTCTTCGAAGCAAGCAGTCAAACAAGAAAGCAAAAGGAGTGGAATTAATCTAAGGCACCGCATATTCTACCAGGTGGTTACACCCTTGATGAGAATCAGGTTGGCATAGATTCGGGTGTCTCCCGTCATTACAACGGTGAAAGCCTTTTCTGTTCTTTGATAAAAATCGAACTTATCCATTTTTTCGATCGGCGGTGTTTTTGGATAATGGCGATGAATGGTGGTAGTATAATCTTCATATACTTCCTGATACCCTTTCATTAACTCACCGGATGCCTGGTCTTCCTTTACCGGTTCCATCATGACAACTGGATTTTTCACCGCATGGTCCAGAACAAAAAGAGGAAGAATCGCATCCAATAAATCGATAATCCCTAAGCCATCGGCACGAATGATATTTTTGTTCCTACTTTCTCCCGGAAAATGGGCATCTCCGAAAACGATTTCGTCGTGATGACCCATACGGTGCAGGGTTTCCAAAAGTCTGGGACTGATAAGGGGTGAAATTCCACGAAGCATAAAGTTCATCCATTGAGCGATCGTCCCTGTTAGTCAAGAAAGAGTTGAATGAGGAAAAAAAAAGCACTGCCGAAGCAGTGCTTGTTAAAGATTTTCGATGCTAAGACTGCATCCTTCCCTTTACGGGTAGTGATTAATTATTTTGACGAAGGAGCAGATCATATTCGGATTATCTTTATATCAGTACCGTAGCTCTACTTTTTTTATTTGTCCAAAAATTTTTAACTTTTTTTTAGACGCTCGAAAATACTTTGTAATGAGCACTCGCGGCATTTGACAAACCTGCAAAATCATACCCACCTTCCAGAACAGATATCACTTTATCTTCCGCATGTTGACTTGCGATTCCGCAAACAATTTTGGTCAGATCTGCGAAGTCCTCGTCCATCAGGGTAAATTGTCCGAGCGGATCTCCAAGCCGAGAGTCAAAACCAGCGGATATCAAGACCAACTCGGGCCGGTATGAATCCATTCTCTTTTGAAGTTCTTCCCCGAATGCATCATGGACGATTTCCTTTTTTCCGGTTCCCGCAGGTAGTGGGAAATTTAGGGTGCTTCCCAACCCCTTGCCCTTACCAGTTTCAACTGCAGATCCGGTTCCTGGATACCATGGGTATTGATGAGAACTCATAAAGAATACGCTTTCGTCCTCATAAAAGATATCCTGAGTTCCATTCCCATGATGCACATCCCAGTCAACGATCAAAACTTTTCCAATGCCGTATTTCTCCTGGGCATATCGGGCAGCAAGTGCGACATGGTTGAAGATACAAAACCCCATTCCTTTATTCGGGGTTGCATGGTGGCCTGGTGGCCGGGAAACGCAGAATGCTCTTTTTAATTTTCCTGAAAATAATTGATCTACGGCTAAAATGACCGAACCGGAAGCACGGAGAGCAACAGACCATGAATCTTTACAAATTGAGGTGTCACCGGTGCTTAAGTTGGATTTTCCCAGTTTAATATCCTCTTTTGCTTGCTTTAAATAAGCAGGGTCGTGAATCAATTGAAGAAGCTTTTCATCCACTGGCTGAGGGGGTAAAACAATGGATGATTCAAGCAGCTTTTTTTGGGTCAATCCCCGATAAACCTGAGTTGCTCGCTTGGCGTTTTCCGGATGACCCAGTCCGGTATGATGTTTTTCAAAATATTCGTCGTAGATCAGTCCGCAGATAGGGTCCATCTCCCAATGGATTTTCTAAGCGGATACCTTTTTCTTTTTCTCTTCTCCGACCATGCGATGAAAAGTAGCAAAAAGGTGAGCAGCATCATTGGGCCCGGGAGCTGCCTCGGGATGATATTGAACTGAAAAAACAGGACGGTCTTTCAATCGCAATCCTGAAACCGTTTGGTCATTTAGGTTAAACTCTGTCACGATAGCCCCCATGGCTTCCAGTTTACTTTGATCCGAAGCAAAGCCATGATTTTGAGAGGTAATGGCAACCCGACCAGTTTCTACATTACGAACCGGTTGATTCCCACCCCTGTGACCGAATTTCAGCTTGTAGGTTTCTGCTCCAATTGCATGGGTCAAAATCTGATGGCCCAGACAAATTCCAAAGATGGGGAAGTCGTTTATTAGCGATTGTATGGTTTTGTGAGCATAATCCAAGGCGGATGGATCCCCCGGTCCATTGGACAAAAAGATGGCGTCCGGATTGTGAGAGCGGGCTTCATCAGCGGTGGCATGTGCAGGTAAGATAATTAACTCGAAACCATGCCGCCTGAGATTTTTATAGATTGCTCTTTTGGCACCAAAGTCAAAGGCAACAAGTTTATGGATTTCCTCGGGTTGATAATCATTCTTTGACAGATCGGTTCCTTCGACGGTGAAGGATTTGCTTTGCTCTCCATCTGCATCCCAAGTGAATGATTCAGCACAGGTAACTTCACGGACAAAGTCTTGTCCTACAATTCCGGTCCATTGTTTGGCTTTTTGAAGTGCTTCCTCATCTGGAATTCCCTCGGTTGAGAGGCAAGCCTTTAGGGCTCCATGCACTCGAATTCTTTTGGTAATTGCACGGGTATCAACTCCATGGATGCCGGGAATGGAATTTCTTTTTAAGTACTCATCCAAAGTTTCATTCGATCTCCAATTACTGACCACAGGGCTTAGGTCTCGTACCACGAATCCGGCAACTTTTGGACCATCGGATTCTTCATCCTCTTGATTGATGCCGTAGTTCCCAATCTGGGGAGCAGTCATCGTAACGATTTGACCGAAATAAGACGGGTCGGTGAGGGTTTCCTGGTAACCAGTCATTCCAGTATTAAAGACGGCTTCACCCAGAACTGTAGCGTTCGCTCCAAAGGAAAATCCCCTGAAGATACTTCCATCTTCCAAGGCCAGTACGGCATCTCTGGTTCGAATTGAATGATTCATAAAAATATACTGATCATATGAGCTAGAGTGTCTCCAAAAGATTGGCAAACCTCATTTGAAATCAATGGAGAAATTTTTGAAAAACACGGAAAATATGCGGAAGGTTTGACTATTTTGGAAAGGATCACTACCGCATAGATTCTATGAATAAAACAAGTTCTCGCTTTGATCGATCGATGACCAAGAACCTCGCACTTTTGAAGTGGTTGGACAAGATGATTGAAATGTGCAATCCGGATCAGGTGCATTGGTGCGATGGTTCGCAAAAGGAGTGGGATGGTTTATGTGCAAAAATGGTCGAGCAGGGTGCGATGATTCCATTGAATCCGGAAAAACGCCCGAATAGTTATTTGGTTCGATCGGACCCAAGGGATGTGGCGCGAGTCGAAAGCCGGACATATATTTGTAGTTACGGTAAGGACGATGCGGGCCCGACCAATAATTGGGAAGAGCCAAGAAAGATGCGGGCAAAACTAAAAAAATTATTTAAGGGATGCATGGAAGGTAGAACGATGTATGTGATTCCTTTTTGTATGGGACCAATCGGATCTCCGATTTCTCAATTTGGAGTGCAAGTAACAGATTCCCCCTATGCCGTACTGAATATGAGAATCATGACCCGCATGGGAAAAAAGGTTTTGGACAGTATGGGAGCACGCGATTTTTTTGTTCCTTGCCTGCATTCGGTAGGTTTTCCATTGAAGGACGGGGTGGAAGAAGTTCCATGGCCCTGTGATCCAAATAATACTTACATTGTTCATTTTCCGGAACAAAGGACTATTGTATCCTACGGGAGTGGATATGGTGGAAATGCTTTACTCGGAAAAAAATGTCTGGCTTTAAGGATTGCTTCCTGTATGGCCCGAGATAACGAATGGATGGCCGAGCATATGCTGATTTTGGGACTGGAAAGTCCGGAGGGCGAAAAGACCTATGTGGCTGGAGCTTTTCCCAGTGCATGTGGGAAAACGAATATGGCTATGCTGATTCCCCCTGATTCGATAAAGGGTTGGAAAGTTTCAACAGTGGGAGATGATATTGCCTGGTTGAAGCCGGATGATAAGGGAATGCTTCGGGCAATTAATCCAGAGGCCGGTTTTTTTGGAGTGGCTCCTGGAACTTCTTGGGAAACCAATCCAAATGCAATGGAGTCCATGCGGGAAAACAGTCTTTTCACTAATGTGGCTCTTACTGAAGATGGGGATGTATGGTGGGAAGGTTTGACGGATGATCCACCAAAGAAGTTGACTGACTGGAAGGGCAGGGAGTGGACCCCTGAGAGCGAGGAACCTGCTGCTCACCCAAACGCCAGATTTACCTGCCCAGCTTCCCAATGTCCAACCATCGACCCGGATTGGGAAAATCCAGATGGCGTACCTATTTCAGCCTTTATTTTCGGAGGCCGGAGGATGTCTGATATCCCTCTGGTCTATCAATCCTTTAACTGGAATCACGGTGTTTATCTCGGGGCAACTTTGGCATCAGAAACAACTGCTGCCGCTGAAGGTGCGTTAGGGAATTTAAGAAGAGACCCCATGGCAATGATTCCATTTTGCGGATACAACATGGGAGACTATTTCCGACATTGGATGAAAATGGGGAAAATTCTCAGGGAAAAACCGAGAATTTTTCATGTTAATTGGTTTCGTAAAGATAAAGATGGAAAATTTCTCTGGCCTGGTTTCAGAGAAAATATGAGAGTACTTCGTTGGATTGTTGAGCGATCAACAGGAAAGGGAAGGGCCCATGAAGGTCCGCTTGGTTGGTCTCCTGAAAGAGAAGACCTTGATTGGTCCGGTCTGGATTTCGACCCAGAAAAGTGGGATGAATTAATGTCGATTAATACCGAAAGTTTACGAATGCAAACATTAAGGCACGAGGAATTGTTTCTACAATTGTCGGAGTTTTTACCAAAGGAAATGCTATTTGAAAGAGAGCTTTTGGTGTCCAGGCTATAGTACTACGCAAACAAGAAAGTTTAGACTGGTTGTTTTTTTGACCAGCGGTAGAAGATAGAAGAAAGAACCCCAACAGAAACGATCATGTTGGCCAATTTCATTAGAACTCCACCCGTCTTCTGATCTTCCAATGGGCTGATATTTATTATTCTTTCAGCATAAAAGTAAGTGTCATACAGTACTTCTTTAGAAAAAGTCAGAATGGCGAAGATGGGAGTCTGACCAAGCATCAGAGCCAACACATAAAGCATTTGCGGACCAAATGCTAAGGAAGGAATTATCTTGGAGCGGCTACACAAGGGCCACCACATCAGCAAGGAAGTAAAAAACATCGAGAGGTGTTCCGCCATATGAATGGTCTTGTCACGGATTGCTGCCTCATAAAAGGCTCCAATATGCCAAAAGGAAAAGACCAGGGTAAAGAGAAGACCTGCAATAATTGGATGAACCAGAAACTTTAGCAATCGACAGGTTATGGGATTTCGCCCGAGGAATTCATCTAGTACCGAGTCAGGGATTCCGAGAAGAATAAATAAAGGACTCACATACATGAGAATGTTGTGCTGAATCATATGAGCGAAAAAGAGATAATTTTCACCAAGGGGATCCAGTGGAGAACCAACAGCCAAATAAAAGCTGACTATACCGGACCCGAACCAAATAGCATGACCAGTTCGAAAAGAAGAGGATGGATAATCTCGGGAGTGAATCGGGCCCATTAACACGAAGTATGCCCAACAAACAAATAGTATACCGCCGATTAAAGCAGGTTCGGTGTGCCAGTGGCTAAATGTAATGGGTGAGTTAGTTATCATTAGAACAGGTTCATTCTAATGATAAAAACGAAATCGAAAAGTCAGTCTACTGATTTTCGGTCCAAAACGCCTCTGAACGAACCTTAATCCTAAAGTCTTCCGTAGTGGCCGACTCTGCAAGAAGAGATACTTTGGAACCCTCCACAATTTCCTGCTCCGTCGGAAAAAACTGAAGAAAAAAAGGATTTTCGGGTTTTTCTGAATGAATTTCGACAGTATCTGCCTGAGTGATCTTCCAGGAGAACTCATGGGGTACTCCATTTACCTTCTTCCATTGTTTGGCGTTAGCCTTGAAAGTTTTGGCGGAGGTATGTTGATTAAGGGACTGGTAGAAACTGTCTTCAACTTTAACGAATTCGTCTTTTGAATAGGTTTTATCCGGTTCCCAGTCTTGGGTGAATTCGGTAACCTCGAATTTTTCGATCACTGGATGAGAATCACCCATGTAAATGACGGCGATGTAAGTGGCTACCGCAATTACCAAACCCATCAGGAATAAGATAGTATTCAAAATCTTATCCCATCGTAAATGCATGAACCACCAAATGACTCCAATGAATTTCAGAACGGATGTGGTGAACAGAATTCCAATGATATACGCACCGTCAAAAGTCTGGACATAAATGATGACGATCTCGATTCCAGTAATTGCAACCAGAAACATGGAGAGATTGAAGAATGTAAAGAAGCGTTGGCTCTCTTCTGCGACTGGGTCTTCGGAATGTCCGCTCATGATGTAAAGGGAAAAATAATAATTACCTAGTTAAAATAAATTAAGGAAATGCTAAAAAGCGTATTCCATCAAGTAAACAACGGGGAAAATAATGATCCAAACAATATCAACAAAGTGCCAGTACAATCCACAGCATTCAACATCTAGAGCGTCCGCAACGCTCATTTTTCCAGTAAAAGAATATACTAACCAGCCTAGCAACCAAAAAACTCCAATTGCTACGTGGGTACCATGAGTTCCGGTCAATACATAGAAAGTCGAGCCAAAAACATGCGGTTCACCTCGATAGGTTGAGAGTGTCAGTTCATTACCCGGCATGTGAACAAAGTGGGTGAATTCGTAAACCTGGCAGGCTAAGAAAATGGCCCCGAAAACAATCGTTCCAAAAAGCATCCAGCGGGTACTTTTCAAATTACCTTTGTGAATCGCAGATACAGCAAGTGCCATGAACAATGAACTTGCCAATAAGATAAAAGTACTAAACGAGGTTAACTCGATATCGAAAACATCTCTAATATCAAGATAGTTACTCCCTACGGTCGCAGAGATTTTCCGATAAATGAGGTGGGTGGAAATTAAGGTGCCGAAAAACATGCAATCGGACCCAAGGAAAGCCCACATTAGGACCTTTTTGTTGGGAATCCCCGTGCTGGTTTCCGGTTCGTGATGTTCGATCGTGTGGGCTGCTGCTTCGCTCATGGCAAATATCAAAGGTTAAATGATTACTCTTCGCTTTCTTTGGGGAAAAGATGATATCCACCAGGACCTTCTACAGACCAAAGAATGATTCCAAGAATGAAAACAACGCCACCACCAATGGCAACGGTGTAATCCCTAGCAATTTCACCTGAAGCATCGATTGATTGATGAAACAACATACCTAGTACCAAGACAAAAAGACCAATTGCAGTAATCAGGGGACACCACGAACGATCTGGCATATGAACTCCGTGATCGTCGAGAGGTTCCTTTTCAGAATGCTTTTCTTTTGGTCCGTAGTTATTTTCCCACGCTTGATCTCTCGACTTAATCAGTGGAGTCCTAGAGAAATTGTACTCTTTTACGGGAGAGGAGAGAGTCCACTCTAAAGTCCGGGCATCCCAAGGGTTTTTGCCGGCTGGTTTTAACTTTTTACTAAAAAATGAGTGAATAAATTGAAAGACTCCAATTGCTATACCAACACCAAGAACAAATGCACCAATGGTAGCAATTTGATTCCAAGTTTCAAAACCATGTCCCTCATTGTAGCTGTGTGTTCTTCGAGGTTGGCCAATCATCCCAAGGTAGTGCATCGGGAAGAATGTTACATTGAAACCAATAAACATTAATGTGAAAACAAGCTTACCCAATTTTTCGCTCATCAAACGACCGGTCATCTTGGGTAACCAGAAATAAAATCCGGCGAATAGCCCAAACAAAGCTCCGCCAATCAAGACATAATGGAAGTGAGCAACCACGAAATATGAATCCTGGTGCTGAGCATCAATCGGAACGGAAGAGTGCATAATCCCGGTAAATCCTCCGATCATGAACATTGTAATGAAACCGAGGGCAAAAAGCATCGGGGTATCAAACCGAATCCTTCCGCCCCACATCGTACCAATCCAATTGAATATTTTAACTCCGGTTGGAATGGCGATCAGCATGGTAAGTATCGAGAACGCTGAGGTTGCCACAACTCCCATTCCGGTGGTGAACATGTGGTGACTCCAAACTGCAAACCCCATGAAACCAATGATAGCACCGGAGAAAATAATTAATCCATAACCAAACAGAGGTTTACGGGAAAAAACTGGAATTACTTCAGATACGATACCCATTGCAGGGAGAATCAGAATGTAAACTTCCGGATGACCGAAAATCCAAAATAGGTGTTGCCAGAGGTGGGGTTTCCCTCCTTCGAGGAAATCGAAGAAATTCGTTCCGTAGGTTCGGTCAAACATCAATTCTGCGAGAGCGATCGTGATGGCTGGAAAGGCAAGAATGATCAAGAAACTAACAATCAAGGTCATCCATGTGAAGACAGGTAGACGCATCATGGTCATACCTGGAGCACGCATGTTAATGATCGTGGTAATGAAATTAAAAGATGCAAGTAGCGATGCAATTCCCAGAATCTGCAGAGAAAAGACCCAAAAGTCAGGCCCCATATCTCCAATAACCTCCGCAAATCGGGTATCGGTAAGTGGAGCATAACCAAACCATCCAATTGCCGGAGAACCACCGGTAAAGAACCAACTCAAATTTAAGGTGATTCCACCTGCGATGAAACACCAAAGACTCAAGGTGTTCATCCTGGGAAAGGCCACATCCCTAGCTCCAATCTGTAAAGGCATGATGAAGTTGAAAAATGCAGCACTTAGAGGCATAATTACCAAAAACACCATAGTGGTGCCATGCATGGTGAACATCTGGTTGTATTCACGATTGCTAAGAACATCCATATTGTGACTCCACAATTGAGAACGGATTAATAGGGCTTCTAATCCTCCCAACAACAGGAAGAAGAGGGCAGTAAGTCCGTACAAGAGTCCAATTTTTTTGTGATCAATGGTGGTCAACCAGTCAATGATACCAGAGGTGTGCTGACCAGGTCGGGGAAAGACTTTGCTTTCCACCTTGGTACTTGTATCAGGGGAAACGTAATCGATGGATTCTGTAGCCATTATAGTAGTGGGTTGGAATTTAAATTTGTCCGAGAAGGTACTCAACCAATTGATTTACTTTTACATCATCGTCTTCAAGTTGGCGAAGTGGATGGTTGTCGTCGACACCCTCTCCATTCCACATGAGATTTCCATATTTTATCTCATCGGAATTTCTTAACCAGTCAGCGAGGCTTTGCTCGTCATTTCTCATCCATCCGGCCGCCAACGAAGTGCGCAAGCCAAACAGGGTGAGGTTGGGACCCTTCGCACCAATACCAGTTCGGTTGACAGCGTGACATTGGACACATTGGAGGGAAGAGAAAAGTTGCTTTCCAATTTCATAGTCATCGGAATGCGCTTTTTTCCATGACTTTTCGGAAAGATTCGGAGCCTCACCCTTGGCGATTTTCTTGGTAGAGCGGTACTCTCTTACAGTATTTTCACCCAAAGATTTATCAGCAAAGGTTACGATAGAGCCCTTGTTGTATTCAAGCTCAGGGTTGTAGGCAACGGGTTGTAAATTCGGATTTTGAGAATTTTGGAATCTGTTAACCCATGCGTCGAAATCCTCATCCGTTTGAGCTAAAGCCCTAAAGGACATGTATGCATGGGAGTTTCCGCAGTATTCAGCACACTGACCGTAAAAAAGACCGCCCACTGGTTCAAATTCATCGGTAAATTTTTGTTTGGCAAAAACGACTTGTCTCATCTTCCCATCAAAAACAGAAGGCATGGCTTCTTCAGTTGGTTTTCCAGAAAGTATTTTTTCCTGGTCAGCAATAAACCAGAGAAAATTTTCCTGACCTGGCATCAGATCCATTTTTCCCGCTAGTTTTGGAACCCAAAAACTATGGATTACATCTTCGGTTCTTAGATTAATCCGGACAGCCTTGCTTGCAGGAAATACCAATTCATTTGCGGTAACGATTCCAAACTGAGGATATTCGAAAACCCAGAAAAAACGTTTGCCAGTCACATTTACAGTGATCGCTCCTTCAATCTGACTGCGATCAAGATTAAGTTTCTTAAGAGTTTGTTCATCATTCGCATCCGGTACTCGGTTCATCAAAACGACGCCTTGAAGAGTTGGAATAGCCAAAATAACCAAAATAATCGCTGAAGCAACTATGAGAGAGACTTCAATTAAGCTGTTACCATGAGATTGAGGTGGAACTTCCATTGCCTCTTCCTTGGTTTTCGCACGATACTTCCAAAGTACATATAGTAAGCATCCACCAACTGCACAAAAAAGAAAAATGGTAATCCAAACTGAGAGCATGAAAATATCGTATTGGTTTTGAGAAACCAATCCTTTTGGGTCGAGGGCGGATTGTTTATGGTCGATGCGCGAGCACCCAAAAAGAAAAAGAAAAAAGTAAGCCGCTGCGAAAAGGCGAAAGATGGGATGAAGAATTCTTCTCATAATAAGAGGGGGCGATATTTGAATTATAAATAGCGGTCAATGACGAGTGCGGAAAGAAGGAGAGGTAGATAAATGATGGTTACAAAGAAGAGTTTCTTGGAGTAAAAATCCCGGTTGGAGGAAAGAAAAAACCGGACGGCTGGAAGAAAAAGATAAAGAGAGAGAAAAATTGCGGAGATCAAATAAAAGCTACCTGGCTTTGATTGATTAAGTTCGAAAAAATAAGGACAAAACACCAAAAAGGTTAAGAGTATGGTGTAGACTAGACTCTTTAGAGATAAGGACCGTCCGTGTTCATCCCCCATCTTGTGTAATTGAAAACCGCCTTTGCTGTAGTCAGATCGATGATTCCAAGCGATTGCCATGAAGTGTGGAAGTTGCCAAGCGAACAAAATACCAAACAAAATCCATCCGTAGGTTGTCGGCTGATTGGCAGCGGCTACCCATCCAACAAGCGGAGGTAGTGCACCTGAAACTGCTCCAATCTCAATTGCCCAAGAAGTTTTCTTCTTTAAAGGCGTGTAAAGCATCAGATAAATCAAAATGGTAGCGAAGGTGAGAATGGCGGCCCATTGATTGGTTCCAAAAGTTAAGATAAGTAAACCAAAAATACAAAGTAGAGTGCCGAAGAACAAAGCTGTACCGGGAGTAACTAAGTTAGCGGGAATTGGACGGTTGCGAGTTCTTGCCATCAGAGCATCTTCTTTTCGTTCCATCCATTGGTTTAGAACTGCCGCACCACCAGCTGAGAAGGCAGTGCCAAGAGTCAGACAAATAAAAATAGAAAAATCGCTGCGAAACGGATCATGAACTAGATAACCCAATGAAGCAGTAAAGACCGAAAGCAAACTGAGTCTTGGCTTCGTGAGTTCGTATAAACCGTTAAAGGAAACGCCAGTGGAAGTACCACAGGCTGGGTCGACTTTGGCTGCTATGTCTTTTCCGATGTTCACAGGGTTTGGTAGTATCAAACATTAAAATGTATTTTGACTGCGAGGCAAGCAAGGTGAAATAAAACTTATAAGAGATTGAAAGCTGAGCTAATGACCTATGGAAGTGTTCTTTAAAGTGCCGAAATTATCAGTTAAAAGAAATAAGAGCTGTAATAAAGGAAAAGCGATCATTTCAAAGCAGAAGTGGCGTTTTTTAAATCTAATTGATTGTTTGAATTCCGCGAATAGAATAATGAATATTGATGAAATGGAATTCCAAACTTAACCAAATCATATTTGTTTCGACAGTAACGATTTTAACTTCCTGCACGGACAGGTCGGGAATGGATGTGAAAGGACTATTATCCGATGGAGAAATTCGTGGGGAACTCGTTGAGGTCGATAATAACAACAGTATCGCTAAGGTTAAAGCTCTCCAGATGGGCCCTGATCTTGCCTCAAAATTAGAATTTACCCCCTCGAAAGAGTTTGATTTCATGGTTCAACCAGGTGATATCTCTCTTCTTAAGGAGAATCGTATCTTCCGTGGAAAATTACAGGAGACCTATTCCGCCTCCCAAGGAAAAACCCATTTGCTTTATTACATATGGCCGGATGATGTTGGCGAGAGGATCAGATTAAACAATGTCAATCGTTTGCTCCGCAGGGACACTTTGAGTATGGGTCAGGATGTGATTCGTACAGTGGGTGATCAAGTCCCCCCTTTTGCTTTGTATGACCAAGACGGAAAAGTTTTAACGAGTGAATTTTTTGATGGGTCTACAACGGTGATGAACTTCATCTTCACGCGATGTTCAATTGCAGAGATGTGTCCGGCTTCCACCCTGAAAATGAAAAAACTTCAACACTTAAGTGAAAAAACCAAAGTCCCCCATGTGCAATTTCTCTCCATATCACTTGATCCTGAATTTGATTCACCTGGAGTAATGAAGACCTACGCCCGTGGTTATGACTTAAAAGAAGACAACTTCAAACTCGGAACCGCCAAGAAAACAGTCATTGATGATCTGACCAGGCAGTTGGGTATTTCTCGAAAAAAAGAGGATGGTCTACCACTTGACCACACGATGCGTACGATGATCATCAATTCCAAAAGGCAGATTGTTTATCAGGTTCCCGGTAAAAGCTGGAGCGTCAAAGATTTTCTATCTCGCCTCCAACCGATCAAAGGTTAGTTAAATCAATCAACATTGAAAATATTTAGAAAAAACCGCCCCTATTTAAGAGCACTGCTGATTGCTTTTCCCTTTGTGCTGACTTATTTCATCATTCGTTCGATGCCGGTTAAGCCTTGCGATTTTCTTCACGAAGAGTCCTACAATCTGGAAGGCGAATTGGATTACTGTGGTCCTGGAGATGCAGAGTTTGTTGATCTAACGATTCGTAAGTGGCCCATGAGAATGGACTTTAAGCCGATTGATATACCGGTAATTGGAAAGCCTTGCAGGTTTGAAATTAACATCAAGCAATTTGATGGTTCTCCGCTTGGACCCGATGATGTTGCCTTGAGTCATACCAAGAAAATCCATCTGCTGGCAATCGATCAAAGTTTAGAGGACTACCAGCACTTACATCCAGAAGCAGATGAACTTTTTGATGGTACTTGGAGATTTTCCATGACTCCTCAGAAAGGTGGGAATTATAAGGTGTTTCTTGATTTTATCCCATTAAGAAGTCCCCGTAGGGTGTTGCTCGCAGCATCTTTTGAGGTCGATGGACAACCCGAATCTAAAACTAGTGTTACAGATAACTTGACTTCTAGTGTGGGTAATAAAATCTTTTCCCTCATACCAAGTAGTACTGCTAAATCAGGTAACGAAATATCTTTGGAGTTAAACGGTGTTGGACCGGATGGAAACCCTATCGTGCTGACTCCAGTAATGGGGGCTTTTGCTCACATGGTCGCTTTTGATTCTAGCTTGAAAGGATTTGCTCATCTTCATCCAAGTGAAGAGACCCTTCCCCGCTCCAAAGAGGATGCACATTCGGGACCTCTTCAATTTACTTTCGTTCCTCCACAGCAGGGATCTTACAGGTTGTGGGCACAGGTGCTCCTTGAAGATATGGAAAGAGAGATTTTTATCCCCTTCGATTTAAAAGTTGATTCCTGACATCTTAAGATGAGTGAAATAGGAGATTTTAGAACTAAAGAACCGAACTATGTGTTGGCCAAAAAGTTAAATATTTTGGTGTGGATATTAACAATCGCCGTTCTGGGTTTGGTTGGAATGATGCGGACCGTAAAAATCCCCATTCCGGATCACTTTGATCTGAGTGTTTTGCCCGGTCTACACGCATTTCTCAACACATTGGCTGCCCTTTTTCTGATTGGGGCAATTCTGGCGATTAAAAAGGGCAGGGCGGTCTTGCATCAGAAATTTATTTATTTCGCCATGGCCTGCTCTCTAATTTTTCTTATATCCTATGTCTGTTATCATTTTACAACACCTGCAACCGTCTATGGAGACTTAGATGGAAATGGCTTGTTAAGTGATTTGGAAAGAGAGCAAGCAGGTTATACCCGAATATTTTATCTTGTCATTTTGCTTACTCATATTGCACTGGCTGCGATAAGCTTTCCATTCATACTAAGCTCACTTTGTCTGGCTTTAACGAACCAGTTTGATAAGCACAAAAAATTGACCCGCTGGGTATTCCCAATCTGGCTTTACGTCGCCATTACTGGTCCGTTGGTTTATTTCCTTCTACAGCCTTACTATTAGGAATTCCTAACCCAACGGCGAAGGATAAAGTCCTCATTTTCCTCCAATATTTCGGCCACCACAAATGAATCGGTTATGTCGGGGAAGAAGGCATCACCATCCGGAACTTCACAAAGAACTTCGGTCAAAAAAATTTCTGAACAATCGCTCAAGGTTTGGGAGTATATTTCTCCACCGCCAATCACATAGGCATCATCTTCGATTGATAACTCTGCTTTTACATCTCCAATCGATCGGAAAACCCGCATTCCTTCCTTTTCTTCCATCGTTCTGCTAATTACCCAGTTTTTTCTTCCCGGAAGAGGAAAGGGTAAGGACTGCCAAGTTTTTCTACCCATAATTACGGTACCGCCCATGGTGATCTTCTTAAACCACTTTAGATCCTCCGGTAATTTCCACGGCAAATCCCCTTTTCTTCCAATTACTCCATTCTGAGATACTGCAACAACAGACTTAAAGGGAAGAGTCATACTGAAATGGGAGCTTTGATTCCAGGGTGAGGGTAATAGTCCGACAATTGGAAATCTTCGAATTTGAAATCAGTGATATTTGATTGGGATCCGCTAATGGTCATAATTGGTCCGGGTCGCGGTTCTCTGGACAATTGTAGCTTCGCCTGTTCTAAATGATTGGAATAAAGGTGCAAATCCCCAAATGTGTGAACAAATTCGTAAGGTTGTAAATTGCAAATCTTAGCAACCATCATGGTGAGAAGAGCATAGGAAGCTATGTTAAAGGGAACTCCCAAAAATAGATCGGCACTTCTTTGATAGAGCTGACAACTAAGCTTTCCTTCTGCCACATAGAATTGAAACAAGGCATGGCATGGTGGCAGTGCCATAAGTTCCAGTTCGCCTGGATTCCACGCACATACGATATGCCTTCTTCCATCCGGGTTTTCACTGATAGATTGTATGACTTGATTGATTTGATTTATGAATTCACCATTTGGTTTTTGCCAGGCAGTCCACTGGGCACCGTATACTCTTCCAAGATTTCCCTCTTCATCCGCCCACTCATCCCATATGCTGACCCCATTGTCCTGTAAATATTTCACATTGGTGTCGCCATTCAGAAACCATAGGAGTTCGTAAATAATGGATTTCAGATGCAGTTTTTTTGTCGTGAGCAGGGGAAATCGGTTATCCAATCTAAACCTTGCTTGATGACCAAACACCGAAAGGGTACCTGTTCCTGTGCGATCATCCCGAACGACACCGTTTTCCAAAACATGTTCGAGTAGAGAAAGGTAGGTTTTCATAAAGTTTTCATTCGCTTGCCAGATCGTGAGAATTCTTGTTATCTATACTGATGATTGCAATGTCGAGGCTATCCTTAAAATACTTCCTAGTGCCTCTACTGGGATGTAATCTTGTCCTCGCTCAACAAAAGGCAAATGATTTCACCAAAAGACTTGGTTTTCTTGAGGGGAAGCAAAGTCGATTATCAGGAAGATTTTTTTCTTCTCCGAGATTGTCCGAAGCCTATTCAAAAAGAATAAAGATTCAGGAGTGGCCCAAGCATTTTTCTCCTTTTGGCGGAAAGCGATATACCACCAATGACATTCAGGGTTTGATCACAAAGAGAGTTCCCCTGAAGCAGGTTGAAAGACCAGATGCTGCGATTCCAGGAAGGGTGCTCGGAGAAGAAAAAAGGGCACCCCGCTTGAATTACGAAGACCGTTATACTTCGACCGCCACGGTAGAATTCCGAGATGCTTATTATGCGAAACTTAACCAGCGAATGGACGAATGGATGGAAAAAGTAAACAATCTTTCGCTCAGGGATGTAAATCGTTTTCAATTCAGGAAGGGCAGATCAGCAGAACCTGGATTTCCAGTCCAAAGAGCAGGTTCCGATCTTAGCGAAGTTCCCCCTAATAGACTGCCATCTCCCGGTTCAGGAACTTTACCTAAATTATCCACAGAATATCGAATCGGTCCAAGAGCGAAATCATCGGTTCAGTCCAATCCGGTAAAGGCTCCAACTCGAACCGTATCCCCTCAGATTCCTTCCTCATCGATTGCTCCGGCTAAAAAAGATACGCCCCCGATACCGAAATTAGGGCCAAAAAAAATCCGAGTACAAGTGCGTCCAATAGTGGAATGATTCACGCTTGCCACTTAGGCGATGCCCATTATTGTAAATCGTTTCATATCACTTTCACGGACGGCTAGCTCAGTTGGTTAGAGCGACTGGTTTACACCCAGTAGGTCACAGGTTCGAGTCCTGTGCCGTCCACCACCTTTATCCCAAAATTTGCAAATGCGTCACGTTATATCCGTCCTCGTCGAAAACAAGTTTGGTGTGTTGGCACGAATTGCCGGACTATTCAGTGGTCGGGGGTTCAATATCGATACGCTAAATGTCGGTCCGACCCATGAAGATGGCAGATCCCGCATAACCGTTACCTTAAATGGGGATGAAAAGGCACTTGATCAATGTATCAAACAATTGGACAAATTGATCGATGTAATACAGGTAGAAAATTTCGTTGGTGACGAAGGGGTTGGTCGCGAATTGGTTCTTGTCAAAGTGGAGGCGAACTCAAATACCCGTGGGGAAATCACCCAAATCTGCGATGTATTTAGAGGTAAAATAATTGATGTGGCCAAAAAAACCTTAATTATTGAAGTCACCGGAAACGAAAACAAAATTAGAGCATTTCTAAGTCTATTGGATTCTTTCGGCGTTACGGAATTGGCTCGTACTGGGACCGTTTCATTGAGACGTGGAACCCAGTATGAGGATTGATTATCTAACTCCACTCCTTACCTCTAAATATAAAAATACTAACCTAAAATATCAAACTGGCTATGCCTGCTAAAGTATACACCAAGAAAGAGGCCAAGATCGGGCCCATTAAAAAGAAAACGCTTGCCGTTATCGGCTATGGATCTCAGGGACACGCTCACGCTCTGAACCTAAAAGACAGTGGATGCAAGGTTATCATCGGTCTTTATAAGGGAAGCAAATCGATCAGGGTTGCCAAACGGCATGGATTTGAAGTTTTTGAAGTTGCTGAGGCCGTGCAAAAAGCTGATGTAATCATGCTTGGCGTGCCTGATATGAAGCAAGCCGAGGTGTATGAAAAAGAAATTAAACCAAATCTTTCGAAGGGAAAGACCTTACTGTTCACTCATGGTTTTGCGATCCACTTTAATCTAATAACCCCTCCTCGTGGAGTGAGCGTAATTATGGTTGCTCCCAAGGGTCCTGGGCACATTGTTCGTTCTCAATACAAGGAAGGAAAGGGAGTCCCAGCGTTGATCGCAGTGCTCAAAGGTTCTTCCAAAGATTCTAAGACTATTGCCCTTGCATGGGCTGCTGGAATTGGAGCCGCTAATGCCGGCATTCTTCAGACCAGTTTCAAAGAAGAGACGGAAACGGATCTTTTCGGTGAGCAAGCTGTGTTGTGCGGTGGTGCATCTGCCTTGGTACAAGCGGGTTTTGAAACCCTCGTTGAGGCGGGATATGCTCCTGAAATGGCCTATTTCGAATGTTTGCATGAACTCAAACTCATTGTAGATTTGATGATTGAATCCGGAGTTGCCGGCATGCGCTTTTCGGTTTCGGAAACTGCTAAATATGGTGATGTTACCCGGGGGCCGAGAGTTGTGAATGCTAATGTCAAAAAATCAATGAAATCTATCCTCAAAGAAATCCAAACTGGAAAATTTGCTAGAGAATGGGTTAAGGAGTACCAAGCTGGCCTTCCTAAATACAATCAATTACTGGAGGACGGAGAAAAGCATCCGATCGAAATTACCGGTCAGCGACTACGCAGCCTGATGCCATGGATTCCCAAGAAAAATATCAAAGGAGCACAAGCTTCCTATTCTTGATTTCTTTGCAAATTTCTCTGGCGTGAGGAAACAGATCTCTTCCCGCCCAGTCTTCCTGATTGGAGCACCCAAATGAGTGCAGAGCCCAACTGTAGGTTAGCTACAAGGAAAAGTCCCTTGGCTATGAAGCAGGCTGAGATTGTTGCTGATTTGGTACGCAGTCGCTTAAATATCCAAGTCGAAGTGATCGCTATGTCTACCACTGGAGACCGGCAAGCGGATTGGTCTTTGCAGGAACGCGGAGGGAAAGGTCTTTTTACAAAAGAGCTCGAGAAAGCCATTCTAGATGGTCGTGCCGATATTGCCGTTCATAGTGCTAAGGACATGCCCACGGAAGATCCGGCTGGTCTGAAGATTTCATCTTTTTTGAAGAGAGAGGATCCGAGGGATGTTTTGATCACTTCTAAGATTGATGGAGACATTGAAAGGATTGCATCTGGAAGTCCGAGAAGAATTCGGCAGCTACAAGGCCGTTTTCCTAATATTGAGTGGTTGGAATTAAGGGGTAATGTTGAAACAAGACTTAGAAAAATCGCCGAGTTGGAGGAGGCGGATGGAACGGTTCTTGCGGCAGCCGGTCTGAATCGGTTGGAAATCAGCCAGTATCCCGGGCTGAATTTTGAAGTAATGGAATTTGATCAGATGGTGCCAGCTCCAGGGCAGGGAGCAATTGCAATCCAATCGAAAATTTCTGATGCTGAAAAATATTCTGTTTTGGGATGTCCGGATACAGAACGTGCGGTTCGGCTGGAAAGAGAGGTCTTGAAAAGAATGGGTGGAGGATGTCAAACCGCACTAGGGGTTCATCTTTCAGAGAATCTGCTTTATTTCTTCCACGAAAAAACTGGAATTTTATGTCAGAAATTTGACGACTCTTTGAAAGATCACATTATTGACAATCTAGTTACAAAAACTCGGGAATGAAAGGAAAGGTTTACTTAGTTGGAGCAGGACCGGGTGACCCTGGTCTTTCTACTTTGCGTGCTCGAGAAACAATTTTTCAGTGTGATGTCTTAGTATACGATCATTTGGCAAATCCAGAATTGCGGAAATGGGCCCTTCCTGATTGTGAGCAGATTGATGTTGGAAAAAGCCCTGGGCGCCATACGGTTCCTCAGGAAGAAATTGGGAAAATTCTAGTTTCGAAAGCCAAACAAGGTAAAATGGTTGTACGGCTTAAAGGAGGTGACCCATTCGTATTTGGTAGATGTGCGGAAGAAATGTCCGTTTTGGATGATGCGGAAATTGATTATGAAATCGTTCCTGGGGTTACGGCAGCCTTAGCTTGTGCGGAATATGCAGGAATACCACTTTCGCATCGTGACTACGGCTCTTCCATATCTTTTCTTACCGGTCATGAAGATGTGACAAAAGAATCCTTGCGGGTGGATTTTGCAAAATTTGCCGAGGTGGGAGGAACTCTGTGCATCTACATGGGAATAAGCAAGATGGAGGAAATCGTGGAGGCACTTTTGAAGGGTGGTTTATCCAAAGACAAACCCGCTGCAGTCGTAAGTAACGGAACCTTGCCTACGCAAAGGCATTTGAGATGTAAGCTTGGCGAATTGCTTGCTGAATGCAAAAAGGCGGAACTGAAGGCACCGGCGATCATTTTCGTCGGAAATGCGGTCGGTCTGTCTTTTCGAAATAGCTGGTTTGAGGACCGCCCATTGTATTCCCGGAGAATTGCGATAACCCGTTCTGCTTCCCAGAACAGTCAGATGAAATCGAAACTGGAAGAGCTCGGAGCTCAAGTTTTGGAACTTCCTTTGATACGGATTATTCCGACGCAGGACCGAAAATTAGTCACTGAAGTCTTTAGTTCAATTGCCACCTACGATTGGGTTGTATTTACCAGTGCCAATGGTGCTCGTGAATTCATGCGTTTGTTTTTTTTAGCCTATGGAGACATCCGTAGTTTTGGACCAATGCGAATCGCTTGCGTTGGAGACGCGACCGCAGAAATTTTTCGTTCATATAACTTGGAAGTAGAATTAACACCCAAGATTTCTACTGCGGAAAACCTAGCCCAAGAATTAGTTGCGACCGATTCTCTGGATAGTGCAAATGTTCTTGTGATCACCGGAAATAGAAATCGGGAAGTGCTGGTCAATATGTTAGAAACGGTGGGTCATGCGATCGTTGATTCGTTGCCTTTGTACGAAACTGATTTTAGTGATGTGACCGAAGCGGAAGATTTGGCTGATTTCAAGAAATACGGAGCGGATGCGGTCCTTTTTACCAGTTCCTCTACTGCCCTTTCCTATGTCGAACAAGAGGATGATTTAATCTTGGAGGAAGGTGCTAAAAAACCAATCCTTTGCAGTTTCGGGCCGGAGACGAGCCGCACTCTCAAAGAAAATGATTTAATTGTTTCCCTTGAGGCAGAGACTCCAAGCATGGATCAAATGATCGCCGCTTTAATCTCTCAATTCAAAAATCCGAAAAATGAAGCAATTTCCGGAAATTAAGATCTGTGGAATCACTAACTTTAGCGACGCTGAAAAATCGATTGCTTTAGGAGTTGATTATCTAGGTTTCATTCAGTACCCCAAATCTCCACGATTCATCGATTCTCAAAGAGTTTCTGAAATATTGGATCGATTAAAAGGATATGACTTTAAAAAGATATTAGTCGATGTAAATCCAGATCCAGAAAAACTGGATGACTATCATCAGATGGGATTTGATTATTATCAGCTTCATTTCTCATATGATCTTAATGAATCTCGAATTGAATCTTGGGGGCAACAAGTTGGAAAAGAAAATCTTTGGCTTGCACCACGTATGCCGACTGGTTCGGAGTTTCCTGATCATCTAATTGAATTTGCCGATCACTTTCTTCTGGATGCCTTTAGTGAGGACAGCTTTGGAGGGACAGGAAATGAATCTGATTGGCAAGAGTTTTCCAATTGCCAAAAAAAATACCCAGCAAAAAAATGGATTTTGGCGGGTGGTCTTGGACTGGATAATGCGAAGGAAGCTTACAATATTTTACGACCCGAAATCATGGATTTTAACAGTGCTATTGAATTGGAACCCGGACAAAAGGATCATCAAAAATTGGATAGTTTGTTCACAATCCTAAGACCATAAAAAGCAATTTTCACTCTTTTGCTTGAAATGGTGCTGAGAAAACTCATTAACTAAAACCTTGTTTGGATTTGAGAAACTACAAACTTCTCATTTGAATTATATTACTCTTAAAAACTACCTATGGAAAATCAAAGCTCAAACGGAGGTTGCCCTTTCAACCACAATACTCAAGAAGCACCGGTTACTACAACTGAACAGTGCCCGATCCATCAAGCTGCTGGTCAGGGTACTTCAGTACAGGATTGGTGGCCCAATCAGCTTAAAGTTGATATCCTTCACCAACATGACGCCCGTTCCAACCCCATGGAGGTTGATTTTGATTATGCTGCCGAATTTGAAAAATTGGATTATGATTCTCTAAAAAAAGATCTTCATGATTTGATGACCGATTCTCAAGAGTGGTGGCCCGCTGATTTTGGTCATTACGGACCTTTTTTCGTAAGAATGGCATGGCATGCAGCAGGAACCTACCGTACCGCAGATGGTCGGGGAGGAGGAGGCACTGGAGCTCAGCGTTTTGCACCACTAAATAGTTGGCCAGATAACGGTAACTTGGATAAATCCAGACGCTTACTATGGCCAATCAAACAAAAATATGGAAAGCAAATTTCTTGGGCAGATCTTTTTATACTCACCGGTAATGTTGCACTTGAATCGATGGGATTCAAAACTTTTGGTTTTGGTGGCGGTCGTCCTGATATTTGGGAAACCGAAGACGATATTTACTGGGGTGTAGAGGACTCTTGGTTGGCGGATAATCGATATTCCGGTGAACGTGATCTAGAAAACCCATTGGCTGCCGTGCAGATGGGTTTGATTTATGTTAATCCTGAAGGACCTAACGGAGTACCCGACGCAAAAGCATCTGCACAAGACATTCGTGAAACTTTCGGTCGTATGGCGATGAATGATGAAGAAACGGTTGCCTTAATTGCGGGAGGTCATGCTTTCGGAAAGACACATGGTGCAGGAAGTGCTGAGCATGTTGGACCAGAACCTGAAGGTGCTCCTCTCGAGGAGCAGGGTTTTGGTTGGACTAGTAGTTACAAATCTGGCTCCGGACCTGATGCCATTACCTCTGGTCTCGAAGTAACTTGGTCTAAGACTCCAACTAAGTGGGGAGTAAATTACTTGGAAAATTTGTTTGCTTATGACTGGGAACTAACCACCAGTCCAGCCGGTGCAAAGCAGTGGATCGCCAAGGATGCTCCAGAAATTATTCCGGATGCCCATGACCCCTCGAAAATGCACAAACCTAAAATGCTCACATCAGACATTGCACTTAGAGCAGATCCCTCTTACGAAAAAATTTCCAGGAAGTTTCTCGCTGATCCTGAATATTTTGCTGATGCATTTGCTCGAGCTTGGTACAAACTAACTCATCGTGACATGGGTCCCAAATCTAGGTACCTTGGACCTGATGTTCCTTCCGAAGAGTTAATTTGGCAGGATCCAATTCCTGCATGCGATCATGAAATTGTTTCTGATTCTGATATTGAAATATTAAAGTCTAAAATCTTAGCGTCAGGGCTTTCAGTTTCAGAATTGGTTTCCACAGCATGGGCTTCTGCTTCCACATTTCGAGGCACGGACATGCGGGGTGGTGCAAATGGTGCACGGATTCGGCTTGCTCCTCAAAAGGATTGGGAAGTCAATCAGCCGATACAACTCGCTCGTGTATTGGAAAGGTTAGAGGCAATACAATGCGAATTTCACGAAAGTGAGAAAAAGATCTCCATAGCTGACTTAATTGTGCTCGGTGGAGGTGTAGGTATTGAAACTGCTGCGAAGAAAGCAGGCTTGGAAATTTCGATACCCTTTACACCTGGCCGTATGGATGCGACTCAAGAGCAAACGGATGTTGATTCATTCAATGTAATGGAACCGGTTGCGGACGGGTTCCGTAATTACCTCAAGAAGCGTTACAGCGTTGCAACGGAAGCGTTGTTTTTGGACCGTGCTCATATGATTGGTTTGACCGGGTCTGAGATGACTGCTCTTACCGGTGGACTTAGGGTTCTAGGGGCAAATTATGGGCAGACAAATCACGGTGTGCTTACGGATCAACCTGAGACTTTATCTAATGATTTCTTTGTCAACTTACTTGACATGAGCACCAAATGGACACCAGTCGATCAAGAGGCTGAGGAATTTGAGGGTCATGATCGGAGCAGTGGTGAACTAAAATGGACTGCAACACGTGCGGATTTGGTTTTTGGTTCAAACTCTCGCTTACGAGCCTATGCCGAAGTTTATGCCTGCTCCGATTCGCATCAGAAATTCGTTACCGATTTCGTTGCCGCGTGGCACAAGGTTATGAACGCTGATCGTTTCGATTTGGCCTAAATTAAACTTTATTTTTTACAAAGGCTTTTTCCTAGTAAAGGAAAAAGCCTTTTTTTTGGATTACTTGAATTGTTTGGCCAATTTGGCCAGTTCTTTTGGGTCCATCCCGCTCATGTCCGGCATTCCTCCACCGGAGCCACCAAATGCATTCATTAATTTTTGCATTTTACCACCTCTCATTTTCTTCATCATTTTTTGCATTTGGGTAAATTGCTTGATCAGTTGATTGACATCTTTGATTTGAACGCCGGATCCGTCCGCTATTCTTTTTCTTCTGGATCCGGCAAGGATACGAGGTAGTTTCCGCTCTTCCTTAGTCATGGAGAGAATGATTGCTTCGTTTTTCGCCATGGCTGCATCTTCTTTATCTCCAATGTTTAAATTATTCATTCCTGGCAGCATTTTTGCAATCGAGCCCATAGATCCCATTTTCTTCATCTGCTTCATTTGATTTAAGAAATCTTCGAAATCGAATTCAGCCTTTAGCATCTTTTCAGCCATTCGCTTTGATTCCTCTTCGTCCATATTCTCCTGGGCTTTTTCGACCAAGGAGACAACATCACCCATACCAAGAATTCTAGACGCCAAACGATCTGGGTGAAATACTTCCAAAGCATCAATTTTCTCACCTACTCCCATGAATTTTATTGGTGCTCCGGTGACTTTCTTCATTGAAAGTGCTGCTCCACCTCTAGCGTCTCCATCTACCTTGGTAAGTATGATACCAGTTAACTGAAGCCTTTCATGAAAAGTTTTGGCGACATTTACCGCTTCCTGACCAAGTGCAGCATCAGCAACGAGGAGAATCTCGTGGGGATCAATTTCCTTTTTAAGTGCCTCCAACTCACCAACTAATTCATCATCGATCTGCAATCTACCAGCGGTATCAAAAATAATTACATCGGAGCCATTGCTTTTGGATTCTTCCCAACCAGCCCTTGCTATGGATGGTACATCCTTACTTTCTCGATTTAAATAGCGGGGAAAGTTTTCTTGATTTGCTAGGAATTCCAGTTGATCGATCGCAGCTGGGCGGTATACATCGCAGGCAACAAGCATGGGATTCCTTCCATCTTTTGCCATTCGTTTTGCGAGTTTTGCAGAAGTGGTGGTTTTTCCAGCTCCATGTAAACCAACCATCAGTACCCTAAGTGGTCGATCTTGTCTCAGTTGAGTTGTTCCTTCGCCGAGTAATTTGACCAGCTCGTCATTGATGATCTTTACAACTTGTTGCCCGGGAGAGACACTTTTTAAAACTTCCTGTCCGAGGCATGCCTGCTTGACTTCATCGACAAATTCTCTTGCGGTTTTGAAGTGAACATCAGCGGACAGAAGGGCTTTTCTGACCTCGCTTAAGGCGTCACTAATATTTTCCTCGTTGAGTTTTCCTACACCTCGAAGGTTGCGTAGAGTTTTACTTAGTTTTTCAGTTAGAGATTCGAACATAATGGAAAGCTCAATATGCCAAGACTCTCCTCGATGGTGAAGCTAATTTTGAAGTTGGCTTTCCTCGTTGCCATTTAATTAAATTTAGCCATCCTATTATACCTTCCCCATTCAAACATGAAGATTTTAGTTGCGGATCGTATTTCACCCCTTGGAGTTGAACTTTTGCAAAAGCAGGATGACTTTGAAGTTATCGAAGCTTACGGGTCATCACCAGAGCAAGTCTTAAAACTGGCAAGCGAGGTTTCTGCCATCATCGTCCGAAGCGATACGAAAGTGTCAAAAGATGTATTGGAGGCTGCTACTCAGCTAAAGGTAGTAGGAAGAGCGGGTGTTGGAGTTGATAACATTGATGTCCAAACTGCGACCGAGAAGGGTGTGATTGTAATGAATACCCCCGGGGGAAATACGATTGCAACCGCTGAATTAACATTTACGCATATGCTTTGCGGTACTCGTCCAATTGTTCGTGGGGCATCCGGGATGAAAGAGGGGAAATGGGAGCGAAAACTTTTAAAAGGTGCGGAACTGAGGGGTAAAACCCTTGCAGTTTTGGGGCTTGGCCGAATCGGTGTGGAGGTTGCCAAACGGGCACTTGCTTTCGAAATGAAAGTTATTGCCTATGACCCTTATCTCACTGAAGACAGGGCAACAGAACTGGACTTGGTGAAGGTTGAATTGGAAGAGGCTTTCGGGCAGGCTGATTACTTGACGGTACATATGCCATTGACCGAAGAGACAAAGGATATGGTTGATGAAGAAGCATTCGCCAAAATGAAGGATGGAGTTCGAGTTTTCAACTGTGCCCGTGGAGGAATCATCAAGGAAAGTGCTTTGGTTGATGCACTGAAAAGTGGAAAGGTTGCCGCTGCTGGTTTGGATGTTTACGAACAAGAGCCACTTCCTGAAGATCATGAGTTTCGTTCTTTGGAAAATTTGAATTTGACCCCTCATCTTGGTGCTTCCACCGCAGAAGCCCAAGAAAGCGTAGGGGTTGAAATCGCAGAAGCAGTTGCAGAAGTCTTGAAGGGTGGTCGGATTCGCAATGCGATAAACATGCCTTCAATCGATCCTAAGGATTTGGAGTCCCTTCGTCCATATCTGGACCTTTGTGAAAGGCTGGGGTCCTTTGCCAGACAAGCCGCTAAAGGCTCGGTCGAAAGTATTCATATCACCTATTTCGGGGGGATAGTCGACTTTGATTGCGTTCCACTAACGAGAGCTGTGCAAAAAGGATGGTTGTCCGGTATTGCCGGTGATGATGGAATCAACGATGTCAATGCACCCTATAAAATTAAAGATCTTGGGATACAGCTAGAAAGTACCAAATCTTCCGCATCCATTGACTACAACGAGCTAATAGAGGTAAAGACAATCTCGAAAGACAGTGCCGAGCAGAGTGTCCGAGGAACCTTGTTAGGAAAGGGCAACGACCCAAGAATTGTCGAAGTTGACGGACAAGCCATCGAGGTAAGACCCGTTGATAAGTTACTGATTGTTCGAAATATTGATAAGCCTGGTATCGTTGGCAAACTGGGAACCATCCTTGGTAATTGTTCGGTAAATATTGCAAACATGTCCCTTAGTCGGGCACAGGATGGAGAGTGGGCATTGACCATTTGTGAATTAGATGAAGATCCACCGGCATCCGCACTTCAAACTTTGGTGGACGATCCGGATATTCGAGAAGCACGAGTCTCTCGACAAGGATAGGATTGCCAACGACCGAATTTCAAACTTTTTTGTCATGCCCGTTGAAGCAATAGCTGTAACTTTGATTGGTTATCTGCTGGGCTCCATTCCTTTTGGTGTACTGGTTGCGAGAAAATACGGGATTGATATCTACAAAGTTGGCAGCGGAAACCCAGGAGCAACTAATATTTTACGAGAAATTGGAAAACCAGCTGGCTATTTGGTTTTCTTTCTTGATTTCCTTAAAGGTTTGGTCGCAACCATTTGGTTTTTATTACCGATCTTTTCCTTTTCCGGTGATTTGACTTTGAGCTTATGGGGTTTACCCGCTGCAGTTTTAGGTCACACATTTCCTCTTTTCGCAAAATTCAGGGGGGGGAAGGGTGTTGCCACCGCAATGGGAGGATTACTTGGAGTTATGCCGGAATGCCTGATTATCGGCTTGGTCTGCTGGGTGGTAATCTTTTTCAGCACCCGTTATGTAGCAGTTGCCTCTATTGGTTTTGGAGTGAGTCTGCCAGTATGCTGTATAGTAAGTTTTTGGTTTAGCGAGTCTTCATCCGGTCAAATGGGGAAAATCTTTTTAGCTTTTTTGGTGATGGGCTGGATTGTATGGAGGCACAGAGAAAACTTAGCTCGCTTAAAAGCAGGAACTGAAAATCGATTTGAGAAAAAATCGAAATCCTAAAATTAACTTATCACCATGTTATGAATGAAATACCAACCATCAAAGTGGGAATCTTAGGATTCGGAACGGTCGGTCAGGGAACTTGGAAGCACTTACATGAAAATTCGAGCTTTTGGGAAAAGATCCTTGGAGTTCGATTAATTGCAACCCGAGCATCGGTGAGAAACCTTGATAAGAACCGGAAGGTTTCAATTCCTGAGAAAGCTCTCACTACCGATTCCTTTTCCATCGTTGACGATCCAGAAATTGATTTGATTTGTGAATTGATCGGAGGTGTTGAAGAAGCAAGGAAGCTTACTCTTCAGGCTTTCAAAAATGGAAAATCAGTGGTTACCGCAAATAAAGCTTTGATTTGCGAGCATGGCGATGAGTTGTTTCAAGCTGCGGAGAATGCAGGAGTGCATTATGCGTTTGAAGCAAGTGTTGCCGGCGGAATACCGATCATTAAAGTTCTTCGAGAAAGTTTGGTAGCTAATGAGTTTCCTCTGATTTATGGAATTCTAAATGGTACTTCAAATTACATTCTTACCCGGATGGAAACTGAAGGTGCGAGCTTTGAGGAAGTACTGAAGGATGCCCGGGAGTTGGGTTATGTGGAAGCTGATGAGTCATTGGACCTAGATGGCATAGATGCAGCTCATAAAGCGGTTATTCTAGCTTATTTAGCTCACGGTATTTGGGTGGATCTTAAGAACATTACTGTTGAGGGAATCAGTAAGATTTCCAATGCCGACCTAGATGCTGCTCACAGATTGGGATGCAAGATCAAGCTGATTGGAGTTATCCGCAGAAATTTCGAAAAGAATCATGTGTCGGTTGGGGTTTATCCTGCTCTTGTCCCGATGGCTGAGATCATTGCCCGAACCGATGGGGTGTTCAATGGAATTAGTTTGACTGGTTCGGTTGTTGGAACGGTGGTGTTAACCGGGAGAGGAGCCGGGCAAGATCCAACAGCTGGCTCAGTAATAAGTGACTTGGTTGATGTGGTTAAGGGAATCAAGGGAATCAGTTCTTCAACCAAGCTTTTACATGTTTCCCCCGATGAGTGTCAGCCGTCACCGGCAGTAGAGATAACCGGTGCATATTATCTACGACTAACGGTTGATGATCGACCAGGACAGCTTGCAAAAGTCGCGGAGTCTCTTGCGGATCACGAAATTAGCCTAGCTACGGTTTCTCAGACTCCACAGGGAAATGATTCACCAGCCTCTTTGATCCTTACAACTCACGAGACAAATGAATATTCTATTGGTCAAGCAATTGAATCTTTGGAAAAACTTCCTGGAGTAAAGGAGACCCCTGTTTTGTTCCGTATGTTTGACCCAAGTACCAGCGAAGAATGAAAATTATCGTAAAGAAGTTTGGCGGTACTTCCGTAGCTGATGTGACTCAAATCAAAAAAGTTGCCCGTAGGGTAAAAAAAGCTTGGGCGGAAGGTGATGCAGTTGTTGTGGTGGTTTCTGCGAGGGCGGGGGTCACCAATACCCTTATAGAGAGGGCAAAGGCAATTGAGAAAAATCCCTCCGATAGAGAACTGGATGTACTGATGACCTGCGGAGAGCAGGAAACTATAGCACTTATGTGCATGGCTTTGGGAGCACTTGGGGTTCCTGCAGTCTCACGGACTGGATGGCAAGCAGGAATCATTACCGAGGGATTGCATGCAAAATCCCGCATTCGGGAAGTATCAGGCGGAGATATTAGAAAGCAATTGCGGGCTGGAAAAGTGGTGGTTGTAGCCGGATTTCAAGGGGTTAACGACCAGGGTGATCTTACCACATTTGGTAGGGGAGGATCTGATCTAAGTGCCATTGCCTTGGCCGGTGCTCTTCGTGCTAAAGGTTGTGAGATTTTCACTGATGTTGAAGGGGTTTTTACGGCAGATCCAAGAATCGTACCCAACGCCAAAAAGATCCAAGCGATTAATTACGAGGAAATGCTGGAACTAGCTAGTAGCGGGTCCAAAGTGATGCAGACTCGTGCCGTAGAATTTGCCCAGAAACATAATATCCCTTTTGAAGTCCGTTCTACATTTTCAACCAAATCCGGAACTAGTGTGAAGAAAAAAGTAAAATCCCTCGAAGATACCTTAGTCAGTGGCGTTGCTATTGATAAAAATCAGGTTCGTGTAAGTATTACCGAACTCCCTGACCGTCCTGGTGCTGCCGCAGCAGTTTTTAAGGTTATGGCTGATGCTGGTGTCGTAGTCGATATGATCGTTCAAAATGTGGCTCGAAACGGTAAGGCCAACCTTACCTTTACGGTTCCATCCGAAGACGCTTTTCGGGCAGAAAAAGCATTGAAGGAGCATCTTTCAGACGGCTCTGGTGGCAAATTGGGTAAAAGTACCAATATTGCAAAAGTTTCCGTTGTTGGTGTCGGGATGCGTTCCCATTCCGGAGTTGCTTCGGCATTCTTTGAAGCTTTGGCTAATGCAGGAATCAACATGCTGATGATCAGCACTTCTGAGATTAAGATTTCGGTCGCTGTGAGCCCTGAGCATGGGGATGAAGCAACCAGAGTCGCTCATGTTGCATTCGGCCTGGGAAAATAGTTAACGGTTCATCATCCTTAAACTTTCAAGATGGAATTCAGTAGCACTAGAGGCTTATCTGATTCCGTAGGGTTTACCCAAGCAGTAGCCGAGGGTTTAGCCCCAGATGGTGGATTATATCTACCTCAAACCTTTCCTGATTTGTCTCCCTACTTGTGCAAGTGGGAAAACTTGTCCTATGAGGATTTATGTTTTGAATTCTTTAAGCTCTTTGCAACCGATATGGATTCCAATATTCTGCGAGATTGCGTTAGGAAAGCATATTCAACTTTTACTCATCCCGAAGTTGCTCCAATCGTCACCCTTTCTGATCAATGGAAAGTGTTAGAGCTTTTTCACGGTCCGACCCTGGCATTCAAAGATTTTGCTCTCCAATTACTTGGAAATTTTTATGAAGCTCAAATTGAAAGAGATGGGAAGCCATTAACTATTCTCGGAGCGACTTCGGGCGATACGGGTGCTGCTGCTATTTCAGGATTGGTTGGGAAAAAGGGCGTGAAAGTATTTATTCTGTATCCAAATGGAAAGGTTTCTCCTCTGCAAGAGCGACAAATGACTTGCACGGGAGCAAGCAATGTCTACCCAATTGCCATTGAGGGAACTTTCGATGACGCTCAAAAAACCGTAAAGGAAATCTTTTCTGACTTATCCTTTCGGGAAGAAGTGGGTCTTTCTGCGGTTAATTCCATCAATCTTGCCCGTATTCTTGCTCAAAGTGTATACTATTTATTTGCCTGGTTACGCTTAAGCTCTGAGCTTAGAAAGTCGACTACATTCGTGGTTCCAACAGGGAACTTCGGTAATGTCTTTGCGGGTTGGTTACTTACAAAAATGGGAGTCGAATTTCCTGAGTTCCGAGTGGCGACCAATCAAAACGATGTTTTGCACCGACTTTTCAATTCTGGAGAATATGCTTTGTCTGAAGTGCGACCAAGCTTGGCCCCTTCAATGGATATCCAAATTGCATCAAATTTTGAAAGGTTACTCTACTTTATTTTGAATAAAGATACTTTAAAGGTAAGAGAGGTTATGTCTGCCTTTCGTGAAAATGAAAGATATTGCTTTGAAAACTTCGAAGTTTCTGGTTTTTCAAGCTGTAGTTCGGAGGATTCGGAAATTCCTGAATTAATTCAAAAGATCTCAAAAGATTACGATTACCTAGTTGATCCCCACACCGCATGTGGTTTCAAGGATTTAAATCCGGAACGACCCAGCATGGTTCTCGCTACTGCACATCCGGCAAAGTTTCCTTCGGTCTATGAGTGCTCTGGAATGCAAATTCCGAGAGCAGATGTATTGGAAGCTTTACTTTCAATTGAGCCTTCCAAGTATCAACTTGGAGTTGCTCCTTCCGAAATTCGGTCCTTTATTAAAAGTACTTCCTGAAAGTGGCTCAATGGTTCGTGCTTAGGTGAAAAGAAAAAGTCCTAATGAATCCCACAGCAAATTCATTAGTTTTTCTCAGAGGAGGGGGACTTGGGGACTTTCTCCTTACCATACCAGTTTTGTTCGAAGCCTGTAATCGATATGAATCCGTCCATCTTTTTACACGTCCATCATATCGTTCGATTCTTTTGAATCATGAATTGGACAATCTTGAATTCCACGATCTCGATGGTGAAATCATTCAAGCTTTCAAACTTTGCTCTGGAAATGATGTGATTAGCTTTTGGAATGATTCTGAATGGATTCAAGACCTCAAAAATACGGGTTTGTCAAAGTTATCGATTTTGGTTCCCAGACCTAGAAATGGGCCTCATGTCGTACAGAGATTTTTTGAGGACCTGGGTTGGGATTTCACAGATGATCTACTTCGGATAGCTTGGTTGGGTGACCAATGGAAAAAGAGAAGCAAAAATCTTTGGATCCATCCGGGTAGTGGAAGTTTGTCAAAAAATGCTTCAATTACTTATTTTGAAGAACGGGCACATCAGTGGATTCGGAAAAATTCTGAAAATCAAGTAACACTCTCTTTTGGAGAGTGTGACGAGGAATTAAGAGAGAAATTTCGAAATGCTTCACTCGTTAGGGAGAAAAAAGTCGAACTTTTAATCGACCTTTCGTTGTCAGACTTCAAAGATCGAATGGCAAATCAGGCTGGAGCCTATCTTGGAAATGATTCAGGTCCCAGTCATTTAGCTGCTATGCTGGGGATTCCAACTGAAGTAATTTACCTTTCTACTTCGCCAAGGATTTGGAGTCCTGTGGGTCCCAGAGTTAAATTACTCGGAATCCAATAGGATTTTATAGGATACGGAGTCTACCAATGCTTCCCAACTTGCGGTGATTACATTATCACTAACGCCAACCGTTCCCCATGTTCTCTCTCCATCGGTTGATTCGATGTGAACTCTGGTTATTGCATCCGTTCCCAAATTACTTTCCAGAATTCGAACTTTAAAGTCGAGCAAGCGGATATCCTTAACTTTAGGAAAATCTTTTTCCAGTGCCTGGACCAAAGCATGATCAAGAGCGGAAACCGGACCATTTCCTTCTGCAACGGTATGACGAATTTCGTTATCTATCTTTAATTTAACGGTTGCTTCGGACGAACTTGTCTTGGCTTCTGACCCACTCCCAACACCTACATGGTAACGGAGAACTTCAAAGACGAAATTTTCTCCACGAAGAAATCTTCGGAGTAGAAGATCGAAAGATGCGTCAGCTGACTCATACTCATAACCCTTGAATTCCAGTTGTTTCAATTCTTCGAGAAATGATTTCATTTCCGGTGAACGACCATCGACTTCCATGCCCATTTCTTTTGCCTTCATCATGATGCTACTTCTTCCAGACATGTCGGAAACTAGAACTCGGGTACGGTTTCCCACGATGGCGGGGTCAATATGCTCATAACTTCGGGTAGATTTAGAAGCTGCATCAGCATGAACTCCGCCTTTGTGGGCGAAGGAAGCAGCCCCAACATAGGGTGCCCGAATATCTGCCCGAAGATTGGTGGCATCATCCACAAAAAGGGAGAGGTCCCGCAGTTTAGTCAGGTGCGTTTTGCAATGGGTGGATTTCTCCATCTTGATCTCTAGATTGGGGATGATTGTGGTGAGGTTGGCATTCCCATTTCTTTCGCCATAACCATTCATGGTGCCCTGAACCATAACTGCACCAGCTTCCACGCCAGCTAAGCTGACTGCAACTCCTACTCCTGCATCATTATGACAATGAACTCCAATAGAAGACTCGGGGAAAGCCTCTACTACAACGGAGGTTATTTCTTTAAATGGCGTGACCAGTTTTCCGCCATTGGTTTCACATAAAGTTAGAAAATCAGCACCGCCATTATGAGCTGCCTCAAGAGTGGAAATCGCGTAATCCGAGTTGTCTAGGTAACCGTCGAAGAAGTGTTCAGCATCATAGACTACTTCCTTGCCCTGTTCTTTTAAGTATCGAACCGTATCTTCGATCATCTTCAAATTCTCTTCCGGAGTGGTTCGTAAAACATCCGTGACATGGAGTAACCAGGTTTTGCCGAAAATTGTGACAACTGGAGTATTTGCTTCTAGTAATAATTTTACTTGAGCGTCTTCTTCCACCGATACCTTCGCCCGGCGAGTAGAACCAAAGGCAGCGATTTTAGAATGTTGCAAGTTCAGGCTCGGAACCTGTTCGAAAAACGCCATGTCTCTTGGATTGCTCCCTGGCCAACCGCCCTCGATGTAATCGATACCAAATTGGTCGAGTTTTTCCGCAACTCGTAATTTTGCGGCTACAGTAAAAGAGACGCCTTCTGCTTGAGATCCGTCACGAAGTGTGGTGTCATAGATTAAAATTTGATTTTCTTTCATGGTTAAGAAGGGAATTGAACCAGAGATAATGATTTGAAATGAGATTAGTGTGGCGTTTAAAATTTGGCTATTCGTTGTAAATTAAGCCCGATCCTCGATAATTTGAGATTCGAGGTTCGGGCTACGAAATTCGGGGTATTGAGCCTGCAGAATAAGAATCGATAAAATGAGCCATTCTCATAAACATATGCACATTGTAGGTGTCCTTCTTTTCTTGGCAACGGCAAACAAAAAGCTGTAGTTATAAAGAATTGAATAAGAAGAAGACACATCTGGGTTATCAACTGATTCGTTCTCTCAAAAAGAACTTCTTCGGTGTGGGTTTGATCGATTATGGACTACCCAAACCCATTCGTTTAAAAAGAGGAACGCTTTTGGTATTGGCTCTCGAATTGGCAGAAGAATTTAAAGCTCAGATTCCAGAAAAAAGGGTAGGGGTGGTTCTTCCCCCGGGTGTGGGGGGAGTTTTAGTCAATATTGGTTTGATCCTAGCCGGTAAGATTCCTGTCAATTTGAATTTCACCATAGGGAGGGAAAATGTAAGTTTTTCAATGAATAAAGCGGAAGTTTCCACTCTGATTTCTGCAGAAGCAATGAAGAATAAGATCACCGACTTTCCATGGACTAGTGACTTTTTTGATATCGGAAATTGGTTGAGTAAAAAAAGGAAACAAAGGTGGCGACTAGTTTGGCTTCATTTTCGCAGCCTGATTTGTTCTCCTTCCGTGATTTTCAGAGAACTGGATATACAGTTCGATCCAAATGAGGAAGCCGCCTTGCTCTTTACTTCCGGAAGCTCGGGTAATCCAAAGGGTGTGGTTTTAAGTCACGACAATTTGCTTTCTAATTGCAGGCAAATCCAAAGCGTTCAATTGTTTGCAAGGCAGTCCCATTTACTAGCCAATCTTCCGCTTTTTCATTCCTTTGGATTTACCATCTCCATGCTTTATACCATGTTAACTGATTTAGTTATGGTATGCCTACCTTCACCGCTTGATGTGAAAAGTAGTCTGGAGGTAATTGAAAAAGAGAAAGTAGAAGTTCTTTTAGGCACGCCAACTTTCTTGAGGGGATATCTAAGAAAGGCCAGAAAAGAACAGTTGCAGAGTCTTCGATTCGTAGTTGCGGGTGCGGAAAAGTCTCCCCCGGGTTTCAAGGAAGAATGGGAGTCAGTTTGTCCTTGCGATTATCTGGAGGGATATGGTCTGACTGAATTATCACCAGCTGTTTCATTTAATCTCCCTGGGCTTGGAACGAGAGAAAAATCAGTCGGAAAATTGCTACCAGAAATCAATTGTAAAACGATCTCCTCGGAAACTTCTGAAGAGTTGCCTGCCGGCGAAGTTGGAATTCTCTGCCTTAATGGCCCGAATTTATTCAGTGGTTATCTTGACAACCCTGAAGCAAATGAGACTGCTTTCGACCATCTAGGGTGGTACATCACCGGGGATTTAGCTAGAATTGACTCGGATGGTTTCCTGTTTATTGAGGGTAGGCTTTCCAGGTTTTCAAAAATTGGAGGGGAAATGGTCCCGCATGCAAGGGTAGAGGAGGAAATAACCAAGGCTTTTTTTCCTGAAAAAAGCCAATCTTTGAAGTGTGCTGTAGTTGGACTTCCGGATGAATCCAAAGGCGAAAAATTGATTCTCTTAAGTACGGATGAAATTCAAAATCAAGAACTCAGAGAAAGGCTTCTCGAAGTGGGGATTCCCAATTTATGGATACCCAAAGAGATCAAGCTGGTTGATGAAATCCCTATGCTCGCCAGCGGCAAATTAGATTTGAAGCGAATGAAGGATATTAGCCTAGGTTAGACTAAAATGAAAACAATGAAGTGGTAGGCCGGCCGGGACTCGAACCCGGAACCAATGGCTTAAAAGGCCACTGCTCTACCGATTGAGCTACCGACCCAATTCAAAGCGTAATATTAGTATAGAAGGCGTTTGAGTTCGTCAACAATCAACGCCTTGGATTAGAGTTAGGAAAATTCCATCAGTTAAAGCTTTGAAATCAACTTACATTTATTACTGGGATTTGCAGGAAATTAGTCTATCAAAAAAACTTCACCGAAGTTAACTCAGTGCAAGAATTTTTTAAATTTGAGTTATGGCTTAGCTTAATCAATAAAACCGAATTATAAAAATACAGAACCTTAAAGTTAATATGAGAATTCTTTTTCTATTCGTTCTATTTCTTCCGTTAATTTCATATTCACAAATAAAATTAGAAGAAATTCCCAGATTAGACACTAAAACGGCCTTAAAAATTCTTGTTGCATGTCATGAGGAATCTCTCGGAAGAAGCGTAGATGTAGCGATTGTGGTCTTAGGCATTGATGGACGTATTCTGGCGAGTTCTAAAAGTGAAAAAATGGATCCAGGACTTTACGACTTTGCCAAATTCAAAGCTCAAACTTCCTGCTTTAAAGGGGTTGCAACAGAAGAATTACCTGCACGGAATGGAAATGATTTGGAGATTATGGATATAGGCAATTTAAAAGTCATTCGAGGGGTTCAAGGGGGAATTCCTCTCTACTACCAAGGATATGTAGTTGGAGCAATTGGTGTAAGTGGTGCAAAACCAGAAATTGATAAAGTAATAGCTCTCAAAGGAATCGAAAAGTTAGAAAACTTAAAATCCCATAAATAAAAAATTATATTTACTCAAGAATCCCGATCTCATCCTTATTAAAAAGATGAACTTTTTTGTCCTCATCTACTCGAACGTTTACCGGAGGATCTGAGTTTTCAGACTTCCCGGAAGGAGTCAGGCCTTATGACAGGCAGGATGATAAGATTAGGAAATTACCCAGAATGGAGTTCTTCGCTTAGTTCTAATTTTGAAGGTTTGAAAGTAGATCGGCTGCACAGGACCAATCACTCTGGAACTTTTCAATTCAAAATATCGTGCAAGAAAGAGAAAAAGGCTTATAGGGATAAAACAAATCGAGATTCGATTCAAGTTTCTTAAAAGTGAATCAGATCTTATCTTTCTTATTTAATAAGCGCCACATTGACTCTATTACATTTCCTTGATTAAAGGATGGGACTAAGTGTCTCAATATAATCTGGTAAAATTTTGTAAACTATTGGTAAACAGTATTTAAAGATTGGTATAAACTTTGCAAATAAAAGATTGTTAAACCTCTAACCAAAGGAATTAAAATGAAAATTAATGATAAGTTTGAACTTGCTTCGAATGGAAATCCATTTGATTCGATTTTATCTTTATTAACTCGAAACGATCCTTTTCTGGATTCTGTTGTTGGAAATTTAAATTTTCAAAATGAGGAAAATCGAAGAGTAAGAATTTCAAAAGATAATAACCAACTACGCATTGAATTTTTGGTGCCCGGATGGCAGCGAGATCTTTTGCTTCTTAAGGTAGAACCTGGGAAACTTACGCTTTCATCTGATCTTAAGAAACGAAAAGAGGAGGAAATACTGTTCCCGCTCAAAGAGTTCAGTACGGAATTGCAGTTGCCTGAGAATCTTTCGGTCGATAAAGCAAAAGCTAAATTGGCGGAAGGGATTTTATCCGTTCTTATTCCCTACTCTCAAACTTCCAAAGGAAAAACGGTTAAGATTGGCTGAAGGAATGAGATCATAGTCTCGACTGAAGTCCGTCGTGTTTTAGACGGACTTCAGTTTGGATTTATGAGTTTACGAATCCTCCTCTTCAATGATCGTTTCGGAGAATGGATATTCGATAGAAATCCATTTATCAATCCATCGATTATACTCCTCAAAAGTAAGAATCGCTAACTTTTCTTTGAACCAATTTAGGGCATCAGACATTCTGGATTTCAAATTTTCAAACTCCTCCATAAGTGATTTGTTTTTGTCTTTTGCACGGTTGATTTCCTCTAACCTTTCCTTCTGTTTTGCTCTATATTCCTCCGCAGGGTCCGGTTTTACCTCGGGAATGGGAGAAGTTTGATTTCCTTCCTCGGGCGTATTGAAAAAGTCTAAATTTTCACCACTTTCCGATTCATTTTGAATTGGTTGCTTTGATTCGGGTGGTGGCAAGGATTCTGGTTCGGGAAAGTCTTTGTCGGGAAGTGCTTCAGGTATTACCAAAAGATCGGGTTTTTTCAGTAGATCGGTGCTTCCGGAGGAAAATGCTTCAGCTAATATTTCTTTTTCCTGTTCATTAAAATTATCGAACGGACTACTTTTAATGCAAGTAAGAAGTAGTTGCTCCAAAGCTTCTTTGGGGCTTAATGCCATAAAAAAACGCTCTGCTGGAAATCCATCATTCAAGCTGTATTCCAGTTTGTACTGAATCAGTTCGGGTTCGCGATCTTTAGATCTCTTTTTCATCGGGCAAATGACTATTAATAGGCTAGATACGCGATTTCGCCCAGTCAACCTCCAAGCAAAAATTAATTCCGCAGAAAACCATTTGATAAGTTAAGTCTTTTCGCATCTCCATTTAGTTTCAGATGTGATGTAGAAATCTTCACCCTAAGAAAAATGTTTTTAAATGATAGATAATTTCTTGTCTTGTTAGCTTTCATATCTTGAGATTCGGTAATGCAATTCAAATCTATTAGGCAAATTTCCTTATTTATAATTTTCGTCAGCAGTTGTTTTGGGGAGTGGCCTCAGTGGCGTGGGGCGAAAAGAGATGGAGTGTATACTGGAAGATTCGACGCCAGTTTGATCAGTCAATCATCTCTAGACTGGGAAAGTGGTACGATACCAAGTGGTGATGAAGGTGGTTTTGGTAGCTTAGTTAGTGACGGCAGTCAGGTATATTTGTCCTTGGTCTGGCATCGGGATGTCCCGACCAATACAAGAACGATGACCGATTTATTTCTTAGAAAGTTTGGAGCCAGGAAAATGAACCTGCCAAAAGAAATCACTGAGAGAGCCGAGATGGATCGCCTGTCCTTGAATCCGAGGCTTAGGGGTAGTAAGCTTGAAGCATGGATTGATCAGTGGATAGAGAATCATTTGGATCAACGGCAAAAAATGGTTCAAGGCGATCTGATTGCCGCGCGATTCAAACAGGGAAAGCTGGCACTTCCCATTGAAGTTATTGAAAAGTTACATTCCGTGAAAAATCAAACTTTTCCCAGCCAAAACGCACTGGACAAATGGTTATCCGAACAGGGATTCGAAGATGAACTTGTAAATAGAATCTCCGAATCTGTTCCTCCAACAAAGAGGGTGGCAGATGATGTCGTGCTTGCTTTGGATATAGAAACTGGAAAACAAAAATGGAAAGCTTCCATTGAAGGAAGAGCTTCAGGTCGATCATCTTCCTCGACCCCCTGTATCGATGAGGACCGAATTTTCGCAGTTGGAAGTAATCGGGTATTTTGTGTGGATAAAGAATCCGGCAAAGTAATTTGGGATCGAACTTTAGATGTTGAATCCATCGCAAGTTCCCCAATTCACATCAAAGACCGGTTGGTTGCTCTCGTTGGTAAACTGACCGCTTTCGACCCTGAAAATGGTGAAGTGATCTGGGAGAATTCAGAAATTCAAGGAAAAGCAGGCTCACCCATAGCATTCACACTAGAGGGAAAAGAAGTGATTGCATGTAATGGTTCAAAAAAGGTTTTTATGGTTGATGGATCAACAGGAGAAACGATTTGGAGTGGTCCAGGAGGGGGTAGTTCGACACCGGTTTTTGGGGAAGACTACCTTCTTGTTCATTCAAAGGACAAAGATGTTGGTTTAATAGCCTATGATTTATCTCAAGACCCGGTCCAAGAAGTTTGGAGGTTCCCAAAGCTTACTCGACGTTCGGATTCCAGTCCAATCATTTACAATAAGCATGCTTATTTGATTGGGGCGGGGATGAGGGCTTGTTTCGATCTGGCTACTGGTCGCTTGATTCGCAAGGTGACAGCAAATCATGATATCTCTTCACCTGTATTAGTCGCAGGGACCATTTTGGCTTATGAAATCAAAGGAAACTTTTTGAGTTTAATCGATACAAACCCAGAAAACTTTGATGAAATTAATCGATTTAAGATCAATGCCCTGCGTTGTACCAGTCCTGCTATTGTCGGAGACAAGATTTTAATCCGAAAAGAGAAAAGCATTGGTTGTGTAAGCTTAAAATAAACAAGGTGGGATTCTACCGACTTCCTGATAAAGCGATTTGCCAGGATTACCCTTCAGGATTTGATGTTTACTCTCAAAATCAAAATGTTTTTTTGTTGACGGATTGGATGGATGAATAAGTTTTATGCTTTTACCCCTTAATCTTTCATTTATCCATGAGTACTGAAAACGATCCTTCGAATCCTTCCGGTGGTCCAAAGCCCAAAAAACTAAAACTGAAGTTAAAACAAAAGTCGGGAGGTAAAGGTCTGAAAAAACCGAGCCTCAAGTTGGGGAAAAAGCCAGAGGGTAAGACAATGTCACTTAATCCAAGCACTTCTTCCGACTCGACAGTACCTCCTCCAGGTTTGACTCAACCGCCAATGGCCAAAGCCGAAGTCGAACCATTGATTCCGGAGCCTGCTTTAGAGCCTACTCCTGCAAATCCGGATGCCGAGCCATCCGCATCTTTACCTCCAGTTCCTGAAATGGAATTACCACCTGTGCCCGAGATGGGATTACCACCTGTTCCCGAAGCTGAGGAATCGGATTCTGGATCAGAAGAGGGAACGGAGGAACTGGAAGCATCTTCTCAAGGGGATGGATTGTTGCCGCCACCGCCATCGATGGAAGATACGAGTGCACCAGAAATACCCTCCACTTTACCACCTGTGCCCGAGATGGGATTACCACCTGTTCCTGAAGCTGGGGAATCGGATTCTGGATCAGAAGAGGGAACGGAGGAACTGGAAGCATCTTCTCAAGGGGAGGGATTGTTACCGCCACCCCCTTCGATGGAGGAACTGAGCGCACCAGAGATGCCAGCCACTTTGCCACCCGTGCCCGAGATGGGATTACCTACCGTCCCCGGAGCAGGGGATTCGGATTCTGGTTCGGAAGAGGGAGCGGAGGAACCAGAAGTATCTTCTGAAGGGGAGGGATTGTTACCGCCACCCCCTTCGATGGAGGAACTGAGTTCACCAGAGATGCCCGTTACTTTGCCACCCGTGCCCGATATGGGATTACCACCTGCCCCCGAAGCAGGAGATTCGGATTCTGGACCGGAAGAGGGAGCAGAGGAACCGGAATCAACTTCTGATGGAGAGGGATTGTTACCGCCACCCCCTTCGATGGAGGAGCTGAGTGCACCGGAGATGCCCGCTACTTCACCACCCGTTCCCGAAGTTGAATTACCACCTGTAATTGGCTCTGAAGAAGAGCAAACTTCGGATGACCCGCAGGACGAATCTACTGAAAATTCTGAAAATTTGACTTCTAATTCGACTGATTCTGCTGAGAGCGATGAAGCGCAATCTGAAGAGAATCCGTTTTCTACCCCTCCACCCCTATCAGAAACGATAAGTGAGGAGGCTTCAACGAAAGAGGATGAAGAGAGTGTTTCAGAAAACAGCGAGAATTTAGATGATTTGAACGCCAAAATAAGTTCACTCACCGACGAACTCCAGAGACTCAAAAAAGAAAATAGGGATGAATTGGACAGTTTATTCAAAAGAGTAGACGAATTGGATGAAGCACCAGCTGCTTCCAAAGAGGGAGACCAAATGCTTGAAGCTTTTGGAAATAATTTGGAAACCCTTAAGTCGGATCTGCACGAAGAGTTGGAGTCTTTCAAAAGAGGAATTGAAACAAGATTGGATGAAGTTCCATCAGGGAATTCGGGTGGGGAGTTTTCTTCCGCGAGTTCAATTTTATCAAAAACGGGGGAAATTAAATGGAAAAAAGATCAATATGTGGTCGTTTCCCAGGACGAAAATGCAGGTAATTCTTCACCTTTGGAAGTTTTCATTTCTGACTCGGAAAGCGAAGCATTGGAAAAAATTCATTCCAACATGACCGCAGAAAAGCCGATCTATTTTCTTTTCCCGAGCAACTTGGAATCTCTCTATCAGGAAAAATATTAGATTAACCGACTGAATTCCCAGCAGGTCTGTTTACAGGTAAGTTTCTAAGTTGAGAATTCCAGTAATCGGTTTTCCAAATTTTTGGATACCATCTTCTTTGACTCGATTGCCTTTCGAGTAAGGTTGGGGCAATCGTGAATTCAAACTTTTTTCTTCGCCCTACTGCAGGCAACATAAAGCAATTGCTTGCCTTAAAGTTCGCATATCTCCTCGGGCATGGAGATCAATTTTCAGATTTGTTTCGAAGAAAATGCGAAGAACAATTAGCCAAGGATTTTGTATATCATGAACTGCTTATGGATTCTTTTTGATCTCTAGAAAAAAGGGAAAAGATTTAATTCTAACCCTTAGGGCTTAAGAAGTGGTAGGGTAGGGGAGTGCTCCGAAAAATATAAATATAACACAATAGACTGATAGTCAGTAATTAAAGAAAAACATACAATAATTTTATCTTTTCTTAAAGATTCATTTAAGTTCTTTCAATAGACTTTTGGGGGTAAAAATCCTAACTCCATAGGCATTGAAAAGTGACACAATGGAACGATTCAAGCCCTTGAGGGAAGCAATGCAGACAAATCCCTTGTCCGAAGAAATGGAATGCATAGCAAATAATATAGTGCCTAATACCTGACTTGGGTCCAATAAGTAAGATTGGGCCAATATGGGAATTCTCCTGTTGCCTTCCAACCTCAGAACCAAGTCAACTTCAACTGTTTTGGGAGAACGAGCAATTTCATGTCCTTTAGCCAGTAATTGATCTGCGAGTTCACCCACAAATTGCTGCTTTTTCCGCCAGTTTAACATTCTGTGGCTTCGATTTCCTCGGAGTAACTCGATTTCATAATCGGTTCGAAGCGATTCAGATTCTTTGTAAATTGGTTGGAGTACTTCAATCAATCGGTTAAAGGTCGATTTTTTGGGTAGGGATTTACCATTTAAAAGATCGTACAAGGATGTTCGGCTAATACCTACTCTTCTGGCAATCTCTGACACCTTTAAGGGTGAGGAACGAACCATACTTAAAAGTCTTCTGGAGAACACATGCACGGTCTTATTTATTTACAAAGATTTTGTATGTGCAAGCTTTTTAGCCTTACATATGTATATGTCCTTCAATTTTTATACGTGTAAGGTAAATTAACTGAATGTTCTATGCTCTCACCCTTTTGTAAACGATATCTTATTTATCCACACCTTTTTCCTATTTGCTTGGATATCTTTGATGTCACAATTTAAATAAAGTGTAAGGTGAAATACCTTAATTATTTATGGAGCAACGATTACCCTCTACAACGCTTGCAATTAAGCTAGATAAGCAAGTACAACGCCTTCGACATTCCCTTCCTTGAGTATGAAGGAGAGCTCAAAACGTGTTGCAGTGAGAGAGTTAAATTTCGATTGTAGAACTTACCACCAGTCCAAACGGTATCCGAGAAACCCGAATACCAAAAGAAGTACCCCAATGGTTCCCAGAAGATATAGAACGAGTAGTGGGAGAAGCATGGGCCATTTTTCGCGCTGGTCCAATTCATCTGAAGAAGCACTCTGTTCTTTTGAGCAACGGTGCTGATACATTGCTTTGGCTTTTAATTTGTTTCCTTCAGCTTTTTGAAGGCATTCATCGAAAAGTTCTTTATCCCATTTCTTGCGATTGATTTCATTTGAGTTCTGGTTGGATTGCTCGCTTCGCATAAGAAAAAATTTATAAATACTGTTGCTTCCATACTGGATCTTCTTCGTAATTGCACGGTTCAAATGGAACGATCGATCGAAATACTCCAAATTCTTCGTCGTGGAATGGAAACTATGTTGCAGGACGTGGATAATTCTTCCGTGCGCTATACCCGTATTTTCAATTTTAATGAGCGAAGGGTTGGGTTGCGAATGGAGGTTTCCGAAAGGGGGCAGGAATTCATTCCAATGGGAAGAATCGATGTTTTGGAGATTCCCACGAATAATGGTAGAGTGACTTGTTCTTGTACATTGACCGAACTACAAACCGGCAATTCACAAAGGATCATTCTACGCCTAAAAAATGTTCAGGAACGGGAAAAAGAGTGTGAAAAAGTGTTTGTTTTCTTTAGAAAAGTTCTGGCATTGGATCAGAAGCCTGTATCAAGGGTTCCGCAGACAGAAATTGTTGATGCAGAGGAATCAACAGGAGAGGGTTTTCCCACCAGTTCAAGAGGGGCTCACAAGCAGAGCCCCAAGGATTAGCGGCAAAAAAGATCTTCTGGTTTAACTTGGGTGACCTTACCAATTTTTTCCAGTTCAGTAAGGTCGATTTTTTCAGAGTCTCCAACGATGGATACGAGAATCGACTTGGTCTGTATCTGTTCTTGGTAAAAACTTCTCAGATCTTCGATATTGGTGTCTTGAATTGTTTGATAACGGTTTCCTCTTGGGTCTTCCTTGAGGCCTAAATTATGATAATCAGAGACAAACCCTGCAATACTTCGGGATTTTATCGGGTTTGTTCGATAACTACTCAAAATTGAAGAATGGGCGGATTCCCACCGGGTCTGATTGATGGGCATATCCTCTAGTAAACTCAAGAATGCCCGGACCGCTTCTAAAGTCTTGTCTGCTTGACAACCGATGGCACCAACAAGGATGTTCTCCTCTTCAGGCCGGGAAGGAGTGAAGAAATGAGCCCATGCAGAGTAAGCAAGGGCTCGAGCCTCTCTTAGTTCCTGAAAGACCAGTCCGGCCATCCCGCCGCCGAAATATTCGTTGTATAATTGAGCCATTGGGGTCATTTGCTCGTCATAAGTCCCGACAGCAAATTCGAGCCTGACTTGGGCTTGTGCCATTTCTTTTTGGAGGAAAAAGACCTGATTTTCAGAAGCTTTGAGAGACCGATCCGGAGTGATGGAGGGGGTATCTAATGTGGGGGTTTTTCCTATGAAGCTTTTTAGGAAAACCTCCTCCACATCTTCAATCGTACGGGGACCAAAATACAGGACGGTTCGGTCAACTGCCAGCAAGTCGTCAATCAGTGAAGACAAACTTTCGGTTGTGGAGGCGTTCAAGTCCGCATCGGTTGGACGCTTCAAATAGCGTGATTCAGAACCGTAGCGGTGAAAATGAGCCAGCGCATTGCTAAGGGCTCGGGGGTCCTTTTGCTCGTCATCTCTTTCGGAAAACATAATTTCTTTTGTCTCCTCCCAGGTTTCTGCGACTAAATTCGGGGAAGTCAGATGTTTTTCGACAAGATCCAGCGAGGCTCCAAAGTTCTCATCCAGTCCATTAAGGAAGAATGAACTGTAGTGCTCCCTCACTGAAAAGCCAAAGTCTGTGGCTAATTTGTACCACTCGATTTTTAGATCTTCAGAGCTAATTTCTCCGGCTCCCGCTCGATCAAGCATTCGTTTGACATAGGGTAACATTGGTATCTGATCATTTCCGATGCCCATTCTAACTTCGGTTGCGAAGAGATCATTCAAAGGATTGGTGACATGCACCAAGGTAACGCCTTTGGCAATTTCCTTTCTCTGAAAATCCTTACCTGATTCGATGAACTTGGGACTGAATGGATTGTAGGGAATTTCTTCCACTTCCTTCATAAAAGTCGACTGCTTGTCAGGGTCGATTTTTAAGGGGTCGATTTTCGGCTTCTCTATACTGGGAAGGTCATGTTGCTCGTCGATGCGGAATCCCGCTACATAATCCTTGCCGTAATATTGATTCGCCACCCGTACGACATCTTCCTTGGTAACTTTTTCGAGTTCGCTAATCTGAGCATCCATCTCTTCCCAGTCTACAAAGGACAAATAGGCATCTCTCATCCGCTCGACCCGTTTTGCATTGTTTTCCAGATCTTCCTTTTCTCTTTTTTTAAAATCGTTAATTACCGCGGGAAGAATCCAATCGTCAAACTTTCCGGCCTTTACCAGTTCGATTTGCTCGAGCAAGAGGTTTTCCACCTCTTCAAGGGTTTGATCGTCCTTGGGAGAACCCATAAGTAGATGGGTTCCGTAGTCGTTGTGGTTCATTGGAAAGCAACCAGCGGATCGCACTCTTTGCTGATTTACCAAATTTAGATTGATCAGACCCGCAACTGAATTGTCCAGAATCATATCAACCAAGCGAAGGGCTGGATAATCTGAGTGAAATCTGGGAGCGGTCCGAAATGCCAATAGCACTTGCTCCTCGCCCAAATACTGAACCTGCACGAATTCTCTACCTTTCAGGGGTTTTTCCTCCCACTTCGGTTCTGGTCGGAGTGCTTCCGGATTTTTCCATGATGAAAAATATTTTTCAATGATTTCAATGGTCCGGTCCGGGTCGATATTCCCGGAAATGCATATGGCCATGTTTTCCGGAACATAATGTTTTGCAAAGAATTCCTCGATGGCAGTGATCGAAGGATTTTTGAGATGTTCGACTGTACCGAGGGTCGATTGCTGACCATAGGGGTGGACCTTAAAAAGCAGGTTATTTACTGCCCGGTGCAAGAGCCGGTCCTTGTTGTCAATGGATCGGTTTTTCTCTTCGTAAACCGTTTCCAGTTCGGTATGAAACAAGCGGAAAACCGGTTTGGCAAAGCGTTCGCTTTCGATTTTTGCCCAATGTTCCAGCCGGTTTGCTGGTAGGTCTACCTTGTAGACTGTTTCTTCATGCCAAGTATGGGCATTGATCCCCTTTCCGCCCATATTGCTGTAGGCTCGGTCCATTTCATTCGGGATAGCAAGCTCAGCCGCCTCAGTAGAGATTCGGTTGATTTCCTCATAAATCTCCGATCTTTTCGATTCATTGGTTTCACCCGAGCGTTGCTCATACAACTCAACAATTTGATCCAGAAGCGGTTGTTCTTTTTCATAGTCAAGCGTGCCGAAGGATTGGGTGCCCTTGAAAAGCAAATGTTCCAGATAATGGGCCAGGCCGGTGTTGGTTGCCGGATCATGCTTGCTACCTGCTCGAGTTACGATCTCGGCATAAAACCTCGGCTCTTCCGAATTCGGGCTGAGCAGAATGGTAAGTCCGTTATCCAAAGTTTTCCGGATTACCTCCATGGAGCTTCCTCCTTGGGCACTGGAAGATGCATTTGATTCTTGAAAAGAGTTTTTACTTTGAGGAGACGAACAGGAAGTCATAATTGATAGGATCAGTATTGAAATCAGCGGGTAAGGTGAAAAATTTTGGTTATCCATTGTTTCGAACAGGGTTGAAAAGGGTCAAGTTTTGGTGATATTGACAGAGTTTGAATTCGCAAACAAACGAAAATGAAACTTTATCAATACGAAAAGTGTGAGACTTGTCGCAAGGCAAAGAAATGGCTGGACGAAAAAGGGCTGGAATATCAGAGCGTTTCCATTAGGGATACGCCACCTTCCAAGACAGAATTAAAAGCAATGCTTGATGCCCATGAAGGACAATATAAAAAACTTTTTAATACCTCCAGCAAGGATTACCGCGATCCGGAGATCAAGAACCGTCTGCCCGGGATGACGATGGAAGAAAGAATCACACTTTTATCGGGCCGGGGGAATTTGGTCAAGAGACCGTTCCTGATCGGAGATGGAGTGCTTCTGCAAGGTTTTAAACCGGAAATTTGGGAGTCTACACTGGAAAAAAACGAAGATTAAATATTTTTATGAGTTACGAAATACCGAATGAATGGGTCAATGCCGTCAATCAGGGTGATGTTGACCGGATTATGAAATGTTACGACGATAACGCATCTTTGCTCGCAACTTTTGCAGCTGATCCGATCCGTACTAGAGAAGGAATTAGGGCTTACTTCGATGGCTTTACCGCAAGGGAAGGAGCAGGAGTAAGAATTCTGGAGGGCTCCGTGGTTCACGATTCCTGTGGAAATGACGGCTACTTAGCAACCGGATTATATGAATTCTTTTACACGGAAAACGGAAGCGAGATTCGACACCCAGCCCGTTTTACTTTTATGGTAAGGGTTGATTCATCGGAGAGAATTCAGCATCATCATTCTTCGTTGATTCCAAGTTCTTAAAACATTTTCAGATTTCAACTCGCTTTTACACATTATGCTTAGCCCACAGAAAACTCTCGATACCTACTACCTTGAAGCCAGACGTGACTTGCTCGAAGTTGCCGCCATGTTGGACCGATACGATGAAGCCGTGAAAAGAGACGGTTCCAAAGCAGTGGACGAATCCAAAAAAGATTCCTTATTGCAGGCGATGAACCTTCTCTCCCAACCGGATCATCCACAAGCGAACCGGGCGGAACAACTACTGGTGCATTTCGCCAAGATTGCTTAAACCAACATCCCCTTTTTGCCATGCAGATCATTCAACCACATTATCACGCGATTGCCCGTACGGCACAGGATTACGAGCGGATGGCCATGTCCGGAGTCGTTGCGGTTTGCGAACCTGCGTTTTGGGCTGGCTTCGATCGTCGTCATCCGGAAACTTTTATTGATTATTTCGCTCAGATTTCCGAGTTCGAGCCTACCCGGGCTGCGGAATTTGGTATTCGTCACTTCTGCTGGGTTGCGGTAAATCCCAAAGAAGCGGAAAACAAAGAACTTACTGATGAAGTTCTTCGTCAAATGCCGGAGTTTTTGGATAAACCGACTTGTCTTGGAGTTGGTGAAACCGGACTACACAAATCTACCCCGAACGAGATCGAGTCTCTGCAGGCTCATGTTGAAATGGCAATGAAACATGACCAGTTGGTGCTGATCCACACCCCGCACCTTTCCGATAAGGCTCATGGCACTAAGACTGTGCTGGAAGTACTCGCTGGAATGGATGTGAATCCCGACCGCATCTGGATTGATCATGTGGAGGAACAAACCATTAAGCCGGTCCTAGACGCGGGATACTGGGCTGGTATGACGCTTTATCCGGTTACCAAATGCAGTCCACGACGGGCAGTTGATATTTTGGAAAAATATCCAAGGGAAAGATTATTGGTTAATTCTTCCGCAGATTGGGGGCCGAGTGATCCCTTTACTTTACAGGAATCGATTGTCGAATTTCGTCGTCGGGGGCACAGCCTGCAGGATGCAATAGAAATTTATCATAACAACCCCTGTCGTTTTCTCGGACAAAATCCAAAGTGGGACATTAAGCCCATTGTCTGCTCCGAATCCTGACTGAATGGTTCTAAAACTCTACGATACCCTGACTCGGGAGACTCGGGAGGTCTTTCCCATGGATGGTAAAAGCATTCGTTTTTATGGATGCGGACCAACGGTTTATGGCCCCGCCCACATCGGAAACTTTCGAACTTTTGTGATGCAGGATGTGTTTCGTCGCGTTCTGGAAACTTCTGGTCAAAAAACTCACCATGTTCGAAATCTCACCGATGTGGATGATAAAACCATTCGTCAATCCCAAGAGGAAGGAGTTGGCTTGCAGGAATTTACTGCCCGTTGGACCGATCGCTTTCAAGAGGACTGCAGGGCATTGAATCTATTGCCTCCCCACATTGAACCCTCCGCAGTCGGGCATATACCCGAACAGATCGAATTGATTCAGCGTCTGATTGACGGGGGAAAGGCTTATCAGGCGAAGGACGGTTCCGTCTATTTCAAAATTGAATCCTTTGAGGATTACGGACGGCTTTCCCGGTTGGCGGATCGGGAGATCACCACCTCGGATACAAACAGGGAAACCTCGGACGAATACGATCGTGATTCCGCCGCTGACTTTGCCCTGTGGAAGGCCCGAAGACCAGAAGATGGGGAGAATTACTGGCCCTCCCCATGGGGGGAAGGAAGACCGGGTTGGCATATTGAGTGCAGTGCGATTTGCATGAAGCATCTGGGAGAAAGCTTTGATCTTCATTCTGGAGGGGTGGATCTGGTTTTTCCCCATCATGAGAACGAGATCGCTCAGGTGGAAGCGGTGACCTGCAAGACCTTTGCCCGTCATTGGTTTCATATCGCTCATTTGATGGTAGAGGGACAAAAGATGAGTAAGTCCCTGGGAAATCTTCATACTCTGCAGGACTTAGCCGAGAAGGGATATAAGGCGCAGGAAGTACGCTATGTCTTGTTGTCCGGAAGTTACCGCCAACCATTGAATTTTACTTTCGAATCAATGAAAGCGAGCCGGAAAGCGATGACCAAGCTTGCCGACTTTGTAAAAAAATTTTCCATCCCTCCTAAAGAAGGGAATGAACTGGAAACCGAATTCGGCCCTTTTTATTCGGTACAGGAGGCCCTGCTTTCTGATTTGAATACCCCGGAGGCACTGGGCCGTTGCTTTCGATTGGTTCGGGAGATGGGAGAGGCATGGGATCGTGGAGAACTTGAAGGGAAGGAGTCTGAACTCGAGTCGATCCGCAAGGGATTTCAGGCAACCTGTGATGCCTTAGGTCTGATTATTGAAGTGAAAGAGGAAGTAAAACAGGAAGTTCCCAATGAGGTTATGGAACTTGCCCAAAGACGATGGGATGCAAAAAGCGATAAGGATTGGGCGGCAGCCGATCAAATCCGGGGCGAACTCTTGCAACAAGGCTGGGTGGTAAAAGATGGCAAGGATGGATTCGAGCTTGCCAAAGCCGAACAATAAGTCGGAAATTTCCTTAGCCGAAATGAATCGGTTCTGGAATTAATTATGAAAAGTTTCTCCGAATATGTTCTTCACTTCTCACTGGTGATTTTCACTTTATTTCCCTGTAGCCTACTGAATGCTGAAAAGGTAGGCCAATGGGTAGATCTTTTTAATGGAAAGGATCTAAGTGGGTGGATCGATGTAAACACTTCTCCGGAGACCTGGTGGGTGGAGGATGGAATGTTGAAGTGCAGCGGTAAACCGATCGGGGTAATGCGGAGCGAGCGACAATATGAAAACTTTTTGCTTCATGTAGAGTGGCGGCATATGGAAGCAGGGGGGAATTCCGGAATTTTCGCCTGGAGTGATGCCATTCCGTTTGGGAACCGTTTGCCCAAGGGCTTGGAAATTCAAATGCTTGAATTGGACTGGGTGAATTTGAATAAGCGGAAAGGAAAGACCCCACCTATTGCTTATGTGCACGGGGAGCTTTTCGGTGCTGGAGGTATGCAGGCGACACCGGATAACCCAAGGGGGAGTCGGAGCAAATCTTTAGAAAACCGATGCAAAGGGAAAGGCGAATGGAATATTTATGATGTGGTTTGTGTGGATGGAGTGGTAAAGCTTTCGGTGAATGGTAAATTCGTTAACGGAATCAGGAATTCGCAATATAAAAAGGGATATCTTTGTCTGGAATCTGAGGGTGCTGAAATTCACTTTAGAAATTTAAGACTCCTGGAACTTCCTCCCGGCATTACAACTGCCGAGCAAACGGCCCCGTTGATTAAGGATTCCAAGAAATGAATACTTAAATTTGTCCAAATTTAAAACCTTAGTGATATTTTTGTATAAAAGTCCAAAATATATTTAAAATTTGCCAAAAAGGCTTTAAAAAAAGACGGATGTCCATATATTTTAATCTGTCCATATCTCATGCACTTTAGAAAATTTGTTTCCTTTTTTTATCCCATCTTATTTTTGACGGGAAATTCTCTACAGTCTGAGGTGAATTTCGAGGATGATATTTTACCTCTATTTCAGGATTACTGCATGAATTGTCACGGTCCGGAAAAGCAGAAATCAGGATTTCGGGTGGATGGTAGAGCATATCTTTTGAAAGGAGGCGATACCGGGTTATCCGCCATTGTTCCGGGTGACCCAAGTGCCAGTTATCTGATTGAAGTGATCAAAAGTGATGATCCTGACATCGGTATGCCTCCTAAAGGAGGTAAATTGTTCGATGATGAGGTTGAATTACTGGAACAGTGGATTGCCGAGGGTGCATTTTGGCCTGGGCAAATGGAAGATAAGGTTGAGGAAGGTACCGACCATTGGGCATTTCAGGAGATCAAACGCCCAAAAGTCTCAACGATTACATCCAATCCAATTGATTCTTTCATTGAACAGCGTTTAATAAAAGAAGGAATTCCCAAAGGTGAGGAAGCAGACCCACTTACCTTGATTCGTCGGGCATCGATTGTTTTGACCGGGTTGCCGCCTCAACCATCCAGAGTGGCTGAATTTTTGCGGGATTATCCAAAACATCCAGAGGAGGCCTATTCCAAATTAATCGATGAATTACTCGCATCTCCCCACTTTGGTGAAAGATGGGCTCAGCACTGGTTGGATGTAATTCGCTGGGCGGAAACCAACGGATCGGAATCAAATTTATACCGCAAGATGGCATGGGTTTATCGGGATTATGTCATCCGTGCATTTAACCAGGATCTGCCATACGACGAATTTGTCCGGCAGCAACTGGCAGGCGACGGAGTTGGTGTAGGGGAAGCCTTGGGGTTTTTAGTTGCCGGGCCTCATGTGCCAGCCGCCACTGTTGGGCAGGAACCTTCGGCTATTCGTCAGGCCCGTGCAGATCGAATGGATGAGATCATGCAGACAGTGGGTGCATCCATGCTTGGGGTGACCATGAGTTGTGCCCGTTGTCACAATCACAAATTCGACCCTATTTCCATCCAGGATTACTACTCTATGACCGCAGTCTTTCAGGATATTGAGTTTGGCAGCCGTTTTCCGGAATTTTCAAAGGATCACCCCCGCAAAATGAAAGCCAATGATATTTGGCGGGAGATTGCTAAAAACCGAAATCTAATCCGCACGAAGAATACCCCATGGGAAGAGGACTGGGGTGGCTACAAGGAAGTTCACTGGGATCCGATTGAAGTGACCGGACTGAGACTGAATTTCTGGTCAGGATATGTGGGACTGGATGAAGTTGAGATTTTTGGCCGGCCTTCAGAGGATTTTAATTTGGCTCACGCTTCCAATGGCACCAAAGTACATACGGATGTCGCATTTGCCCAGCAGGGCGATCGTTTTCCGATTGCCAGAGTGATTGACGGAAAATACGGCACCCAACGTTGGCAGGCAAGCTACAACAAACAGAAAAAACAGAACCCATGGATTGAGTTCATTTTCGAAAAGCCGGTTACGGTTGGAAGGCTCCGAATGAGTTCCAATCGAGAATACTACTTTGAAACGGATTATTTGGAGAAAAAGAACAAGTTCAATTTTGACCAGTTTTTGGTCAATGTGAAATTAGCCGATGGTAACTGGAAAGAGATTGCTTCGATTCAAAAGATTCGGAATCGAATAAAGAAAGAAAAACCATTGGGCGATGCGGTCGAGGAGATTAATCACTTAGCATACAGACTTTCGGAAGAAGGACCCCGACCGAGTTTCGTGGGTAGTTTTATCAAGCCCGAGATCACCCATGTCTTACACCGTGGAAGTCCGGAAAACCCCCGTGCGGTAGTGCTCCCCGGGGCACCAAAGATATTATCCGGTGATTTGGGCGTGGATAATGGAGCCAGCGGTCGAACCAGGCGGGCGAAGTTTGCCGACTGGATGATGGATGATAGTAACCCCCTCACGGCTCGGGTGATGGCCAACCGGATTTGGCAACATGTTTTTGGTGCCGGGTTGGTGGTTACTGGCGGAGACTTTGGCCGGGCGGGAGCTCCTCCGAGTCACCCTGAACTGCTGGATTGGATCGCAGCAGAATTCTCTAAACCCACTCGTCCAGAGGGGACACCTTGGTCAATGAAGGAATTAATTCGTCTGTTGGTCAGCACGGATGCATTCAAGCGTTCCAGCGAGCCAACTGAGCTCGGATTGGAGAAGGACGCTAGCAGTTCCCTTCTTTGGCGCTTCCCACCCCGTCGGGTGGAGGCGGAGGTAATTCGTGACGGTATCCTGCTTGCTTCCGGGAAATTGAACCGTGAGATGGGTGGGAGGAGTTACCGTATCCACAATGTCAAAAAGACCTATGCTCAATGGAAAGTGACCGATAATTTTGGCCCCGAGACTTGGAGGAGAATGATTTATCAGGAAAGAATGCGACGGGTGGATGATCAAATCTTTACTGCTTTTGATTTCCCGGACTGTGGTCAGGTTCGGGCAAAAAGACCGGTCTCCACAACCCCACTACAGGCCCTTAATTTAATGAACAGCAATTTTGTGGTCGATCAGGCAAAGCATCTTGCCAACCGGGCAAAGGGTGAATCCAAGGGAAATCTAGAAAAGTCAGTGGTTCGGGCCTTTGAATTGATCTTTACTCGCAAACCAGAGAAGGAAGAACTCGATGCTTCCATGGAAATTGCCAGAGTTGATGGGTTGGAGATCGTTTGTCGGGCACTGATCAATTCCAATGAATTTGCCTTCCTACCCTGAAAAATTTGAAAATGAGTAATCGAGAAGAAAAGATTTCCTCCATCGGTCGGTCCCTTCTGAACCGTCGGGGCTTTATGAAGAATGCCGGCTTTTCCACCGGTGCTCTTGGACTTGCCCAGTTGTTGAACAAGGATGGTTTGTTCGGAGCGGTCGACCCCACCAGTTTTACCGGCAAGTCGCCCATTCGACCGGATATTGACCCTGACCATCCATACTCCTCCCGAAAGGCCCATTTTGAAACTGAGGCTAAGCAGGTGCTGGTGATCTTTTGTCCGGGAGCGGTCAGTCATGTCGACACCTTTGATTACAAACCGGACCTGGCAAAGTATCATGGTCAAAAGCCTCCGGGTATGCCAGCAGTCACTTTTGAGGGACCTTCCGGAAACATTGCGAAACCATTTTGGGAATTCAAGCCACGGGGGAAGAGTGGGAAAATGATTTCAGAACTGGTACCAAATTTGGCCGAATTGGCGGATGATTTCTGCTTTGTTCATTCTCTTCATACCCAGACCAGTGCTCATCCCCAGGGGGAAAACTTTTTGAACACCGGTTTTACCATGGAAGGATTTCCTTCCTTTGGTGCCTGGACCACTTACGCACTCGGTTCAGAAAATGAGGAACTTCCCGCCTTTGTTGCAATTAATGATCCCCGTGGACCCGCCCGCTCGGGTAAAAATAATTTTGGAAACGGGTTTTTGCCCGCCGCATTTCAGGGAACCGATTTTAATGCCAAGAATCCACCAGCCAATTTGTCCAGACCCGCAGGTTACACATCCTCAAATGATCGTTCCACAGTTAGCCTGCTTCAGCGATTGAATGGAATACACCTTGAAAAATATCCCGGCGATGCCGATCTGGCCGCCCGGATCGCCAGCTATGAATTGGCAGGAAGGATGCAAACCTCGATTCCTGATGTGATGGATATTTCCAAAGAACCCGAATCGATCAAAAAAGAATACGGACTGGATTCAGGAACCGACCTAAAGAAGGAATACGCCAAGAATTGCCTGCTTGCCCGTCGGTTACTGGAAAAAGGAGTGCGGGTGGTGCAACTGTTCAATGGGAGCGATCCTTCCGGAGGCAACGGAATTACCAATTGGGACTCACACAGTAATATCCATAAGACTCATGCGATGCAGGCTGAAATCATGGACCAACCCACGGCTGCCTTGATCAGCGATATGAAACGGCGGGGATTGTTGAAAAATACTCTGGTTGTTTGGTGCACGGAGTTTGGCAGAATGCCATTCTTGCAGGGTAATGGAACCGGCCGGGATCACAATCCCGATGCGTTTACCTGCTTCTTTGCCGGTGCAGGAGTAAAGAAGGGATACACTTATGGAAAGAGTGATAATTTTGGCTTTAAGAGTATGGAGGGGAAATCCAGTGTATATGATTTCAATGCCACCATTCTTCATTTGATGGGACTGGATCACGAGCGCCTGTCTTATTATCACAATGGACTGGAGAGAAGACTGACCAATGTGCATGGTCATGTGATCAAACAAGTTCTTGCCTGACTCGTTACCCGCTTTTCCTACTTATATTTACCCAGCCTATGATTCATTTACCCAATCGTACTTTTTGGGTATATTTTCCGTTTGTCTTCATATGTCTGGTTTTTTGCATGGTTTCACATGCGAGCCCCTTTGCGGACAAGCCACCGGCGAATGAATCGGTGGCAAATTTATTTGCCAAAAAGCTCCGATTGGAAGAAGGCGTTCAGGGTAGGCCCCTCCCAACCAATGACTGGTGGACCACTTTATTGTCTGAAAAGGATTTCCCGGGTCGTCTCTATGCCTATCCTTTTACCATCAGTGCGAATGCGGAAGGAGTACAGATCTGGTATCCTTTGGAGTGGAATGAAAACGGGACGGAAATGATGGCGGGTGAGGCTTTATTGATCGAACCGATTGATTATAGTCCGGATCCCAACCCCGTACAAAAAGTACTCTTTGACTTTGAAAAGGATTGGGCGAGCAACGGATGGTTATTGGAAGGGAGTGCTTTTGGTGAATCGCCAATGACCAATCAGCAACATGCCAGCAGGGGAATAGTGGGCAGGAAATACGCCGCCAGTTTTTATGGTCATGACGGCGGACTGGGTAAAGCGATCTCGCCCGAATTTACGATCGATAGGGACTATCTGCATTTCAAAATTGCCGGGGGGAGCGAAAAGGAAATCCTCGGGGTTCATTTGATGGTGGATGGTCAGTCGGTCTATCAGGAAGTCGGGAAGAAAAACAACGACCTGGAATGGCGGACTTGGAACATTAAGAAATTTCGTGGAAAAAAGGGGCAGGTAAAATTAGTCGACGAATCAAAGGGTGGATGGGGTTTTGTTTCTGCGGATCATTTCGTACTCTCCGATCTGGCAAGCACTCCAAAGTCAGGCGCTTTCTCCCATGCCTCCACGCTCAACTGGGGAGACTGGCATGTTTCCATGAGGCTACATTTGAACCAGAGCAAAAAAGCAGATGTTACCTTTGGCAGGGGCATGCCTTATGTTTGGATCGAGCCAAAAGGGATCGGACTGAAGATTCCGGGAGAATTGGGCAAGGATGGAACCCTGCTGCATGACGGTAGAACCTTCGGTATTTTTGCCCCAAGGGGATTATTGAAACAAAGGGAAGGTTATATTGAATTTAAGGGACCGCTTCTCTCAGTTGCCGCCTTGAATTCAAATCCTGATATGGTCGAACTTTTTGCACGGCATGCCGGTTCAATCCCAAGAGATACTCAGTTCGATTGGGAGTATCAAACAGAGAAGGGCAGGATCCATACCACATGGAAGGTTAAGACCCAGGATGGGGGGGATATGCTGCATGGTTGGGTTCCACATCATTACCGGACAACCCATCACAACCTTCAGTTCAGTGGAATGGAATACAAGACCCGGCGGGGAAAAATGGTGGTTGCAAAAGGAACAGATTTTGAAATCTCCTGGCCTTTTACCGGAATGATTCCCTTGTTCCCATTGCCAAAGGACGAACTTTTCAAAAAGGAAAAGCTGGCTAATTTTATCAATCTCTGGGGGAATGAACTGTTAAAAAAGCCGATAGAAAACCGGCAGGGTGCTGATACCTACTGGGGTGGAAAATCGATGCTCAAGACCTGCCAGGCATTTAACATGGCCTGGCAACTGCAACTTCCGATTGCCAATGACTTGTATAGGGAAGCCAAGCGGGTGGTGGAGGACTGGTTGACTTACAAAACCGGAGAAAAAGCTTTTTATTATGCCCGTTATCCACTCCCTTGGTCCGGCTTAGTGGGATTTAATTCATCCTACGGTTCGGAACAATTTACCGATAATCATTTTCATTACGGCTATCTGGCAATGAGTGCCGCCCTGATCGGGATGCACGATCCGGTCTGGTTAAAAAAATACGGACCTGCTCTCACCGAAGTGGTAAAACAATTTGCGGAATGGGAGAGGGGATCCGAGCGATATCCCAGATTACGAACTTTTGAATGCTGGGGCGGGCATAGTTATGCCGGTGGAATGTCCAATGGGTTTGATGGAAACAATCAGGAGTCTTCTTCAGAAGCGGTTGGGTCCTGGGCGGGAATGTTCTTTTTGGGTGCGGCACTGGGTGATGAGGAGATGCTGGCCACCGGTGCAATGGGCTACGCGATCGAGACCGAGGCGGTTCATGAGTACTGGAACAATGCCTACGGATGGAAAAATCCGGAACAGTCAAATTGGTCGCCCAATTACCAACCAACGATTTGCTCGGTCATGCGGGATCGGGATATGGGTGCCTGGACCTGGTTTAGTGGTGAACCCATTCACATTTACGGTATTCAATGGTTACCCGCCTGGACCCATATGAATTATTTTGGAGCCCATGCCGAACACTCCGTTTATCAACTGGATCAAATGATGGAAAAACAGGGCAAGAACCAAGGCAAAATCACTTGGGAAAAAATTGACGGCGACTGGGGTCAGGTTACTGCGGCTTATGCCGCATTTTGTCAACCCGATGAAATCTGCAGAGTATTGGATGAAGCAATTGAAAAGAAATGGGCAATCGCTTCCCCCAAGCATGCTGGAATTCCCTATTATTTAGCTCATGCCAGTCGGGCGTATGGCTTGATCGATAAGGAAAGTTACACCGATTTACCCACCTCAGTGGTCTGTAAGCAATCAGATGGTCAACGAACCGCACTGGTATACAATTTATCCAATTTCGAGCGTCCCGTACGGATTTATACCCGGGGTAAGCTAGTTCTAAAAGGTAATTTACCTGCCAAGGTTTTAATGGCTGTACCGATTACTAAATAAGCCAGATGCCTGTTTTCGACTACTGCCCCATATTGTAGAGAGCCTGTGTTTACTTCTTTAACTGTAAAGGGTGGGTCGTAAATCAAGGGCTCTTATTCTTGTAAGGATGATCTGCGGGAAGATTAGTAGTTAAACTCCATTTGTGGGCGAGGTAGCCTTCAATATTTTGGCGATCTGCTTCGGTTAAATATCCATTAAAAATAATAATCTCTCTTATTTTTCCACCGAAACCAGCTTTGTTGTCTCTATAAGAACCAATTCTGTAAAAGGAAAACATGGGATCGTCTAATTCATAAATGACACTATGCATGCTTGGAGTATTTAAAGGAATTTGTCCGCGAGCCCCCAAATCCCTTCCAGTAGACTGAAATGTCCCATTAAACCACCAATTTCCAATATCTAATGGACCAGGTGATTTATTATAACCATCAAGAGAGATAGCAAAGTCATCTGAACCAATTAATATATAACTTTTTTGACTATCTTTAGAACCTAAAAGCATAGATAATTTTGATCCATCATGATCAATGACAAAAAAAGAACTTTTACCGGATACCGGCGAAAGAATTAAATAATTATCAGCCAGAACACTATCAGCACCACCACTTGTGTAACTAGATGTGAATCTAACAAATTTACCATTTTGATCTTGTCCAAATTCTGGCTGTTTATTTACAAGCGTTTGGGTCGCATTATTTTCATTTCCACTCTTATCATGCCAGATACTGACCTTTCCATTATTCAAAGTGATAGTTGATGAATCTGAAGAATCTAACCATAACTCTATGTTCGGAATAGAATTGACGGAAAAACTTGAAACCAAAAACTCGGTAATATCCGATCCCACACTCCCAAAATCATTGCTTACCACCACCGAATAATTTCCGTCATGGAGCGTAGCATTGGCGTCTGTAATATTGAGGGTGGCATTGGTTTCACCTGTTAAATCCACACCATCCTTCTTCCATTGGTATGTGAGGTACTTACCTTCGGCGGTTACTGAGAAAGTAGCATTAGCGTCAGCATAAACCGTCTGAGCTTGCGGCTGAGCGGAAATCTCAGGCTTCAGGTATTTTAGAATTATGGGATCAAGCTTCGCAGTCGTCACCGAACCGTCCGCCACTTCCGCGTGAACGATAGGCGTAACCGCGGAGCCATTTCCATCATGGATATATATATCGTTTAAATTCCACTCTCGTTAGAC
>JAYYRA010000004.1:0-36747 GCA_036127675.1 Verrucomicrobiota bacterium
AGTTAGTTCCCATCTCCGGGTTGATCCTATGGTCGGATTTGATATTATTGAAGCACTGAGGGGGCATACATCTGGTTAAGCCATCCCTCAGTTTGTTATTGATGCTCCGGGGGGGGGAGGGAAAATACCCATAAATCCTGAATATATTAAAGAAATTACTCCAAACGAGTTGGTTCTGAAAAATTTTTCAGGTTCTACATACAAATATCCTAGATTGCACTCTCCTTCACAGAAAAAGGATTTGAAATTAGCTATTCGATAAAACAAATTCAATCTGTCCGTATGGGCATTACTACGCAAAGAAAAGAGGTTTCACCATTATCGTTATTTATTTTAAAAACTCCAGGGCTCATATCATCCCTAAACTCCAAAATTATTTTATCTTTCGTTATGGAACGCAGTGGGTCCAATATAAAGCGAGGGTTAAAAGAAACCATAGCGTCATTTCCTTTGTATGATATACTCATAGATTCACAAGCATCACCTAAAGTACTCAAGCCCGTAATTTCCATAGCTTCCTCTTTAATTCTTAAGGTTACTTTTTCATCGGATACAAGTGCTGCACGATGAACACACTCCTGCATTAATTCTCTCTCTATAGTAGCTGCATTAAAATCGTCTTTTGGGATTACTTGTTTGTAGTTCGGATACTTACCCTCAACTACTTTTGAAATCAAATAGATAGAATTTTGAAATCCTGTGTTGTCTTCTCCTTTTTCAACCGACAATTCGAATGCTACTTGTCTATCTGTAAAGGATATTTTTATCTTATTCCCTACATCCGGCAATTTTTCTATTTCATTAACAGACAATGAGGGTAAAATGAATTCTCCCTCATCTTTTGTTTCAACATTGTTATTGGTTACGGCCAATCTTCTGCCATCTGTCGCAACCAATGATAATTTTCCACCCAAGATTTGGAAGAATACTCCCTTAAGCATGTATCTTTCTTCATTTACAGATTGTGCGTAAGAAACGCTCTTCAGCATGGATATCAATTCCTCGCGGTCGAAGGAAAACTCCTTCTTCTCTTCCAGTTCTGGCAATGGGGGAAACTCTTTGCTGTCCATACCAATAACATTAAATATGGAACCACGCGTGCTTATTGTTGCTTTTGGGGTTTCAGAGGTTTCTACGCTGACTTCCATATCCGCAAGTTCTCTGATAATTCTACCAAGTTCTTTTACAGGCAATGTTATTGTACCTTCCTCGGAAACTTCAGCTTTTACACTACATTTTGCTCCTAGGTCTAAATTCGTAGTGGTTAACCATACGAGACCCTCTTTCGCTTCGATTAAGACATTCTGTAGAATAGGCATAGTTTTTCTAGTACCTACCACACTCATAACCAACTGAATGCCCGAACTGAAGTGATCTCTATTTATCTTAAATTTCATTCTTCAACTACTGAACAAAAATAAATTATTATCAACGAATATTTATTAAGAAAATAATTAAAAGAAAAAACAATCTTCCTATTATAAGTGTGGATAAATCTAATAAAACCATAAAATTTTAGAAATCAATAACTTATGTAAAGATATTTTGTTTACAAGAAAGACACAATCTTCTTGTACATACAAATTATGAGAACAAAACAATCAGGACGAACATATAATAAGTATAATTATTAACAGTTAATCATTTTTTCGTAAGAGACTCTAAATAATCCCAAAAGCTTTGATGGTTTTCTAATGAAGAGTGTTCAGATGTTGGAAGTTTGCATCTGAAAATAAAATCGTTTATGGAGTTTTTCGGTAAAATGTAGTGGCAATGAAGAGCAATACCAATTCTCTCGAAATAAATTCTGAAAGCATCCACCCTTAATCTGTAAAAAATCTTCCCATCTCGATTAAATCGACCTATATCAGAGTCTTCGTCTTTAAGAATTGTATTGGACAAAGAACTCAAATGCTCCATTAGTTTAAGTTGGTCGGATTGGGGTAAATCATTTAATACAGAAAGACTCTGACTGGAAAAAGTAACTTGGAACATAGATAATATAAAACAAAGCAATTCAACTCGGCTGACAATTAAGAAAATTAAAAGGTGAAACAGGGAAAAAGGAAATCGTCTCCATGAAGAATAGGTTCATCTTTAGAGAAAAATGATAATGACAGAAAAAGACGATATAAGTATTGCAAAAAGTGTAATGCATACCGAGGCACAATGTATACTCGATGCATCTCAAAGAGTTGGTACTTCATTCCAAAAAGCAATCGACATACTAGATGTTTCAAGGGCGAAAGTTATTATTACAGGTATAGGAAAATCAGGACATTTGGGAAAAAAAATTTCCGCAACATTATGTAGTACAGGAACACCAGCCTGTTATTTACACCCCTCTGAGGCAGTACATGGAGATCTTGGAATACATCAGGTTGGAGATCCCGTAATATTTTTATCAAACAGCGGGTCAACACCGGAACTCATTTCACTAGAGCCTGTATTAAGGAAAAGAAGCACAAAAATAGTTGGAATCTTGGGAAATCCAAACAGTAAGCTCGCAGATATGGTAGATGCAGTCTTGGATGCATCCGTTACAAAAGAAGCGGATCCGTTAGGCATGGTTCCTACAGCAAGTTTTTCCGTCGCCTCTTCAATTGGTGATGCAATTGCCTCTGCACTGATGATACGCAAAGGATTTTCAGAAAAAGACTACGCAATTACCCACCCAGCCGGACAATTAGGTAAAAATTTAACGCTGAATGTTTCAGATGTCATGCATAAACCTAATAAAATAGCATGTGTCCATGAGAATACCTCAGTCAGGGATGTTGTGCTAGAAATGACTACCTTTCCTCTAGGAGCAGCTTGTGTTTTCAACCAGCAGGAGCAACTGGTGGGCGTCATAACCGATGGAGACTTAAGAAGAGGTTTAAAAAACTTCGACAACATTAACGAAGTAGAAGCCAGCAAAATAATGAGTTTAAATCCGGTAACGGTCTTACCAAATGTATCTCTTGGTACAGCACTGAAGGTGATGGAAGAGGGGAAGTCCCAAATATCCGTATTGCCAATAACTAATGAAGATACGGAAGGAATCTTAGGACTAGTAAGACTTCATGATATTTATGATCCAAATGTGGGTTGAGGGTTATTTCTTAATACAAATAATATGGTTAAAGAACTATTTTAGTATTAATTACGATGAGTAAAAAAAGAATAGTCAAAGTAACTATTTTAATAATAGTAACCGTCGGGTTTGCATGGCTAGGCTTAAGCTACAAAGATGCAATTGATGAGCTTATGAGAAGGGAAAGCGACAAAGCCGTCTTGGAAAAGGATATTGAAGAGCTAAGAAAAGAAGCAAACAACAATCGAGAATATCTAGAAAAATTAAGAAAAGATCCAGACTTCCAAGATGCAACGGCCAGACAGGAACTGGGATACGGAAAAGATGGGGAGAGAGTATATCGATTCCCTGAAGAAAAATAAATTTTTATAAGATAGAGAAATGGAAAAAGAAAAATTAACTAAGCAAGCAAACAAAGCACATGAAGAAGGGTTCATCCTTAAATCTAGCCTAGAAAACATTATAGACTTTTTGGTGCCTAAAGAGATTCCGGAAAGAATGCTCTTATCAATATCAGAACTTCTAGAAGGTAGCCAATGGGGGGAACTAAACGATCGATTTCATGGAAATTTGACATTTGGGACAGGCGGAATGCGCGGAAGGACGATAGGAAAAATTACCACTAATGCAGAAAAAGGATCCGGGGGAGAGAATGCAGGACCTGAATTCGCCGCAGTTGGTACAAACACTTTAAATGAATTAACGGTTCTTAGGGCAACCAAAGCCCTGTTTGATTTCATAAAACAGTGGATGGCAAGTGAGGGTATATACGAGCAACCACGCTTGGTGGTAGCACATGATGTTCGCCACTTTTCAGAAAAGTTTTCTAAACTGACCGCACTTGCTTGGACAAAAATGGGCGGACTAGCAATGGTCTTTGACGGCCCGAGGTCTACCCCTCAATTGAGTTATACGGTTAGAAGCAGGTACGCACATGCAGGAGTTGTGATTACTGCAAGCCACAATCCTTTTCATGACAACGGTTATAAAGCTTATTTTGAGGATGGAGCTCAACTAGTACCGCCTTATGTAGATGCTGTAGTCGAAAATTACAAAAAAACAAGCCTAGAGGAGTTAATTCCTTGGCTTGAAAAAATTGATAGTTACGACGAGATCATAACGCTACAAACTTCAGACGACTTATCATACAGAGCCGCCCTGGAGGAGGCTGTTATTGATCAGGAAATAATTAAAGATAATTCATTAAAGGCAGTTTTCACGCCTATACACGGAACCGGTTCAATTTCAGCCGTGCCAGCCCTCTGGGACCATGGTGTAGATGTTTGCGTGGTGGATGAGCAAAATATAAAAGATCCAAATTTCAGTACCGTAGAATCACCAAACCCGGAAAACCAGCAATCTTTGAAATTGGGAATAAGCATAGCTAAAAAAACTCGTTCAGACCTTGTTATGGGAAGCGACCCAGACTGTGATCGCATAGGTGTTGCTGCACCTGATGGAAATGGTAAGTTTCATTGCCTTTCCGGCAATCAAATAGCTTGCATGCTTTCTGAGTACCGACTTTTGCAACTTAAAAGAAAACAACTTTTGAGAGATGAAAACCAAACAGGGTTTGCAATACTGAAGACGCTGGTTACTAGCCCCATGCTAGAAAAAATAGCACAAACAAATAATGTTAAGTGCATAAATACTCCAACGGGCTTCAAATGGATGGCCAAAAAACTCAAGAAATATGAAGAGAAAGCAACTTATGAAATTAAACAAAAAGAAGGTCTAGGTTTGGATTATGACAACACAGATCTCTTTACTAGAATAGAGATTTTAAGCAAATATTCGACATGTGTAGCATTAGCAGCTGAGGAAAGTTACGGTTATCTACCGGTTGACTTGGTCAGGGATAAAGATGGGAATGCCGCTGCACTGGCAATTGCAGAACTTTTCTCATTCATAAAATCATCCAAATCGACAGCCTTTGATTTCTTGGATAGCATGTATCGAAAGTATGGCTATCATGCAGAAAAAACCGAAAATATTTACTTTGAAGGAGCCGAAGGTGCAGAAACAATTAAAAGACTCGCAAAATCATATCGAGAAAATAAGCCTGAAAAGATCGCAAAAATTAAAATTTTAGAAATCCGAGACTTTCTAAAAGTAGGAAAACTGGATGAAGATGGAGAATCCCTACCACTTGAAAACTTTCTTATTTTAAAGCTTGAAAACGGATTCTCCGTTGCAATTCGCCCTAGTGGAACCGAACCTAAAATAAAATATTATATTTTCGGAGCAGGGGACCCTGCTCCGACAGACCTGACCGAATCTAAAAAAGATGTGGATGAGAATATGGTAGAAGTAGGAGCTTGGTTATTGGATGACGCTGAGAAAAGAGTAAAAGAATCTTAGAAATTGTATAGAGAGGATTTCAAACAAGCATGGATGAGGGGTTCTCCAGATTTTCCGACAAGGATTGAAGAAATTGAGCAGCGATTGCACCATCGACTAATCGGTGATCACAACTCAATCCTAGCACCATAGTTTCTCCAACCAAAATATTTCCACAGGATCCAACCGTGGGCTTTTTTCTGGTTGTGCCGATAGAAAGAATAGCAGCATTCGGAGGATTTATAATACCGCTGAAAAAATCAATTCCAAACATACCAAGGTTGGTGACTGTAAAAGTTGACCCTGCCATTTCATCCGGCATAAGTCTTTTGCTTCTTGCTTTGCTAATCAAGCTTTTTGCTTCAGCGGAGAGGTCGACAAGAGAAAGTTGATCTGCTTTGTTGATGACGGGGGTTAGTAAGCCATCATCAATGGCAACTCCAAACGCAAGGTTTACTTCGGAATGAAAAAGTATGTTTGCATCGTTCCATGAGGTGTTGATGGAGGGGTGCCATTTAATAGTTTCTGCACAAGCCTTTAGCACTAAATCATTAATTGATATTTTCGGAGCACTAGCTTCTTGTCCCCTTGCTCTTTCACTGAGTTTTCTGTTGATCGCTTCTCTTGCAAGTCGAAGGGGTTGTGCATTGATCTCCTTTTGTAGATAAAAATGAGGAATTGTTGTCTTTGATTCGAGCAATCTTGATGCGATCACAGACCGCATCTTGGAAACAGGAACTGTTTTTGATTCCAGAAGCCCATTATTATTTTCAGAGCAAAAAGATGATGGGCTTGTTTCGGTGTAAGCTTTAGACGAGACAGATTTGCTTCCTTTAACCAAGTCGCGACGAACAATTCTTCCCCTAGGGCCGCTACCAGCAACGCTTGATAAATCTATATTTTCTTCTTTAGCAATTTTTTTCGCTAGAGGAGAAGCGAGGACCCTTTGGCCTCCAGACACAGATCGGTTTTCCATATGATCTTGGTCTTGCAGTTTGTTATCTTCTTGGACATCTTCTTTCGCTTCTACAGAATTATCTGAATCTGTATGCTTCTCCGTACCTTTTTCAGTTGAACCCTCATCGCTTTGACTCGGTAAAAGATCGGAAAATTCCTCTCCCTCTTCTCCGACCACTGCCAGCGGACTACCGATTGCTGCTTCTGATCCTTCTTCAACGAATATGTCAAGGAGAACTCCATCGTCGAAATTTTCAAGCTCCATGGTAGCCTTGTCTGTTTCAATTTCGGCAAGAATATCCCCGTTAACAACAAGGTCGCCTTTTTTCTTATGCCAAGCAACTACGGTGCCTACAGACATCGTGTCGCTTAACTTTGGCATTTCTATTAACTGAGCCATCTTCGGATAAAATTAAAGGATTTCAAGAGCGGAGGCCAATACACGATGTGAATCAGGTATTTGAGCATTTTCTAGTGCCTTACTGTAGGCTTGCGGGGCATCAATGGCTGAAACTCTTTTGATTGGAGCATCCAGATAATCGAAAGCTTTATCCTGTATTAAAAATGCGATTTGTGAGTCCACCCCGCAGAAGGGTTTGTTTTCTTCAACCAGCAAGGCACGATTCGTCTTCTTAACACTATTTATTATGGTTTCAACATCTAAAGGTCTGATTGAACGTAAATCAATTACTTCAGCATCAACATTATGTTTTTCCTGGAGAAGCTCAGCAGTTTGGAGAGATGTATGAACAGCCTTCCCGTGGGCGATAATACTTAAATCCGTTCCCTCTTTAAGCACATTCGCTTTTCCTAAGGGGATAAGGAAATCATTATCATCCGGAACTTCATCCTCCAAGTTGTAGAGGATGGTGTTTTCCATGACACAGACGGGGTCATTGTCTCTGATTGCTGATTTAAGCATCCCTTTGGCATCCGCAGGAGTAGCAGGGCAAATAACTTTCAAGCCAGGCGTGTTGGCAGCGAAATTTTCCGGAGTGTGAGAATGGGTTGCACCCACATTGGTACCACCGTTTGCCGGACCACGAAAAACTATCGGAACATTAATAAGTCCACCTGACATATATCGAATGCTTGCAGCATTATTAAAGATTTGATCGAAGGCCACATAGCAAAAGCTCCAAAACATGAATTCCACGACAGGCCTCATGCCCATCATTGCAGCACCAACGGCTAAACCAGAAAAGGCAGCTTCACTTATAGGAGTATCAATTATTTTATTAGGCCCGAAACGTTCCAGCATTCCCTCAGAAACTTTGTATGAGCCCTTGAATTGAGCTACTTCTTCTCCCATTAGAATCACATTTTCATCTCTCTCTATCTCTTCTGACAGAGCTTGGTTGAGAGCTTCACGATAAGTTATCTTTGCCATTTTTAAAAAGAGTTAGGGTTGTTCAAAAAACATGGTTCCTTCGGATGCAGCAGATTCTGGATGGTCCGTTTCCCAATAAATGTCATCCATCAATTCAGAGCTATCCGGAAAAGGACTAGCATGAGCAAATTCCGCTGAAGCTTCGGCCTCGTCTTTGGCGGCCTTGTCAATTTCCTGAAATTTATCTTCTGTTATAACTTCTTCCAGCAAAAGTTTTTCTTTGAACAATGTAATCGGGTCTTTACTCTTTTTATACTCTTCAATCTCTTCTTTGCTTCTGTAAGTTTGATCCGGGTCAGCAACAGAATGTCCTCGATAACGATAAGTCAATATTTCCAGTACCGAAGGTTTCGAAGATGTATGTGCTTTTTCAAGAGCCTCTGCAATATTATGCCTTACCTCGTATACATCATGCCCTTCCGATACAGAAAAATCGATGTCGAAAGCATCTCCTCTTCTTGCCAAAGGTTCGCCCGCAGAATGCCTCGACTCGGCGGTTCCCATAGAATATCCGTTATTTTCAATAATGTAAAGAACGGGCAAGTTCCAAAGGGATGCTAGGTTGAGCGATTCGTAAAAAGGGCCTTGGTTGGTTGCACCATCCCCCATGTAGCAAAGGCAGGCACCCTTCAAACCTTGATGTTTTAATGCAAAAGCCATACCAAGACCGAGCGGAGTTTGGCCACCTACTATTCCATGCCCGCCCCAAAAATTTTTATCCGGTGCGAAAAAATGCATGGAACCACCTTTACCTTTTGAGCACCCAGTCTTTTTGCCATATAGTTCGGCCATACATTCATCCATATTCATGCCAACAGCGAGTGCGTGTCCATGATCCCTGTAGGCGGTGATGATGTGATCATCGGGTCCCATTGCAGAAACCGATCCGACCGCAACGGCCTCTTGACCAATGTAAAGATGCAAAAACCCCCCTATATGCCCTTGTTGATAGGCTCTCAGTGACCTTTCTTCAAATCGACGAATCCTAACCATTTGAGACAAGAGATTAATCTTATCCTCAGCTGAAAGAGCAGTATTAAAATCCGAATTTGCAAAATCCTTCGAAGGCATGGACTCAGTAGATAAATTAGAAGTTTTCTCCGGACTATCGGAACCTTCAATATTCGATGCACCGGAATCTTCTAGGGTCGTGTCGTGGTATAATCCTTCCATAAATATTTGGGTATATGTCTATTATTTCGTTAAACCGGGCCTGCTTCAATCTTAAACTGAGCAACTCCGTTTTCCCAATGAGCCCGCACTCCCCAGAGCCCTTCTTTTCTGCGGTCGTAAAAAGGCCAGATCAAATCATGGTCGCTACTTGGTATGTGAAGCGATTCAATTTCCGATCTTTCGAAAAAAGCAAATGAACCTTCCTCAAAGTTTTTGGGTAAATTACTTATTGGCTTTCTGCAATCAAACAGAAACATCAACCAGTGACCAAGACCTTCATAGTCTTTTTCGGACACATAACCAAATATATGCAAATCATTATCAGCGAGCTCCAAGCCAGTTTCTTCCATTGCTTCTCTTTTCGCACATTCTACAGGAGACTCCCCAAGGTCCATCTGTAGTTTACCGCCAGGCGGACTCCAGAGTCCTTGGTTGGGAGCTTTGTTTCTTTTGATCATCAAGAGTCTTCCTTGATTATCTGTTATAAATAAAAGACATGAAATTTTAAACTGCATATAAGATTTTGCTTGTTTTAATCCCCTATCTTAAGAAAGGATATGTTGCTTGAAAACTTTAATGTATATTGCCCCATGAAATTAAACACGATTATCAAATTAATTCTTACAACCCTACTGGTCACAGGCTACAGTGCAAATGGCGAAGAGGATGAATTCGTAGAACTCGATATTACAAGTAATAAAATTCCTATTCAAAAAGAAAGCGATCAGTGGATAAGAATTTCTGTTCCATTTAAGCTCAAGAAGCATCCTCGGCTTGAAGCACTTAACGGAAGGAGGCCATCTTCATTGAGCGAAGCATTCAATCCAAAATTTATCAACAACATCAAGGTAAAGATTTGGATATGTTTTCCAAATAAATTTAAGCAAGATCTTCTTTCCAGTGCAAATATAGGTGCTACCGAATTTTATCAATATTACAGTGCTGAAGTGGAGTATCTCACACTGGAATTCGATCGGTCCACCAAGAATGCTATCTTTTTATTCCCGACCCCAATTGCAGAGAGGGACGGTTTTCTGGAGGCTTATGTAAAGCCTGTCGGATATGTTATAGAGATTTCTCATAAGGGAACAAACTTTGAAATGAGTGATGCGGTATATTTCGATTATCGTGGGGTTACGCCCCAGGTCTTGGAATCTTTTAAATCCCGTGCGATGTCTGGTAGTTCGGAGAACGAAGGAATTTTAGTTCCAGCTCACAAGGTTAATATGAACTACCTGGATGGAATGGGACCGGTTAAGGCGAAAGATTAATAAGATACAGTAGAAAATGGCCAAAAAGCCCGAAATCATCTTCAATTGTGGGATTTCCCATGTTTCTGTAAGTATATTTTCTTTTGATGGAAACACACTTGTTCTGGAGGAAGTGGGACTCCATACTCTTAATTTCGACTACACTCAGGATAGCCTTTGGATTGATGCAGTCATTTCAGGGATAAAAGAACTCAGTAGTGAGTTAAAACTTAAAGGAAATGCCAGATTTATATTTCCAGGAAGTTTTTTATTAACCAAGACTATTCGAGTACCGAAAGTAGAGAAAGACAAGCAAGATAAAATTGTTGGTTTCGAGCTATCCCAAAAAATGCCTTTTCCATTGGCAGAGCTAATATGGGATTATCAGGTGATTGATGACGATGGTGTGGAGCAAGAAATTCTTGCTTTTGCCGTCAAACCAGAAGTTGCTGAGTCTTTTTGTGAAAAGCTCGTAGAACTTGGTTTGTCCCCAATTCAAATTACACCTGCACCAATTCTTGATTACAATGCATTACGAGCAACAGGTATTGGGTTGGATGAAAGTGAATCCTTGGTTGTAAATATGGGGGCAAAGTCCACCAATCTTCTTTTCATCAATCCAACCGGTTTTTTGATAAGAAGCATATCCGTGGGAGGCAACGCACTTTCCCAGAATTTAGCGGACCGACTTGGCATCCTTTTCGAAAAGGCGGAAGAAGTAAAGAAATCATATTTTTCAGGCCAGATGGCTCTATCTGCAGAGGATCCGAATATGCAGAATATAGAGGCTTGCGCTCAACAATTCCTTGCAAGGGCAAGTCAAGAAATTACCCGATCCATCGTCACTTACAAACGCTTGAAAAAGGGGAGGTCACCGGAGCGAATCTTTTTAGCCGGAAGGGGTGCACTTCTTAGAAACCTACCCGAGTACATTAGCCAAACCCAGCAACTTCAAATAGATTACTTGGATCCTACTAAAGTGTTAAATATTGGCTCAAAGGTTTCTCCAGAAATGCAGAGCCTGCTTCCTTTCATGTTGAGCGAACCTGTAGGACTTGCAAGTGCTCTATTTATGGAGGACGGAAGCAAGGGTTTTGCACCTACGCTAAACCTTCTGCCATCATCCAAAATTTCCAGTTTGGGATTTAAAAAGAAAAAACCAATTCTATACGCCGCATGCATTGTCTTTTCTCTTTTGCCATTGCCTCAATTCATCAACACGGCTGGTAAACTGGATGATCTAGAGGAAATATTCTCAAGCGAACGATCCAAGACAAATGAAATCGAGGAGGAACTTTCCCAAAAAAGAGAAAAAAACGAGGAATTTTTATTTGTAGATAGTTTGGGAGAAGCAGTTCAACAAAAGAATAAACCCTTTATTTCAAAACAAAGGTCTTGTTGGCAACTACATGATCTATTGAATCAGTTGCAGGGAACATTGGATCATTCAGAGGTACGAGATACTTGGTTTGACAATCTGAATCTGGTTACAGATGCTGGAAGGAAAGATACCAGAAGGGGTGCATTTTCTTCCCAAAAGGAAGAACCCAAAAATTTTAAATTGAGACTTTCAGGAAGATATTTAGTCCGTGCAACAGAAGAAGAGCTTCTTGCAGATGAAACTGAAAAAAGAAACACACTGATAGATTTAAATAGCAGAAAGCAGGAAGCCTTGACCAGTTATTTGGAGGGAATTTCGGTAGTCTCAAAAATTGATCGAAAAGTATTCTCTATAGAGGGAAAGGGAGATCTTTTCGGAAAGTATTTTACCCACTTCGAGTATCTCATAACAACGAGTCTCTAAAATGAAGTTTCTGAAAGAGAATACTCTGTTAATGGTTTTCATATTTATTGGGGTTGGCACCTTTACAACCCTAGCCATACTGTCATCTTCTGTTTCTACAGAACTTGAAGAAATCGGCAAAGATATATCCAGAGAAAAAGGAAAGCAAGAATCCACCCTTGAGGAACTTTCAGTTTTCCAAAACCTTGAATTTGACTATTCCCAAGCCCTGGAAGAACTCACAATTTTGGCAGATGTGGAAAAAAAACAATTCGCATTTTGGAAGAAGATCCTAAATCCAAGAGAGAATCATATGCTGAAGTGGGTAGACAAAACACCTGAATCAGTGAATGCAGATATAACTAGACTTTTTACAACCTTGCGCTCCCGTTGCATTGCTTCCGAGGTCGAACTTCCCTCCGAAAGTTCAAATTCTCCAACAATTGGTTTTGGGAATCCGAATAAAATGCCAGAAAATAACTATGGTTTTGGATTTTCTGCCTACGATGGCTTTTGGCCTAGTTTCAGCAAAGAAGAGGCCAAAAGTATTGGCGTACAAGCTAAAATTATTAAAGAATTGGTGGAATTCATCACTCAATCTGCAGGAGAATCTAAAGGGCTTTCAATTATTGAAATATTAAGGGAAAGTGCTGGCACCGTTGACCAATCCCATATAGAAGATGATCAATTTGTTGTAGGTTCTGAAACCCAACTTCTTCTAAGAGAAAAAAATCTTGTTAATAGTTTGGTTTTTAAAATCAAGCTGGTCGGTCAATCAAAGCATGCAAGAAAATTTATCAACCAATTACGACCTCCTTTTATGCTGAGAAACTTTTCGGTCAAAAGAGATCTACTGGAAATACAAACAGAGAGAACCCAGCAAGATTTCATTCCCAATCCTTTTGCCGGAGAGCCTGATCTACCTGCACAAACTAAAAAGGAAACTTTGCCAATTGTTAAGGATGTAAACTCTGAATTTTCTTTTCTGATCGAATACATAACTGAAATCAACAATGGAATAGAAGAAATTTTTTCAGATGAATTGCTTCGCAGAAAATCAAATCCTGATACAATTACCCAATTCTTAACTGACTCTGGAAATGCAGATAAGTTAGAAGTAATCAAATCTCTTATTACAAGCGGTGAATAAACTCAAAGATCATTACGAAAAATTAATTTTTCTGATCGTGATTTGCATGCTCGGAGGTCTAGCTGTAGCTGTAATATTTGACGACGAGAATCTGGTTTCCAAAGGTGCTTATTTTGAGGAAAGCCTGCCTTATGAAATAGATAATTCTGATGGAAAAGGAAAGCTATCGTTTTTTGCAAAACACAGCCTTATGCCGGGGCAAATTATTTCTGTCTTGGAGGATAATGGCAGTGTAAAGGACAAGATCGTTATTCAAGAAATTGTCTTTAAAAGAAGGGCAACAATAGAAATTGCACTTACAAGTGGAAAGCGCCTAGAGGGACAAATTGCATCTCAAGATGACTTAAAACTAGGGCTTGAATGGAAGAAATTGAAGCAACCAATTACCCTAAGCCAAGGGAGGACCAACCAAAATATATCTCTGGGTGATGTAAAGTGGATTCGAAGTGATCAAAAGGTGTTTTTCGATACCCCCGTTTCATACGATGTGGAAGACTTTACTTTATCTTTTTACCAGAGTAAAAACCCGAAAGAGTTGAACAATGAAATAATTGATCGAATCAAGTGGGAGGAAAGTAATTTTGAGGATAATGACACGATATATGATTTATTCACTCCTCCCGTTATTTACCTCGTAGGTGGAAGTTTAACAACTAGCCTTCCAGAAGACCCGATTCCCGAGAGTGCTGAACAGGAACCTTTTGGAATGGAACTCACGAGATTTTCAAATGAGGCCTATCCGTACAGACTGGTTAGTTGGATTGGGGAAACTCCTTACTTTGAGGATACTGTGGTTAAAAGATCGCCTACTTCATCAGAGAATGTCAGGAATCGATTAGAAGTAGGGATTCCTTACAAAAAATTTATTGAGAGAAAACCTGGTCAACCTTCTTTAATTCAAACAACAGAAGAAGATGAAGAAAAACAACTAACCGTCGAAAAATTCGTTGTTCAACAATATCGAGACAAAACAACGGGTGGACTAAAAACAATTGGTAGGGCTTTGGTGAAGGATCACAAACTGGGGGGAGATCCTTTTGAAATTAATAACCAGATGACAGAGGTATTTGCTGGAAATGTCAAAATTGAAGTTCGTTTGACGCTTGAAAATTTAGAAGGTAAAACCTTTTCATTCACGACGGAGGATGAAGGAATTTCATTTGATTTTGGAGATCGGGTTTTTTCAGTAGTAAAAATTGACGAACTCGAAAAGAATATTTTGGTTCGCAAAAAAGGACCAGGTCAAGACGAGCAGAGCGATAAGCTCCTTAAATTACCATAATTTCGAAAAAAACATCCTAAAAATCTTTCTAGCCCTTTTTAAGATTTGTTTTTTCGAGATTGACCCAATCGTGTGAATCTATGGAATCAACTGACTTAGAAAACAAGTAATTGCCCCACTTGATCGATGTCATCTTCAAAACATATTTTTTGTGTAATTAGTTTAACGATTTTATCGTTAAACCAAATCCTATCTCAGGAGAGTGAAGGTGGAAACTCCATCCCCTACATAGAGATCCCTCAGCAGAACCCACCTTCACAGGTAGTGACCAACGGGATTCAACCAGCGAGCAATCCCAATATTGGGCCTGACACAAATTTAATTTCCTTACTTAAGCAAATTAGAGAGCTGACTGCCAAAGGAGATTTTGAAACTGCACAAGCTCTTGTTCAATCCGCTTTAGCGAACATCGAATTAAACGATCAGAACAAATTTTATCTTAGTCAAATCAGACAACAAGAAACCAAGCTTTACTACGAGCTTGCAACAAAAGCCATGCGTGAAAAAAAGTTCTCCTTGGCAAGTCAACTTCTGGATCGTTACAGAGAGAACATTTCCGTTGAGTTGAGTGAAAGAAAACGTAAACGAGAGGTTGTTCTCAACAAAGATGGGCCAAAAGATATTTCCCTTGTTGGGAAATTGGTAAAAGAGTTGGATCAGGCCAAGAAAGATCTTGCCGAAATAAGGGCAAAAACAGGAATACCAGAGGATGACGCAAAGCCTGACTTAGAAAGACTGATGGAGCGGGAGCAATCCAAGGTTACTTCTTCTATGAGGCAAAGTGAAAGACTTTTGTTAAAGGCGAGAAAAGCAGGGGAAGATGGTCGCTATGACGAGGCGGACGAACTCTTGAATGAGGCCTTGTCTGTTCTGCCTGAAGGGTACTCCACCATCGCTTTAATAAGCGATCTCTACAAAGCTAAGCAACAGATTACATGGTATAAGATGGGAGAAGCTATGCTTAAGGGAAAAGTTTCAGAAGTACAGGATTTGGTAGTTGAATATAAAAGAATTGAAGATAGCAGAAGACAAGCAGAGACAGAGACTCTGGGGATCGGACCAGAAATTGATTATGATGCGGAAATTCAAAAAGCTCTGGAAAAAAATCAAGAACAAGCAAAACAAGCTGAATTTCTTCTCGAGCAATCTCGTGAAAACATAAAGAAAAAGAATTACGATGAGGCCGAATCGGATCTCTTAAAAATTATGAATTACCTCGAGCCAAATACGCTTACTTGGCCGATTATTCTGGAAGCATCCCTTGTAAAGAACCGAATAAATTTGGCAAAAGCCGAAGACTTTAGAGAAAAGAAAGATTGGGACAAAGCGAATGAATTTTTAGACGCTTTCAAATTAGGATTTCATCAGGATAAAAATATCCAAGGTGACACGCTTTCCTTTGGTCGACCCGGACTTAAAGAAACCAGAGGGCCAAAAGCAGCTGACAAGGAACTTGGCTTAGCGGACAAACTTTCTAAGAAAATCGAACTTGATAAAAGAAATCCCTATCGTCGGGATATCTCGGAGTTTACCCCAAACTGGAAGGATGATCAAGAGCAACTAAAAGAGCTTCTCATGCGAGCTAAAGTGCAATTTGTAAATAATGACCTAACTGGAGCAACGGAGACTTATCGTGCGATTGAAACCCGGTTTTCAGACAATTTTGAAGCAAAGGAAATGCTGAGAAGAATTTCTAAAATAAGACAGGAAGAAAGTTATCTTGGATATCTTAAGACTCGGCAAGAAATGTTGGAGGAAATCGATAGAGAGTGGGAGCGTCCGAAAGTTTTCGACCGGGTTGTAGAAGAAACTGCAGATGTTCAAGATGTAACTTCAAAAATTGAAGAAAAATTAGACCTCATACAAATTACTCCACAACCTTACTTTGAAACCCCTCTGCCGGAAGTAATAATGGATTTGCAAAGACTGGCAAAAATGGGTGATTTGACCGAGCCAGACCCGACCAAAAAAGGGGTTTTGATGTATGCAAAAAAACCTCCTGAAGATGAAGAGTATCCAAAAGTTACGATCACTCTCATTCCAATGTCATTGGGAAATGCGATTTCAGTCATTACCGAATCTATTAGTTGGACTTACGAAATTGAACCAAACGCGATTGTCATTTCAAAAACTGGGGGCAGTATTATAGGACGAAGGTTAGAGACAGAAGAATACGAAATTACTCAAGGTACAGTTAGAAGAATGACTGGAGGCTCTGGAGACGGCGGCGGCGGTGCCGCTGCGGATCCTTTTGCTGCCGGCGGTGGAGGCATGGGTGGCGGCGGAGATGGAGATGATCTGAAAGTAAAGGCATATTTGGAAGCCGCTGGCATAACATTTGATGAAAGCAAGGGCCACCGTTTTGCCTTTGACGGCTTCTTGATCATTGTAACCCATGATCGAAGGACTCTTGATAAAATTGAAAGAATTTTAGCCCGATTGGACAAAGACACTAGTAAGCAAGTGGAAATAGAGACCAAATTTCTTGAAGTGCAAGAGGGGGCTTTGGATGAAATTAGTTTTGATTGGCAATTTGGTTGGGGGAATCCAAACCAAGTGTTTAATCCCGAAACTGGAGGTCCGCAAATTGACAGTTTAGGTAGACCGGTAATTATGAATGACTACATGATGACTGGAAATACCAGAACTTTAGCACAGGCACACAGCCCTAGCACAGGAGCAACCAGCCAAATTGTCATTAGTGATTCTATTAACCCTCAAGCTAGCTTAACCCTGCCTACACCTGCACCAGTACTTCCAGGCTTTGTAGATATTGGAGCGGGAGTTTCACCACTAGTGCAATCTTCAAATAATAATTTCACATTTGGGGCGGGCGGTGCCATTCTTGGTGGAAGTCAGGCAAATTTGCTTATCAGTGCTCTGAAAAGGAAACAAGGAACGGATTTGCTTAGTGCTCCAAGAATCACAGTCGTTGATGGAGAAGAAGCAACTATCACTATTGCCCAAGAATTTATTTATACCATTCAATATGAGGCACCCGAACCGCCCCAAGTAAATAACAATGGTTGTCAAGGTGGAGGAAATGCAGGTGGTGGTGTTACGGTTCGGTCTGCAACCCCTGAATTTGGAGATGTGGCACCAGAGGGAAAACAGCAGGGGTTTCGTGAAGTAGGTGTAATTCTTTTCGTACGACCGAAAGTAGAGAAGTATAATTCAATCAACCTTTTCTTACAGCCAGAAGTTACTGAGTTTGATGGATTTGTAGAATACGGCGGTCCCTCTGCAGCGATCAATGATACAAAGACGATTGTTCAACCCTCCGGCAATCTTATGCCTATCTTCTCAACCCGAAAGGTTGAAACGACGGTGACGATATTCGACGGTGCAACTGTGGTAATTGGTGGGTTGACCCGTGAAGAGGTAAAAACGGTAAATGATAAAATACCAGTACTTGGAAATATCCCACTCTTAGGACGCCTTTTCCAATCTTCTGCAGAAAGTTACCAAAAAAGGAATCTTTTGATTTTCGTTAGTGCAAATATCGTATCACGAGGGGGTTCACCAGTACGAGAAACTATCCAAAATATTAGCCCTCAATCCATATTTAAAGATCCTGTCATTATGACCCCAACTGGAACCATACGAAGAAGCTTTAAGGATGCAGTACCAGATGACTGAGCCTTAGAGTAGTCTATGTGCGTTTGAAACTGCACATGTTAGATAACAAATAAGCAGCAAATTCAAGTATAGGCAAAATTTTTAACCTCACTACTATCTACATCCTTGCTTAATCCACTTAATTTTAAACAAAAAATTTTGAATCAAACCATGTTTGGTTTTATTTTAATAACAGCCCAAAAAATACTAAACCCTTAGAAAGCCAAATTTTATAGTCACTGTTTATTCTGAGTAGAATCATATAAACTAAAACACTAAAAAGTTACGGATTACACATCTGATTTCACTATGTAATGTCTAAAAAAGCCCAAATCATATGGATAAGAAAGCTTATTTCAGTAAGTTTATTGGTTGGATTTATATTTATATGCTCAGAGCTTTTTTTCGATCAAGGTGCGGAAAAGAATCATACAACTGTTAGAATAAGTGACTTCACGAATCAGAAGACAAAGCAGATTTCATTGCAAAAAATCGCCCCTCTTCCTGTTGTGAAGAAAACAACTTCCTTTGGCGAATGGTGCCAAATGGACTATAAAGATCTTTCTAATAGCCCGGTGTTTAAAGAATTTCAAGTATGGTTGGAGGACTTTGAGGGCTTTGACTGTGATTTGACGGATGATTGCGTCGATCATGATTCAAGAAAAGTAAGAGAGTTTCTGATACAGGGACAAAAAATAGCAGTCCGAAGATCGAAAATTTTGCAAAAAATCATTCGAGGCGATCCAAAAACTGCCCTGCAACTAGCCATCCCATATAAAAGAAGCATTAGATTACCCTCTTTATTGAAAAACCATGTGGAAAAATGGGAATCTGAGTTTGTCGATATTCAAACCTCCCATGTATGTTTTGATCCAAACCATCCCGGGGGTTTTATCAAAAGGACGGCAACCATGCAGGATGGTCGTAAAATGAGGGCTTGGGTTTATGGAAAACGAAAAAATCTCCCCACTATCAAAAAACTTTCGATTTGGGGGATTTCTTTTAATGGAGATATTGCCATTTCCGATCAGCCTTTACAGATCTTTTCTGAACCTCAAGAAAAACATTTTCATTTCGGAGGAGAGAAATACACCTACTCGAACTTAGATGAATTAAGCCTATTTAAGGAAAACCTAAATAGTGCCGAAAGAAGAGCATTTTTGCACCGAATTCCAGTGGCATATCCGAGATTAGCCGGAAGTGATGGTCTCACCGATTATTACGAAAGGAAATACGACTTTGTTTCAAATCCTTCATCTTGGTCAGAAGCAAAGAAAATAGCGGAGGACAGTAATGGAACTTTAGTAGTCATAAAAACAAGACTGGAAAACCGCTTTATAAAAAATCTTTTGGATCAGGATCAGGAAAATTTTCCAGGATATGATGACCAAAACAATACGGTTGACTTGGTTTGGCTAGGAGCATCGGATTTTGAAGATGAAAATAGTACCATTTATGATGTAGAATCCAACTCTTCTCGCTTAATTGAACTAAATGCCACCGAGGGTGATTGGAAATGGCTCGATGGTACTGATGTCTCTGCGGACACTTTTATTAATTGGTTAAATGGTTCGGAGCCAAACGCAACCAGTATCCCATCCCAAGACTATGCAGCCATGGATTGGTCAACTAGCGAAGGCAGTTGGATAGATGTAAATGCCTCCTATCGTTTACCATTTGTTATTGAATATCAGCTAGAGAATGAACCAACGCCTTTGGTAACCCCAATTGATGGATACAAAAAAGTGCTCATTGTTCCGGCTCGATTTCAAGACGAAGGATTTACTTACGACGGCTCAAGCACGCCACTAGTGGATGAATTTGGACAACCGATATACGAGGAAATCCAGCAGGATGCATACGAACCTGTATCTCAAGAAAACTTGGCAAGAGCCATGAAAGAAGTAAAAGACTTCTATTTAAAGAATTCAGATGGCACCTTCATTTTGGATGCAGTCATTACTCCCACCGTTACTATTCCCTTTGATAAATATTTCGCTTATTATGGAGGTGGAGAGCCGAATTTATATGATTCCAGTGGTAACTTTTTAGGAAGAGGCCTTATTACATATTCTGACGAAGAGATGGAATTTGCCTATAATGCGGTTGAAATCGTAGCCTTAATGGATGAGTCATGGGATTGGGACGGTCCGGCTTTTCAGGGTGTGGTAAATGTATCGGTCGTATCGATTCCAAATGCGGAAGCTTTCCCTACGCCACCAGAGATTTCTTTCTCAGGTGGAAACGAGGACCCGATGGATGGAAATCGGGTTAGGCAAAGATTTAGTCCGGCAAATGCAAAGGCGGTAACTGATGGTGAAGGAAAAATTATTGGAATCAAAATTTTGGACTCTGGATCTTATTATTTTTCTACCCCGACAATTTTAGTAAATGGTCAAGTGCATCCTGATTATACTTTCGATATTAGTGTTGAAAATACTTGCGTCTCATGGGTTGGCATAACAACAAACAATCAATCTGGGGCTGCAGGAGTTGGATTTGTTGGAGCCCCAGGTTCTCATGTAGATGCTAACAACGGAAATGTTTCAGCAACAACCATTGTTCATGAGCTGGGACATAATTTTGGCCTTTTGCATGCCAATCGGTTGGTTACAAAAAGTGAGCGACCAAACAGTGACGAGTCTGAAAAAATCGATTATGGAAATCCATATTCAGTCATGGGAACTTCTTCCATCTCCAATGGTTTGGGGGATTTGACTATAGCAGAAAAAGTAATTACGAAGTTGGCGGGAAATTTCGGCTTAACTTACGGGAATGTTCAGGGTGTAGATGTTGCCCATATATTAACTGTAGAAGAATGGACCAATTCGCCATACCGAATGGGAGCTAGCGAAGGATTACCCGAGAATACCTTTCGAATTTACCGTCATGATTATGGTGATGGTCCATTATCATTAAAGACCGAATCCTTCCCGGTTTTCATTCCCTCAAGCACCCTTGAAAGTACCCTCCTTGAGCTGGACAAAAATTATAGCCTTTCTTTTCTTGGAACAGGAGATGGAGCAAGTGGAAAATTTAGATTGATCAGTGGAATCTCCGAAGGACCAAATGCACAACTTACCATCGAGCAACCAGGAATCGGATTTGCTTCTGAACCGAAGGTGTTGGTATTGGATGAAAATAATGTTTCTCTCCTATCTTTAGATGCATCATGGATTCAGAGACAAGATGGAGCAGGACCAAGCTACTCGCAAGTTCAGCTAAGGGATGATGGATTTTCCTCTAACAGAGGAATAAGGGGTTTGCATCTAAAAGCTTCCGATTTTTCCTCATTTGGAATGGATTATGAAGATGAAAACTTGAACGCCTTTTGGTTGTCCTACCGAAGGTCTGCCAGATACAGGCAGGAGGAAGTTGGTAAGTATGGCCTTTCTGTATTGAGCGGAAATACCGGAAATCCGGAAAACTTTTTGATTGATATAAATGTAAATACACCAGGTGATTTTTCAGATGCGTTTCTCTTACTTGGTCATACATTTTCCGACTATGATTCCGATGTCCACATAACACCTTTTAGGCATGGCGGAATCCATCCAATGGAATATCTCGAGGTTGTGGTCAACAAAGGAACAGTGGAGTCCGGATTATCATCAGCCCCGGAGTTTAGTGTGGAAGTAAGCAATCAGTTCCCTGCGATAGGAGAGTATATACAAATTACCGCTCAGGTTTTGGACAACAATGCATCCAACTATGCCTATTCTTGGTTTACCGATGAGACAATGGAGACAGACCCTGAATTTCTTAACAAGCCTTCCATTCTGAAATCGTTTTCGAGGTCCGGTCAATTTGTGATTCGAGTGGTCGTTTCCGACCTAAAGGGCGGAGTATCTTCAAGAAATATCGTCCTCCAGGTTGGAGATTATGAAAAGTCTTCTTTATCCTCTATTTCGGGAACGGTTCGGGCAAATCAAGGGCTTATTGAGGGGGCACGGGTAGCTATTGCTCCAGCAACGATTGTTGAGCATACGGTGGGTATAACTGGTTCCATTTCAGACTCTCAAATTCCCAGTGGTATCAACTCCCCTGCATCCTTTTTAATTGATGGGGTGAGCTCACCGACTTTGAGATTCCAAAGAGGTGAAATTCATCGATTTTACTTCGACCAAAGTACAGAAGGTTACCCTCTCACTTTCTTAGATCACCCAGAACATGAAATGCCCCGGGTCCGAATGAATATGCTGGTTACTCCAATTGTGGATATAGTCGGAAAAAGATATTCCGAGCCTCCCATAATTTTTGTGGATGAGATTAGTTCATTTGCTACTTATTTTTCCGATCTCAAAGGTACTGCAAAAGTTGGGACGATAAACGAGTATTATTTGGGCCATTTAGAAGAATCCTCCACCCAACCACTTTACATAACTAGACCCTTTGCCAAGTCTCTGCTTACCGATACCGAGGTAAAAAATATTTTCATTCGACCAACGGAGTTTGATATTGATGGAAATTATGTAAAATTTGGGGGAAAAGGACATGACCGCAACAACCCACCGGAGGTCTATATCTACCGATCCAGCCTTTGGGAGGATTATCGAAATGATGATAATGCAAGTGCGAAAGCCTATGTGGATGGTGTCGGAACAATCAGCCCAGTCACCTCTCTGGATTTTTACAGCACAATCTGGGAAACTCGAGCCTCCAGTGACCCGTTTCCAGAACTTGTGGTATGGGGTTCGGGAGGAAATTCAGATCGACCCTACATTAACCAATCAGAGGAGCAATTCTCTGCAGATAGTAATGAGTCTCATGCCGAGGTGGGTATTTATGTCGACACAGATAATCGAAACATTCCCTACCGAACAATTGAAATTTACGATCAGGGAATCAAGTTTGAACCGGACACCACAATGGCAGTTTTGCAATATCCATTGGATCCATTGGCGTACTGGACCTTTGACCGACATGAAACTCTTTTTGAAGAAAACTCCGGTGGTCGATATCAACCCAATCCAGGATGGAATGCCTTACAAAAGGGAAGCACAGATATTTTTCCCCATGATTCAAGATTGTCAGGTTATTGGAGCTTTGATGAAGAATCCGGCAACTCGATCTCATCTTACAAAGGTTCAGGCATAACACTCCCATTTGATTTATCGGATGCGAACCGTTCCCATTGGGGTGTGAAGGGAAGAGCTGTTGCTTTAACAGGTACGGATAATGTTACCATTGGCAATGTGGGAAGCACCGGTTCGTTTTCCATGTGGGTTAAACCAGAAGGAAACTTTACTTTTTTACTGGACGATTGCAATGTTTCCTACAATCACGCAACTCGCACCTGTACTTTCGATGACGCAGTCCCAATTACCAGGCAAACCTCTACATATGAATGGATGCATGTTGCCGTTGTAGGAGATACCAACACCACACTTTATGTTGACGGCATGAAATCGTCTGCCTCAACTCAAAAGAGTCTTGGTTCCCTTAACACAATAAATTTTATCGGCCTGCTCGATGAAACCCATATTTTTTCCTACGCACTGACCGAAGCCCAAGTAAAAATACTGGCGGGACGAACATTTCTTGATTTATCGGGCAATAAAATCCATGCAACTCCCGTTGGCCCAGATTTCAACATGAGCAGCCCGGATACGGACCCGGGTCTTTCCTCAGATAGACCAAGTGTTTCTAATCATGCAAACTCCAAAGGAGCGAAAAGCCCATCTTTTGGCCACAAGTTGGGCGACTCATATCTCGGCGAGGATCATGGAAGATCCTTGGTGTTTGATGATAATGATTCCTATTTGGATATTAGCCCTCATGCATTTTATTTCGCAGGCCAAGATTTGGGTAGCATAAGTTTCTGGGTGAAGACCCTTGGTCAGGATTCCAATGGAGGACAAGTCGACCAAAATATATTTACCGCATCTTGCCTGGAAGACAACGCCTCTTACATGCGAATTATGATTCGTGACACTGGAGTTATGCAATATCATGTTGTTAACGACAGCACCGAGGTTGCGAAATTCAGGACGGAGAGTTCTTCAGCTTCTCGTGTAAATTCCGGAGACTGGCATCATGTGGTTTTAGTGGCTGATGGCGAGAGCTCCGCTTTTTGGGTAGACGGTAGACGAATTGCATCAAAACCTTACGAAGATAACGGTGATAAAAATGCATTCTTTTCAGATGTTGAAAACTTAGACTTTGTGGCCATTGGTTCCTCCTTCTTCAATCCGGATAATAACAACACAGAGAACTTTCTTGGTAACCTTGACGATTTTTATGTATATGACCGAGCCTTGACTTCCGCAGAAATTAATTACCTCTACGACTTGAGAAAGGGTAGGGAACAGATTCCCCGACTTGAGGCAGTGGTAGATGCAGTCGGTACGATTGAAATCACCAACACAGGAGAAGGTTACAAGGAAACACCAGAGGTTGTCCTATCTTATGGTCAGGATGGAAACGACACTTCAGCATTGACCAGTGTTGCCGACTCAACTGCATTGCAAGCGATTGTTTCACCGGTTGATGGAGAACTTGTCTATGTGGAAGACGAAGCCAAGGTTTATAGTTACCACCAAGTTAGGCAAGAGAATGATTGGAGGCATGACGGAGTAAACGACGGCTGGGTGGAATATCTGTTAGCCTATGGTTTAGCGTTTCTAAATAACGAAGGAACCAATGATGAGGGTAACCCAAGGGGAAGTGTGGATCGAATCCTATGGACGAAAGACATGGGAAAACTAGTTTCAATGAGTTTGCCAGATGGCAGAGTGGTAAATCGTAAATTTTTGGAATATGTCGTTAAAGGAGAAGGGATATTTGGCTCTGCTGTCGGAGATTTTGGGGCACCAGATGGATTATTTGGTTACACTGCTCCACCTAACTTATTGGTGGATGAACCAGAACCATCAGAGGATGGAAGTGAAGAAAATGCTACTGCCCACGCTCTGTTTTTTGCAGATTTAAATCACACGGCAGAAATTAAGAATCCTGGAATGGGTTTGGTATCTACTGGTTTTGAAGCGGATGAAACCATTCGAATCAGTGGTAAGGGGTACCGGCCAGATCAATGGGAAATCATTCGTTCCGACGATTTGCTATCTTTCACAGATTATGATTTGGTTCGAACCTCTTATGCAGAGTATTGGGGGCAGGATAAAGACGACAACTACACATTTGAGCCAACTGTAAGATTTAACGACAGTCTAAATTGGGGACGCCTAACCGGACATAACGAACCATCCGCGACCTTGATTGCATTGCCCGAGGGTACCGCCATTGACACATTCCTTTATAGAGTCGACGAAAGCTTTATTCCTAAAGCGATTTTTTCGGATTGGGATCATCAGCCCGACATTGGGGAGCCCCGAAATATTGATTTGGATTTCAATCAAACCATGTCGCATGTCTCCCTTAAGCACTCCGGCTTCGGCTATTCCATGCCTGCAGAGATTCGACTTATTGGTGGAATTCCGCCAAGCGTTACTTATCAAAATTGGGTCGGGTTGGGTAATACAAATACCTACAATTTTGTACCTGCAGAGTTCGAAATTGGTGCAGTGGATGAGAATGGTACGATTTTGAATATTCAACAAATTACTGCTGGCTCTGGCTATCTGGAGGCACCCACCGTGGTGATTTCTGGAGGAGGAGGAGTTGGTGCGGTTGCAGAGGCAGTTCTCGATGAGTTTGGCGGTGTCGCTCGAATTGATGTCGAATATGGTGGTCGTGGATATTTTAATATAGATAGTCTCAATCGCCCAACAGCACATATAGCCCATGATCTCGCAGAACCGCTTATTGGAGCAGAATCGGACGCAAGTTTATCAGTACGATTGGGAGGAAATTTGCATGAAATTGGCAGGTGTACCGCATGTGCAAGTGGGGACCATGCTCACAAGGGAAACTCAAGTTCCGACAAATTTTACCATCACCTAGACCCTTGGGTAGAAATATGGGATCGAAATCGTACAGAGGAAGAAATCGATGAAAATGGTGATCGTGCACTTGCTTCCGTAAAAGTTAGAAATGGGGTAATTGAGAAAGTTGTGGTGATTAAAAGTGGTCGGGGTTACATTGATCCAATTGTCAAAGTTCGTGGGATTCCTCCTCACCACAACCATTACACTGCCATGAAATTGCATAAGGACCATGGGGTTTGGGGTTCGGGAAAAAGTCGCATCCCATCTGAAAAGGTCACCCGGATTTGGAGGTGTGTTAATCCAAGAGAGGATAAGGTTGGAAATCTCGTTGAATGTGGTCATATTTTCGAAGGACAATATCCACCAGAACAGTGTCCTGGAGAGGTTGACGAAGATTTTCCAATAGGTGAAGCAAGCTCTGAACAAGCGGTTAGTGATTGGCTTACGAGACATATTCCACCAGGAAATCAAAATCATCCGCATAAACATTGCAATGCTTACAACTACGATAACTCCAAGCATTTAAGTGCCAATTTCAGAAGTCGAAGGTGTGGTGGAACAAAAGTGAATTTCGTTCTTTTAAATGACTTGTATCGGACTCCCTATGAAAGCTGGGAAGTATTTGACGCTAATCTGACCGCATTAGTTGAGGGAGGCAGAATAATAGAGATAGCGGTTTTAAATGGTGGATCCATGTATGCATCTACTGAAGTATTTACCGAAGGGTCTGGAACAGATGTTGACGCCATACCGATTTATGATGAGCGTGGAGAAAATGTGCGGGTAATTTATGATGATCCGAGACTGAAAAATCTAGAGGTTGATTTTAAAGTAACCGTTTCTAGCTTTCTCAAACTTAAACAGGGAGAAAACGACCGAGTCGTACTAGATTACGATATCTTTTTTCCAGATGGAGCAGGACAGGGCTTTCAAGAGAGACCATGGTCATGGGACTGGATTGGTTCTAACAACCCAACTTATGGACCCCGAGAGAAAGTTCTTGCCCGGCTTGTGAAATCTGAAGAAGTACCGGATACTTTCACAGAAGATGCCATCAATTGGAGTTATACGGCTCCACAACTGCAAAATAATGTAGGAGATCGTCTACTCGACATCAGAGTCGATAATGTCGGGATTTTTGATTCGAATCGCACAATTGATGAAATTATTATAAATTTTGATTCTAGTCATTTGCCAGATATAGACCAGGATGGACAGGTGGATTTTGTTGCTGCTGTAGCTACGCCACACACCACATTTAGTTTGACCGGTTTCCGGCTGGATGAAGATGGTATTTATTCGCATGGCAATAGAAACCGATCCCTTTTCGTGGAAGAACCGGAGGTAGTTATACTACCACAGGCATCCTCCATTAGTCCCGAAACGGCGTCCGGCTTTCTTCGCCTGAATGGATTAGTTGATTACGATAGCATAAATGAGAGAAGTTATATCGATCTTCATATAGATGATCAATTTCCTTCAAAGTTATATTATGCTTTTGGGTCCAATGCCGATGGCTTACCTGCCATGGGTGGAGAAATCATTGTGAATGAAGGTATGCCCGGCATAAGCTGGGGTCAGAATGAACCTCAAGAGAGAAAAATTACTGCTTTCACCGATCAGAATGGATATTATTTTATTCCGAACCTGGAACCTGGTCTATATAATGTTGGAGTCTTTCTTGAAGATAGGAAATTTCAGGATAGCACTTTCCGGCCGGATACCAATGTAAGTCGGGTTTCAGAAATTCTTTATGTTCCTGGTTTTCCCGATCTTTTTCTGGAAACCGACAGTAGAGGTGCTGGGGTGAGTCGTTTGGTCTGGGCAAGTGAATCCAGAAAACTGAGTCGTACCAACTTATCCCTTGCCTCGGAAATTAATTACGAACTGAAAGTTCTCGAGGGAATTGGCAAGGGGTTTCGTCAAGGTGAAAAACCTGAATTGATTATTTTGCCGGACCCACTCAATTCAAATGACATACTTCCAAATATTACCACTGAAGTATTAATTGACGGTTCTCTAAAACTAGAAATCATAGATGAAGAGAACACAACCGCATATAATCCTGATGATCGTTTTACCATTCGATATTCGTCGAGTGTACAAGGGGTTAATTTTAGTGAATATTTTCAGTTTTCGGAAAGCGGAAAAAGTAATTGGGGTGGGTATGGAGATTCCAGCTCAAGAGGCTCCGCTTGGATGGATATTTTTCCTAATGATGCGAATGGGTTAGGAATCTTGGAGGTACCTCTTGAAACTAATCAAACTGGTAACAACCCTTACGAATTTGAAATTAAAGCATACGAAGCAGATGGTACTCAAATTGATACTAGTGGAGCCCAATGGAGTCTGGTTTTATCTTTTGACCCTCCTGAACAAAACCAAAGTCTGGTAGCTGAATTAAATCAAACGACTGGATCCGCCACCTCGCTTAGCCTGACATCCACTTTAAGAAGTTCGGGAATTGTGGATTTTGAAATTCTGAGTGCTGGTACAGATTATCTTGGAGGGTCGCAGTCCGATATTGTTATTTCCGGTGAACCAAGAGGCTTTGAAGGAACCGTTTTAGTTAATGGAGACGGAAACATTACAGGCGTACAGATCGAAACTTCAGGATCGGGTTATTCTCCAAATGATCGGGTTTCCATCACAGACCCAACAGGAAACAGTGCTCGCCTTTCTCCTGTTCTTGGCGGTACGCTTTATCTGGATGCAAATCTTACCACTCCGAGTGGGGAACTTTTACAAGCACGTGTTCAAGTATTTGCCTCTACGAGAAATAACTTATCTGAAGATGAAAAATGGTTGGATCGATACTTCGATTCGATTCAGGAACGGAACAGCACATGGTGGGCGAGTGATTTGGATAATGATAATCTTTCTAATTCAGAAGAAAAGGTCTATGGAACTCACCCACTAAGGAGTGATACCGACGGAGATTCTCTTACAGACGATCTGGAAATTTCCAACCAAACTAATCCTCACCAATCTGATACAGATGGTGATGGACTAACAGATTATAATGAGACAATTGGAGACCCTTACGCAGTCGATGGCTCTACGGGAACAGACCCAAGAAAATTTGATACAGACAGGGATGGAATGAGTGATGGGTTTGAAGTGATAAATGCATCATCTATCAGCGAATTAAATCCGGTAATCTCTAACACTCTCGGAAAGACTTTGGGGGGATATGTGTTCAATTTAAATGAATATGTTGGCGATCTCTACATAAAGGTAAAACCGGTAAGTACCGGAGGGGAATGTTCCGTATCCGAGGAATTTGACACACCATGGCAATCATTAAGCGGTACTTTTCCAATGCTTTATTCATTTGAAAATTTACCCATGGGATACACTTATCAGGTATCAGTATTCATTGATACTTATCCTACTGGATCTCCCAATGGAAGCTATGATCAAGGGGAACCATCTGCCTGTTGGAAAGGTGAGCTTTTGGCCAATACCTTTTCCGCTAATCTTTTTTTACAGGAAGCACCTCCGGAAATTTATTTTGCCGATACGAATCATGAAGTTATAACCCTTCCAGATCCAAATAGTGGTACCTTTACCTTTCCTCTATCAGTTTCTGCATGGGATCTTTTGGATGGAGAATGGGATCTTAATAGTACCAGTCCATCACTTGAAATCTCGAATCAAAGTCTTGGTGAGTTTCTTACTTTGGATATTCCAAATTTAATCGCCGAAGTAAATCAGTCGACACCACTTGGAACATACTCGATTACCTATCAAGCAACGGATTCATCAGGGAGCCAATCCGAGGCCCTGATTCAAACCATCGTAATCAGCGACACCGAAGGGCCAGTTTTAGACTTGCTTGGAGAGAATCCCTATCCCTTTCCTTATGGATCGACCTGGGAGGATCCGGGTTGGCTTGTTTCAGATAATCGGGATGAGAACGATTCAATAACAGTATCAGTTTCAGATTCCCCAAATACAGGGGTAATTGGAATTTATACAATTAATTATACCGCAACAGACTCTGCCGGAAATCCTACTAATCAAGTCAGAACAGTTCAAATTGTAGATACCATAGCACCATCGATTTCAGTTGGAGAAACCACAATCCTCACCTCCAAAGGGCAGGATTATGTTTTGCCTGAATACACAGCATTTGACAATTTAGATGGTGATTTGACTGCTGATGTTGAGTTGAGTGGCCTGAGTGAGGTTAACATTGATGCAGTTGGTGATTATCAGATTATTTTTTCGGTAACGGATACCTCTGGAAACCAAGCTCAACTTGCACTTACGGTAAGGGTCGAACCACCTGCTTATTCACTTAACGGTACTGCAATCGACGGTTATCTTGTAGGTGCAAAAGTAATTTTTGATGTGGATGGGGATGGAATATCCGACTTATCCTCCGATTCTTACACTCAGGAAAATGGAGAGTTCTCATTGAGTTTTACAGAGGAGGAAATTTTACAGTTCGATCTTAATTCCAACGGCGTACTGGACTCGAATGAAGGTCGAATTATGGTATCGGGCGGAGTTGACTCTTCAACGGGTGAGTCTTTTTCGGGAGTACTCCTGTCAGATCCAAATGCCTCTGTGGTGACACCTATTACTTCACTAATGGTAGGACTCATGGATTCTGGCATGGAAAAAACCACTGCCGAGCAAACTCTTTCCAGTACTTTTGGCCTGTCCCAAGATTTGGATTTAACCTCATATGACCCGTATGAAAACTCCGCTATGGGAGAGGAAGCATCTAGCGATGTATTAATTGCAGGTGCCCGGATTGCCACCCTGATGAAACAAACCGAGGCATTTATTCATTCATTAAAAGGCGACAGTTATGAATCGGGAGAAGCGAGTGCCGAACTGATTTCTGTCCTTGCACAAAAAATAACCGAACAAAATGTTAATCCACTTGATTCCGGAGTTGAGGAAATTCTAAACCAAGTAATCAGTACTGAAGTGAGCAATAATTTGTACACTACGGAAGAAGTTGCCGATTTTGTCGAAATTGTTCAAATTAGTGATTCCCTTCATAAAACCTTGAAAGATTCTAATATTAGCCCCGCAGAAGTAGCGGCAGAAGTCGCTAAGCAACAGCTTGCCGTTAAGCAAGATGTTTTGGATGTTCTGGAGGATATCTCAAGTGGTTCGGGAACGATTCAGTCCATTTCTTCCACCCTTACCCTAGAGTCCCTGCAAGCAAGTACACAAAATTTTCTGGAAGTAAATTTGTTTGCTCCAAATGCAAATGATTTCATCTATGTTTTTGATGGAGATGGATTTTCTTCCAATCAAGAATTTTACTCATTGGGTGCGGTTGATTTGGATGGAGATGAGATTACTTATTCCATTCTCTCAGGCAATTTGGATTCAGACGAAGACGGAATTTCCTTTCTTCAAATTAATTCATCGGGGTCACTTGTTCTTCAAGATCCGGACGAAATTGAAAACCTGATCTCCCAAAAAGTAAACCTGTCTATTTCCCTTTCCGATTCGAATGGAAAATCCAAAACGGTTTTAGGTACCATCAAGATAGATAATGCACTTGTAATGGAGAGCGAATCAACCAGCACAGAATCTTGGATGTCATCTTCATGGTTTGGTAGCTTTCATAAAACCGGTGGCCCTTGGATATTTCATCAAAAGCTAGGTTGGCAGTATGTGTATAAGCTGCCCTCCGGTGGTTACTGGTTTTGGGACAAGATAGGAGGTTTTTGGTGGTGGTCTAGTGCAGAAAGTTTCCCATATGCATTTGATTATTCTTCCAACGATTGGATTTACTTTAACTTGGATTCCGCTCCTTTGAATTTATACGATTTCAAAATAGGAGGCTGGCGAAACAGATAATGAATAAATCTGTCCTTTTGCGATTTTTCCTGTTGTTTTCAACAACTATTTCCCTTTGGTCCCAAAATTTGGAGATTGTTCTCGATTCCACATTTACTAACCTGAAGATTGGCCAGACTTTCGCGGTAACCGGAAGAGTTCAAAACAGTGGCCCCGATATTCCAAGTGGTCAAACCATCAAGGCAACCGTTGAATTTGTTGCTCCGGATGGGATTGCAGTTGCGACTCATGTACAGACATGGAATGGTTTTCCCGAACCCAACAATCCGGGTACTCTTAGAAACGATCCGACCAATAGTCGGGTACTTTTTCAATTTGATTGGAGCCAAGCAGGAAAGGCAACTTCAGGCTGGTCGATTCGAGCATTCGTAGAAGGTGCTGCACTCGAAACTGACTTAAGTGACAATACTGCTATCCACGACGGCTTTACTATGGATTTGCCCGATCTAATCGTTGCATCCTCTTCCTTGTCTACCGACAATCCGACCAATACATTCTTGCCCAATTCTGTTATCACTGCATCTGGAGTAGTTCGAAACATCGGGCAATCAAGAACCCAGGAAGGTGTTCTTTTTCCTCTTGTCGCCCGTCTATACAGAGGGACCGTAGTGTCCCCGTTCACACTCGTGGAAACCGAGACCTTAATCATTCCTTCTCCTGATGCAGGCGGGTTTCCTTTTATTGAGGAACAAGACGAGATAGCATTTACCATTAATAACATCCATTTACCAGATGACGCTTCACCGGGTGAAAATTACACGCTCAATGTTACTGTAGATCCATCAGATTTGGCCTTTGGTGATATTGTGCATGAGGTAAGTGATAATGGTGGGCAGCAAACTAGCACGAACAACTTTGTAATTTCAACAGCCGCTGCTGATGCAGCACAACTGACAGTTGATCCTGACAGCTTTGAAGGAGATGCTGGATCCTTTCGCGGACTGGATCCAATTCGCATTGCATTTTCAATCAGAAACAATGGTCGATCACCAGTCCAGCCTGGAGAAAATTTCACTGTGCAGGTACTTCTTTCCAAAGATTTAACTGCTGACACCTCAGATTTTGTTCTTCGGGAATTTGATCTTGGAGGCCAGGCCCTTGGTGCAAACCTTTTACCGAATGAGTCGATAACCTTGGATTGGGTTCAACAATTACCCAATAGTTTCGAAGGTGACTTTTATTACCTTGTTCGTGTTCAAGGTTCATCGAACCAAACCTTTTTCTTAGAGAGTACCCCTACATTAACTCTTGAATCGAGAAACGGGGGAAATACTGAACTTTTAAGCGGTACTGGCAACAATGACATGGAAAGGCCCCATTCCAGCAGGGATGGGAAGTTTGTGGTATACGAGCAAACCGATGGAAATGGAATTCAGCAGATTTTTCTTCAAAGACTAGATGACGAAAATCAGGCCCCGATTCTGGTATCTGCGGATTCGAATCAAAATGGAGGAAATTCGAACAGTTTACGTCCTCGCATCAGTTCCGACGGATCAACAGTAGTCTTTCATTCGAAAGCTAACAATTTGGTTAGTTATCCACCGGATGATAATGGCGTTGAAGATGTTTTCATATACGATGTTAGAAATCGCAGTCTGTTCCGGGTTTTCAATCCAATTACATTGGAAAATGGTGATGGGGCTAGCTCATATCCAAATCTTAACGAAGATGGAAGTTTAATAGCCTTTGAATCGAAAGCGACCAATCTTACTTCAACAGTATTAAGTTCTGAGAGAAAAATTCTTATTTATGATTTCAATCAGACCGCAATTAATCGAATTCGCTCAATAACACCATCCGCTAATGCCGCAAGCTATCTGCCTTCGGTTAGTAATGATGGATCCAAGATTGTCTTTTCTTCTGACGCTACCAACTTGGTTTCAGTTGATACTAACGGAGAAAGAGATGTTTTTCTATATGCGGTTGATTCCAACGAAACATTTCTTGCTAATCTTAATCTCTTTAACCAACAAGCAAGAGGTGGTCCTTCTGAGCAAGCTGTAATCAGTGGTGATGGATCAACAATTGCGTATAAATCAAAAGCGACCAATTTAGTTTATGGAAAAGGTATTGCCCTAATAGAGGTTCAAAATGGAGGCGTTGGTTATTTAGGAAATCCAACACTTTTAGTAACGGATTTGAATGGAACTGGGACTGGAGCAATCTTGGAATTTGTACCCGGCTCTATTGATCAATACGGTCAAATCCTTTCGGATTCGATACGAATTGTGGATCATGGAGAAAACTATACTTCACCAATAATTAGTGTCATACCCGATCCTGCTCAACCTACACCGGCTGAAATTGCGGATATTTCTGCTTATTTAAGTCATCCGCTTGGAGATATTTACACGATCTCAACAGCTGAAATAATGAACACAGCTATCGGTCCATTTGAGTACTCGGTAAGAATTTCAGAGCACTATAAAAACGAATTTATTCAAATTGGTGCGGATATGCAAAGTCGCGAGCCTTCGATTAGTGAGGATGGACAACGGGTAGTCTATTCTACGAAGTCTTCCAATTTGTTGGACCTGAATATGACTCGCGAAGACGGTGAAGTGTTTTACAATGAGCCCGTTCAGGCTGCCGAAGCAAGAGCTATCTTATCTGGAGGGATCGGCGAGATCGAAGTAGAAAATCCAGGAAGCGGTTATCAGAATGGCTTTCTTTTTATCAATGACATATCCGGCAATGGATCTGGAGCCATTGCCAGTTATCAAGTTGATACCTTCGGTAGAATTTCTTCTATTACAATAGTCGAACCAGGTACTGGTTATGATCTTGAAACCACTTTCATTAGCGTGGATAACCCCAGAGGTGGTACTGGTTTTGTTGGTTCTGCCACCCGTTATGATCAAGGTGGCCGTATTCAAAGAATCGAAATGGTGGAAAACGGGAGTGGTTACCAGAGTGTGGCAAGTACTTCCCTTGGTAAAGCGGGTCTGATTACCGTAGATGGTGATGGAATGGATCAGAATTCAGACGGAAAGCCAGACGCCAAGATCGATTCCAATCGTATTTTTATTGATGTGGATGTTCCAGAAAATAATTATACTGGTACTGGTGGTATCTATATCGAACAAATAATCGAAGTCGAACTGCTATCTGCAAATAGCTTGCTAAACACGACCTTGACCTTTAGCGATTACCAGCAATCACTAACGATTGATTTTGCTCAAGCTAGTGCATCTTCCTCAACCATTGGTATTTTCGGCAAAACTCTTTCGGAGATAACTCAAGAAGTTACAACAACGATTGATAATTTCTGGAACAATCCCAGTTCTACCGATCGCTTTCAAGGTCCTAATATATCAGGCTTCTCTCCGGGAGGGAGTAGCTTTATTTTTGCAGCCTTAAGTGGTCGGGTAGAGTCCAACAATCCAACTTCGGCAAATATCACCTATCAATCCAATATGTTGATTGGCGGTTCTGGTTTTAGTCGAGCAACCCCAACAATTTCTCCTGCTCCGGTTGTGCATGGCTTTTCGGAGGTAGTCTCAGGAACAAATATTTCAACTACAATGAACGGAAGGAATCTTTATCTACCCGTGAGCGATTATGAGACGGATGACATATATCTTTACTCTGCCGATACCAAAAAGAATGTCCGAATCAGCAAGAGCTCTTTTGGCATGCCGATAAATTACCTACCAAGTACTACGACAACAATGCCAAGCAACCGATTTCCCTCATTGAGTGGAGATGGTAGAATTGCTTTTTTCAGTACGGACTCAGCAGGTAGTGGAGGTTTGGCATTTGGCTCAAGTAATCAATTACCTTCTGCCAATAATAACTCGCGTAAAATTACCTTTACAGAGCTTGTTTCTCCGATTTCTAACAACAACAATTCGAGTGCAGTACAGAATGGAGGATTGACTTCCATAGAAATTATCAATGCAGGTACGGGATATCAAAATGGATCCTTAAATATTGTCGACAATTCAGGAAGTGGATCAGGTGCAATTGCAAGTTTTCAAGTTGATAGTTTGGGAAGAATAATTAGCGCAAGTATTGATTCGCCTGGAAGTGGATATAATGTGAGTACTACAGTTGTCAGTGTCGCTAATCCGGGTAATGGAGTTGGTTTTGGTGGATTTGCCAACACCTTTGGAAACACGGATTATTTCCCGCTACTGAATAAAGATCATTTATCCCAACAAACTTTCGCTGCAAATGGTTTTATCAGTATATGTGCCGACTTAGGTTCCATTAGATCTAATTTGGGCATTGCAGTTCTACTGGTGGACGGAAAAGATGAAGTAAATGCTTCAAGGTTAACGTCAGATATTTATCAAGCTTATTGGCAGGCTCCCTCTGCTGGAACATACGAATTGCAATTGATTGCCCTCGATGAATTACTAAACCCAATTGCAAAATCGGAAGTGGTTAATATCTCGGTTGGAAATGCTTATAATTGGAGTGGAGGTCTCCCTGGCATAAGTATCCTTGATCCGCAGACAGATGATTTTTTATCAACAAGCTCGTCTATTCAGATGACTGCAACTGCCACGGATGTAGATTTTGACCTAAAGCATGTTCAGTTTTATGTGAACGGCCAAGTTTTCGGAGACCCGATTCCAACCCCAGTTAGTGGCTATGCTGATCTATTTCCATACTTCAAGCGGTGGCAACCAGCAACCTCAGGACTCCATATAATTCATGCTGTTGCTACCGATCATTTTGATCATACTCAAATGTCACAAGCAGTAGCAGTTCGGGTAACTGAAGGAACCTTGATGCCTCCAAAACCGGAGTTTTCAGGAATTGTTCAAGTTGCTAAAGTTGAGGCTACTCTGGAATCAAACAACACATTGAGTTTCAATCTTATCTCGCCCGGTTTTGGTTATGCTTCCCCGCCGAAAGTTATAATAGACAATTTTGGCACCGGAGGCACCGGAGCAAGTTTTGAAATATTGGCCAATGACATTGATGATTTGACCGGAGAGATATTGAAAATCAGTAATATTTTCAATGGTTCCAACTATCAAACTTTACCTGAAATTAAAT
>JAYYRA010000005.1:0-35570 GCA_036127675.1 Verrucomicrobiota bacterium
CCAAGATCAGGTGTCTAATGTGGATCTTTCGAAAAAACTCGATCTGATACTACAAAAAGTTGGAGGACTGGAAGAAAGAGTTAGCCAGCTCGAATCGTAAAATGCACAAGTAAAAAAAGATGTGAAGCAAGCGACTCAATCTGCAAACGAAGCAAAATCCTTTACCAAAAATTTAGCAATTCCTCAAAATGAGGAAGAAAAAAAATCCTTCTTTAACAAATTAAGAGTTGAGTTGGAAAGCGATGCGGACCGAAACAGGGGTCCATGGACAAGTCCCGAGACTTGGAAATCGATGAAAAAGAATCTTACTGGTCACAAAGTACGTATGCTTTTGGGCAATCCAAATATGATTAAAAGGGATTTGAATCCTCGAATTGATCAAGTTTATCATTATCTTGGTGATCTGGATGCAGACGGAGTAGATGAAAATGCCAAGGTGAATTTTTATCGGGATCGAGTGGTATCCTTTGATTCGCCGTTTCAAAAATAGAGCAATTTAAATATTTACAGACTTTTTGATATGCTTTCTGAAGTACTCGAACGGCTTGACAATTGAATAAAATTCATCATTATAGTTAATAAGTTTATTTCTACCCCGTGGTGGAAATTTTCGGTTAACCAAACAAACAAACAAACAAACTACTATGAAAAACAAAATATTAGCCATATTGGCTACGCTTGGATTGGTTGCTTCTGCTTCTGCAGTTGAAATCAATGATAACTTGTCTATCAATGGTTTCATTGATGGATCATACAAGATGGTTGATTCCGACTCCGGAACTGACACTCAAAGTCTTGATCTCGATGAAGTAGAGCTGAATTTCCTTCTTAATGTTGGAAATGTAAGCGGTACTGTAAATATCGATACTGATGGAGGTGCCAACAATGTTGACCTTGAACAAGCTCATTTCACCTATTCTTTAGACAATGGTGTAAGCTTTACCTTTGGTCACTACGGTTCTGCACTTGGTTTCGAACGTGAAGATCCTGCCGGATTGTATACTTTCAGCCGTGCATACAGCGACGATCTTTTCAATAGTGGAAACATTGACGCTGCTGGTAATGTTGTAACCGGTTTGACCGTTGCCTATGCTGGTGACAATTACAGTGTAGCAGCTTCTTTGGAAGAAGCAGTCGGTGCTAATTTGGAAAATGAAGACCTCAACCTTGAGCTTTCTTTCGCTTACACCGGTATTGATAACTTCTCCATCGGAGGTGGTTATTTCTGGGACAACCAACAAGTCGCTGCAGACGAAGTAGATGAGTTAAACCTTCATGTCTCCACCACCATGGGTAAAATCTTTCTTGCTGCTGAGTACACTCAGCTTAAGAACGATACTGCCGATCGTGATGCATACTTGATCCTTGCCGATTACGACTTTACCGACAAATTCGGTGCTGCACTTCGTATCAGCCAAAACGAGCAGTCTCCAGTTGGAGGTGTTCTTCGTGGTGATTACGAAAAAGTAACACTTGCACCAAATTACTCATTAACCGACTCGCTCGGTGTTATTCTTGAGTACAGCGATGTTACCAACAACAATGTCGACACTGACGAGTACGCTGTTGAGCTTACCTACACTTTCTAAGTTTAATACTTAAGTAAAGTTTCTTAGGGCCGTCCAATTTGGGCGGCCCTTTTTTGTATTATATTTTCAGAATCTATTGATAAATCTAGGTAAAGAAATTAAGTTTCTGCTGATAGTATTTTATTAAAACCAACTATATGATTAATTTAAGCGAAGGATTCGCCCCTTTACCTGATAAAACAAAATTTGAACATGGTGAAGTAATCAACCATATCCGTTATGGATATCGTGGAGTGATTGTTGAATTCGACCTTAGCTGTCAGGCACCGGATCATTGGTATCTAAAGAATCAAACCCAACCCGACCGGAATCAACCATGGTATCATGTTTTAGTCGATGGCAGTCAACAGGTTACATATGTTGCGGAGTCTAATCTAAAGCATGATCAAACCGGCGAGCCGGTGGTACATGGTATGCTCAACCTGTTTTTCTCCGGTTACGATGATATACAAAACAAATATCAAAGAAATGATGTACCGTGGAACCCGGGTAATCCACCGGATGCACCACCACCTAGCTCACCGCCAGACTTTACACCACCCAACCCTCCGGCATCTTAAGGAGTTTTAATAAACATCCTTCAGATAACGTCTTTCCTTCTGGAGCCCTTTCACCCAGGAGCCTGCCTCTTCCTCACTCATTGTCCCTTCCGTTTGAGCAATGGATCGTAGGGCTTGGTCCACATCCTTTGCCATACGGGATGCATCTCCACATACATAGAAGACGGCCCCATCACTCAACCACCTCCACAATTCGGCCCCTTTTTCAAGCATCTTGTGTTGAACATAAACTTTCTCTGCCTGATCTCTGGACCATGCCAAATCAAGATTGCTAAGAATTCCATCCTCTTGATAGCTATCCCATTCCTCTCCGTACAAATAATCCGTCTTTGAACTGCGATCTCCAAAAAATAACCAGTTCTGGCCCGTTGCACCGGTTGCCTTTCGCTCCTCGATAAAGGCCCGAAAAGGTGCAATTCCGGTGCCTGGACCAACCATAATGATTGGAGTCGTCGGGTCTTCCGGTAATTTGAAGTTTTTATTGGGATGCAAGTAACAAGGAACACGGTCCCCTACTCTTTCCGCAAGGTAGGAGGAGCATACTCCCTTTCGTTTTCTTCCATTCCCATCATAGCGAACAACTGCGACTGTTAAATGTACTTCCTCCGGATGGGCCGATAAACTCGAGGCTATGGAATAAAGCCTAGGAGGCATTGGACGTAATAGAGCGGCAAATTTTTCGGCAGACAAACCATTCTGGGGGAATTCAATGAACAAATCAATCAGTTCCCTTCCCCACATGTAATCCACTAGTTGGTCTTTATTGGCAATTTCCAGCAGACTCGATAGTTTTTCGGATTGAGCCAATTCATTAAATTTCTTGATTTGAATCTTGCTGAGAACCGTACAGGCCAAACGATGCAAAAGGGCTTCCTTTAAAACCAAAGATTCCTCCCCTATTTGAATCTTCTCATCTTCGTTCAAGCCGACTGCCTGTAACAAATCCTCCACCACTTTCTCGCAATTAGTAGGCAATACACCCAACGAGTCACCGGGAAGATATTCCAAGCCACTATGTTTAAGAGATAATTCGAAGTGTCTGGTTTCCTTATCCGAGCCTTCGGTCATCAATCGGTTTACGAGCAAATTGGATGCGTAGGGATTCGATTTACTGGGAGCATTCGGGTCAGCTGTAGTGGACATAGGTATTATTCGTTAGGCTGATTTACTTTCTGACAAAACATTTTGGATAATCCAAGCCAAATGAATGATTATTATCCAGTTGCTAGCATTTTCTCATTACAGTAATCAAAATATGATATGGATTGGATGAAAAGATTGGATAAGCAAGAGTCCAAAAATTGGGAAGATATGATGGTTTCTTTTGCCTTTGATCAAGAGGAATGGACCGATGCCAGAACGACTCTGATAGATCTTCTGGAAAAGGATCAAAAAAAAGCCGATGAAGAAGCCATTCGTTCCTATCTTTCCTGTTGTGCGGAGTCGGCGGGTAACTCTCATCCACTACCCCCCCTTTCATCTTTGGTTTTGGAATTGTACAACTCCTACGGCATGGATAGTGCCCAAGAGAGGTAGCGCTGGGATAGGAATTTATTGCTCCAATTTTCTGTGGGACTCCTTGACCACTGCATACTTTTCCGCCCATGATCGGATTCCGCAGCGTTTTTCTTCGGATAAGGAATTTTTTATTTTTCCAGGGACTCCAGCAACCAATGAACCGGGAGGAATATCCATTCCCATGGGAACAACGGTGCCTGCAGCAATGATGGACTGATGACCAATTTTTGCTCCGTCCAATATGGTGGCACCCATTCCGATGAGGCATTCATCCCCAATCGTACATGCGTGAAGGATCGCTCCATGCCCTACGGTGACGAAATCACCAATGATTAATGGAAATTCGTCAGCAAGATGCCCAATTACTCCGTCCTGTAAGTTAGTGGACTCACCAATCGATATGTAATTAATATCACCACGCAAAACCGCACCGTACCAAATACTGGAATTTTTTCCAATTCGAACATCTCCAATTACGGTTGCCGTATTGGACAAATAAACCCCATCCTCCAATTGAGGTTTCTTGGATAAAAAGACCTCCAGTCTATCCTCAACCTCCATGAGAATCGACCTAGAATAAAGAGGAGAATGCTGAAAGAAGTATGCTTACTGACAAGCTTCGCACTCTTCGCCGTTCAACATCGCTTGGATGCTACATGCCTTCTGCTCCGCCTCGGTATACTCTTTCTTTGGGGAGGGTTCAGAAGACACATTCGTTTCCGGATTTTCCTGCTTTAGAGTAACCGTTGCTTTTTCAATGTTGGATGCACCCAAAGTCCTCAAGTAATAAGTGGTCTTTAAACCTTGCCTCCATGCAGCACGATACATGTGCGACATTACTTTGATATCCGGTTTGCCGAGAAACAAATTGACAGACTGTGACTGATCAATCCATTTCTGACGACGAGCGGCAGCCTTGATCACATATTCGAAAGAAACATCAAACGCAGTAAGGTACTTCTTTTTGATCCAGTCCGGGACCGAAGAAATCGCACCTAGTTCGCCATCAAAATACTTCAATTGATCTGACATTTCCTTATCCCAAAGGCCTTCCTTTTTTAGGTCCTCAACTAAATAACGATTTAAAACCATGAAGTCTCCGGATAAATTGCTTTTAACGAACAGATTTTTGTAGGTCGGTTCGATACAAGGAGAAGAACCCATGATGTTGGATATCGTGGCAGTCGGGGCAATCGCAATAACATTACTGTTCCGCATGCCATGCTTGGCAATCTTTTCCCGGACCACGGTCCAATCCATTTTCCCTTCTTTGGGAACATCCACTGCTTCACCACGTTCCTTTTCAAGCAAGGTGATCGAGTCTTGGGGTAGAATTCCACGGTCCCATTTGGAACCGCTGTAACTTGAATAAGTGCCCCGCTCACTGGCAAGATCACTGGATGCCTCGTATGCGTAGTAACATATTGCCTCCATGAACTCATCATTGAACTCAACTGCTTCATCAGAAGTAAAAGAAATATTTTTGCTGAAAAGAGAATTTTGAAGGCCCATCACACCCATTCCAATTGGACGATGTCGCATATTTGAGGTTTTTGCCGCATCCGTGGGATAGAAATTTACATCGATCACATTGTCCAATGCTCGAACTGCAATCCGTATGGTATCCCGAAGTTTATCGTGATCCAATGAACCATCTTTTTTCAAGTGAGAATCCAAAACGACGGAACCTAGGTTACAAACCGCTGTTTCATCTGCACCAGTATTGAGGGTAATTTCCGTACAAAGATTGGAACTGTGAATTACACCGGTATGATCTTGTGGACTTCTAACATTACAGGTGTCCTTGAAAGTAATCCATGGGTGCCCGGTTTCAAAAAGCATTTTGAGCATTTGCTTCCACAAATCAATCGCCGGCATCGAGTGGGACCAAATTTCTCCCTTTTCCGCTTTTGCCTCGTATTCGATATATTTATCTTCAAAAGCCTTTCCGTATAAATCATGCAGATCGCTGACTTCATTACTCCTGAACAAGGTCCAGTCTTCCCGGGCTTCCATCCTCTTCATGAACAAGTCCGGAATCCAATTCGCGGTGTTCATATCATGGGTTCTGCGACGATCGTCACCAGTATTCTTACGCAATTCAAGAAATTCAAGAATGTCGCAGTGCCAGGACTCTAAATACGCACAACCCGAGCCTTTTCTTTTCCCCCCTTGGTTAACCGCACAAAGCTGATCATTGTGCATTTTGAGAAAAGGAATCACTCCCTGGCTTTCACCATTTGTACCTGCAATGTGACTTCCAGTACCACGCACCGATGTCCAGCTTCCCCCAAGTCCTCCGGCCCATTTGGACAGAAAAGCATTTTCGGCAATACCTCTGTACATTATCGACTCAATCGTATCATCAACTTTATATAAGTAACAGGAAGACAATTGTGAATGGGGCGTTCCCGAGTTGAAGAGTGTAGGAGTGGAAGAACAAAAGCGTCGACTTTTGTAAAGATTGTAAAGGGACATAATTTGATCTTCCGGAGAATCCTCATGAGCAAAAACTCCCATTGCCACTCTCATCCAAAATAATTGTGGCGTCTCAAGACGAACCGGCAGATCTCCCGTTTTATCTACCACTAAATATCGATCATACAGAGTCTGGATCCCAAGATAGTCAAAATCTAAATCCGCAGATGGATCGAGGGCATCTGCAAGCTTTCCGATGTCCAATTTCAGAAGTTTTGCATCTAATCTTTTAATCTCTACTCCACGCTTCAGATATTTGCGCAAGCCTTCTGAGTGAAATTTTTTGAGATCCTCAATGGTGTCACTAGCGGCCTTCCAGCCCAGAACTTCTTCATAAATATAAGATAAAAGTATTCGTGCGGCAAATTTAGCAAAGTCTCCATCTCTTTCGATCAGTGTCTTAGAGTTTAGGATAATGGTCTTCTTGAGATCTTCTTCACTAATTTCAGAGAATACCGAACGGCGTAGGCTTTCCTCAATTTGTTCGGGACTGAGGCATAAGTCTAATCCAATACTTGCAAAGGTAATTCTCTTTTTCAGGTCGATACCATCCCAGAAAAAAGTGCTTCCATCTTTTTTCTTAACCACGATCATCGAGTCCTGCTTGACTTCTTCATGAGTTACACCGGTCTCACGCTCAATGCGACGGCGGGCTCGGTATAAAATGTAGGACTCGGCAACCTTGAAGAACTTTTGACGCATTAGTTCTTCCTGCACGATATCTTGAACATCCTCGATGTTGATAAATGCTTGACCGGTGGCGATCGCATTTTCGGTTACTTTTTTGGCAATTTCCACGGCGGGTTCAGAATCCAAACGAAGGGAAAGGAATGCTTTTCTTACCGCGACTTCGATTTTGGAGGAATTCCAAGGTACGACTTGCCCGCTCCTTCGAATCAGGCGGATTTGGGAAGAATCAACCCCATTGCGTGAAGCGAATTCTCCCCTTCCTCCGTTACCGTCGCTAGATCTTGAAAACACCAGACTCTTCGCAACATCATAAGCATCATTTTCAACCAATGCTTTTTCGATTAACCGGTGAAGTTCGTCGAAGGAGAGGCGGGGGGCACCGCCTTCCTCCTCTTCTGCCATCCGCTCGATTAAGCGGTCAGCGACGATCCGGGCAGACTCCACCACGAGTTCCCGGTTCTTTGGGGTGTATATTTCGTTTTCTTCCCTAGAAATCATCAGGTCGGTCAATGCCTCCCCGATCACTTCAGCCACCTCGGCGATGTGGAAATCACGGTCACCCGCGCCATCAGTAATGCGTACTTTCGGTATCTCGAAGCGATTATCTTCCAAGGCATCCGCCCAGTCAAAACGGGGTTTGTTTTCACGGGGTGTTTCCGCCACCTTGGTTAATAATACATCTTCTTCAAATATCGTGTTACGCATCAGTTCAACTCCCACCCAAATCTATTTTACAAATTAATTCTGTCCTTCCGTTCTATCCCTGCGACTTTACAGTTCGTCGTCAGAAACCTCTGCTAAAGCCGAAGACTTTTGATATTCGGTCACGCGCCCTTCGAAGAAATTCTGTTCTTTTTTAACATCCATCATCTCGGCCAACCAAGGGAATGGGTTTTCTTGGCCCGGATGAAGTATTTCCAGACCAACTCCGACTAGCCGACGGTCCGCAATGTAATCAATGTATGAGCAAAATTCGTCTGAACTGAGTCCGACGGAATTAACCGGTAAGCAGTCACGGATAAATTCTTTTTCCAATTCGACTGCTTCTTTCATCAATTCGACCAATTCATTTTTAAATTCCTCGGTCCAGATGTCCGGATTTTCATCGATGAGTACTCGGAAAAGATTTCTGAATAATTCAATGTGGTTTGACTCATCTCTCAAGGTGTAGCGGAACATTTGTCCAATTCCTGGAAATTTGTTCTGTCTGGCTAAGCTAAGGATCATTCCAAATAGACCGTAAAACTGAGTCCCTTCCATGCACTGACCGAAAACGAAGATGTTTTTGGCAAGTTCCTGTTTGTTTGCGGTTATCGTGAGATCCAAGTCCCTTCGTAATCCTTGAGAAACTTTAGTTACAAATTCGTTTTTCTTGCGGATGGTTTCAACCTGCTCAAACATTGCCTCACATTCGTGGGGGTTTATACCCAATGAACTAATCATGTACAAAAGGCTATCCGCATGAATATTCTCCTCGTGGGCATGACGACCTAAAACTAATTTGAGTTCAGGTGCGGTTACCAACTCTCTAACAACATGTTGGATATTGTCACCCACTATTCCTTCTGCAGCAGAAAAATACCCAATTCCCATCATAATAATCCAGCGCTCAGCATCACTAAGGTCGGTTTCGCTCTTCCACTGCTCAAGGTCTTTTTGCATAGGAACATCTTCGGGTTCCCAATGATTCGATTTCATTTTTCTGTATAAATCGTAAGCCCACTGGTATTTTAAAGGTAAGAGATTAAAAGTCATGGTTTCTCTCCCGTTAATAACCTTTTTCTCTTGATATGCCTGAACAGCCTTTTGTTCGTCAAGGACGAATTTTTTTCCACCTATATCGTATGTTTTATTCATTATTTGTACTCCCCTATCATGTCAAAATCACCGCCTATCGGAGAAATCGAGCATGGTTTGCCATGTTTTTAATTTATGTAAAAGATTTTTGTCGCTAATCATCGAATTTATGAACGAATAGTGCGGATGAAGAAGGAAAAGAAAAGAAAAAAATGAAAAATAATGAAAATTTTAATAATTTAAAACACAATATACGGGATTTAAACAGAAACATGACCACTACATCTAGGATTGTTAATAACTTTTTCAACATTTCCCTCACTAGTGGAAATTATCCAGTTTTCAAATACGGAAAGAAACAAAAGTACGGATTAAGTTTCATCTTCCAAGCTTAAGTTATTGAAAGATATCCTCAATTTCTTAAGGAGTTATTAACAGCACTGAAAGACTGGATAAAATGGAGAGCAACCGATTCTAAAACACCACTCTATATATAGCTTTTACAATTATATAATTAACATATATAGTTATTTTTTCGGTAATCGATCTTAGGGATTCTTAAAACGGAGAAATAGATTATTCCCTTTAATAATTTGAAAAAATTACTGGATTTTTACAAATGATCCTGCAATTCAGACAAGGAAGAATTCGAACCATCCTTTTTCAGAACAGATAAAAGTCTTCCGAGTAAATAAATGGAACCAGTTACTAACAAATTCTGACGGGGATTATTAATCGATTTTTCATATTCAAAATCAATTTTTTCCCAATTCCCCTGCCTACACTTTGAATGAAATTTCATTGGTGCAAGACTTATCATTTCCTTATAAGTGCATGCCCTAGGCATATTCGGGGTAAAAAAAACCACTTCCTCGGCAATCGGAAGAAAAAATTCCGCCAAATCCCTCGCACGATCTTGCCCTATTGCGGATAACCATACGGTGTAAGGTTTTTCCAGTTGATCTAAATTTTCCTTCAAGCATTCTAGACCACCGACATTATGACAAGCATCCAAAACCACTTTTGGTTTTTCTTGGATCACCTGCCATCGCCCTGGTAATTTTACTTCTTTGAAAGCCTTGGCGGTTATTTTATCTGATACTGGAAATTCACCTTCTAAAATTTCCACACCTTTTTGAGCAAGTGCAGCATTCCTTCTTTGAAAATCACCCATTAAATTGGTCTTGGGGCACTCAATGTTAGGGATATTAAGGTAAAAGAATTCTGATTTTCGACGAATGGCAACTTGCTCTATTTCGTTTTTAGCCTCTTCTGGCAACCAACCGGTCAATATAGGTTTTTCTTTTTTTATTATCCCCGCTTTTTCCCTGGCAATTTCAGAAATCCGACTGCCTAGAATTTCACAATGGTCGAGGGAAATACTTGTAATTATCGACAACTCTGGAGTTACCACATTTGTGGAATCAAGCCTCCCCCCCAATCCGGTCTCCAAAATTGCCAGATCAACTTTTCTCTCCTGAAAACGAAGAAAGGCAACCGCTGTCATAATCTCGAAAAAAGTGGGATGCATTCCTTCTTGTTCCTTTTCCATTTCCTCTGCAATGGGTCTAATTCGGTCCACCATTCTTTCCATCTCATCTAATGACATATTTTCTCCATTTAACTGAATTCTTTCCCCCAAATCGATTAAGTGAGGAGAGGAAAACAACCCTACATTGTAATCATTGGATTGGTAAATCGATGACAACATTGAGCAAACTGATCCTTTTCCATTGGTCCCAGCAACATGAATGATTGGAAAGGATCTCTCGGGATTCTTCAATCTTTCAGAAAGTATTCTCATTCGCTCAAGGCCTAATAAAGAACCCTGATTACGAAGATTAAAAAGATAATCCAACCAATGATTCATCGATTCACACTCCAATCCGATTAAACTGGAAAAGACAGAATGTTATGAACTACTTTTTCGCTTTTCTCGTTGAAGAGGCTCTTGCCTTCGTACGGATATTTTTTTTGGGAGCAGCTTTTTTGCGGGCAGATGGTTGAGCGGTCTTGGAACTGGCCCTGTCGGAGCGTATTCCACGACCTAAATGATCAATCAAAGTGATTAACTTTTCGCGCATTTCATGCCGATGAACGATTTGATCAATCAAGCCATGATCCAACAGAAATTCAGCCGTTTGAAAACCCTCCGGTAAATCGGCCCGGGTCGTTTCTTTAATCACCCTTCGTCCCGCGAAACCAATCAAGGCCTTTGGCTCCGCAAGAATCACATCCCCCAAGGTGGCATAACTCGCCATTACCCCTGCCATAGTTGGATTGGTAAGAACCGATAAGTAAGGAATACCCGCCTCTGACAATCGGGCCAAAGCAGCACTGGTCTTTGCCATCTGCATCAAGCTGAGAATCCCCTCATACATTCTCGCTCCCCCGGAAGCCGAAACCACAATTACGGGTATCTTACTATCCAAACCACGCTCAATGGCACGGGTGATCTTCTCTCCCACCACGGAACCCATACTACCTCCTAGGAAGCGGAAATCCATCACTGCTAAACTGACGGGAAAACCACCCATTTTTGCAACACCGGAAATTACTGCATCTTTCAAGTTGGTTTTCTTTTTATTCTGATCAAGCTTCTCCTTGTACGAGGCGAGTCCTTTGAATTTCAATGGATCTGCAGAGATCAAATTTGCATCATGCTCGACGAAACTCCCCTTGTCGACCAACGACTCGATTCGGTCGGGTGCAGGGAGAGGAAAATGATAATTGCTGGCGGGAACCACCATTAGATTTTTTTTCAATTCCTTCGCAAAGACCATTTCACCCGTCTCAGGGCATTTAGTCCAAACCCCTTTTGGTACTCCCTCTTTGGCTTTTACGCTGACTGTTGAATATTTAGGTTTTCCGAAAAATGCCATAGGTTTAAATGAAATAACTATTATCCATGTCCCAATGTGAAGATGTCCACATGTTCAACTCCCTTATCTTTCCAAACCTGTGTACAGGCCTCAAGGGTTGCTCCAGTAGTAAAGACATCATCGATTAATATAATTCTGAAAATTGAATCCAAACAGACTCCTGGCTTAAGGGCAAAAGCATTTTTCACATTCTTTTCGCGGTCTTTCTTGGCAAGTTTGGTTTGGGTGGGTGTGTTTCGGATTCGCTTCATAAAATCCCCCACTTCAACTCCAGATCCAATATTACTTTTAATCGCACGGGCAATCCATAGACTTTGATTAAAACCACGCCTTGATTCTCTCCTTCGATGAAGGGGCACAGGGACTAAATGGGCACCCTGAAAAAAATTACAGGCTCCGGGACAACGGTCCAACCAGTGCCGCATATCATTCAAAACCTCTCTGGCTCCCTCATATTTAATTGAATGAATTAACGCCTTCCCTACTTCATCCAACACAAACAAACAAAGACCCCGATTGAAGGAAGGTTTATTTTTTCTGCAGTTCGAGCAAATCAAGCCCTCGTATTCAATTGAAGGCATGGGAAGTCCGCAATGTTTACAGGCGGCTACTCCAGCCCAAGCGACATGGTCTAAGCAAGAAGAACAGGTGTAGTATCCATCTTCCATTTTAGGCGGTCCAGAGCAAACTGGACAATTACCGGGAAAAAAAACATCCATACATTCATCGAATATAGCACGGAGAAAACGCATTCTTACAAAACATTTTCCGGATAGAAAACTTCCTCCAAGCATAGACCTTTCGCCGGTGCACTCACAACTCTTTCGGTCCGAAGCTTGGAATTTAAAATGTCTAAAATCTCACTGGGTTCAATTTTCCCAACTCCCACATCAAGCAAAGCACCCACCATACTTCTGACCATCTTGTATAAGAAACCACTACCTTCCACCAAAAAGTGAACCTCCACTCCTTCCTCGAAAACATCCATCTTCCAAACCTTTCGTATTTTGGAATCCTCCTTTTCTTCTCCTCCGCGACTAGCGGAAAAGGCGGAAAAATTATGCTCCCCAACAAAGAAAGTAGCCCCTTCCTTCATTCGGACTAAGTCCGGTTTTTTTTCTTTGAGGGATAGAACAAATCGATCAATTTCCGGTTCAGCCCAACCTTTGCATGCACGATAGCGGTACCTCTTTCCAGTTGCCGAATAAAGCGAGTGAAAATCGCCGGAAACCTGTCGTAATTTAATGGGGCGAACTCCTTCGGGAAAATTTACCCGCATTGCTTGTAGCAAAGACTGCTCTGGATGTGTCCAAGGGGCATCAAAATGAAAAACCTGTCCTTTTGCATGAACTCCTGCATCCGTTCTCCCCGAACCAATAGTTCGAATTCGAGAGCCAAAAATTTCTTTTAAAACCTCTTCGATCTTATCCTGAATTGCCCGCCTATTTGGTTGCTTTTGCCAACCTGCAAAATCAGTACCGTCATAAGCACATAAACAGCACCATCTTTTCTCCTCTCCGGCTGGTTTTCCCTTCGGCATTATCTTCAACAAAATTCCGGATTCTGATCTTTGGAGTCTCGATTTAAAAAATCCGTAAGGATCAGGCAAGCTGCTGTGGCATCTATCTTTCCGCTTTCCCTCCCTTTTTTAGTTTTCGCTTTTTTTCCTAACGCTTGCTCTGCTGCATGACTGGTAAGCCTCTCGTCTACTCGATGAATAACAAGGCCAAATTCCTTCTTTAATTCGGTAATAAAATGATCCACTTCCTCAGTTCTCTTTCCTTTTTTCCCATCCATATGGATTGGATACCCGATCACGATTTGATCAATCTTACGCTGTTCGATTTCCTGAGATAAATTTTTCATGCACTCTTTTGAATCCACCCCAGGTATTGCCCCAATGGGCAATGCGATATTCAAATCATCTGACCAAGCAAGTCCCATTCGCTTAGTACCGAAATCAATCCCAAGATAATTCGACATGGGATTAAATTTCAGAATTATGAAAGGTTTGGGTTCTTTTCGGAAGCTTTTTGAGCCAGTGCCTTTACTTCCTGAGCACAATCCTTGTGACAAACCATTGTCGCATCCCCCGATTGTACCACAATCAAATCTTTTACACCAAGTAAAGTTATGCAATGATCTGAATCTGAAAAAGTAAGGTTATTTTCCGCATCTATCGCTAAACCCTCTCCTTTAAAAACATTTCCATTCTCATCGGCTGGATAATGACGGGCAATTGCTGGCCACTCCCCCACATCGTCCCAATCAAAATCTGATTCCAGCATAACCACCCCATCTGCTTTTTCCATTACCGCAAAATCGATCGATATCTTCTTTAAATTCGGATAGACTTGATTCATTGCTTGATCCAGACTGGATAAGTTTTCCCAAGCCGACCGCAAGATGGCCAATCCTTGGGAAAGATCGGGCACCAGTCGATCGATCTCTGCAAGAATCACCCTAGGTCGCCAGACAAACATTCCGGCATTCCAAAAATAACTACCCTGTTCCATGTACTGTTTTGCTTTCTCAAGGTTGGGTTTTTCAACAAATCGCTCGACTTTCATTACTGGCCGACTGACATCTCCCTCAACTAGTTCCCCGCATTGCAAATATCCGTACCCTGTGGATGGAAAGCTCGGCTTTATCCCTACCGTCACCAAAGTGTCGTCCGCTTCGGCTGCTTCGAATGCAGCGGACAAAACCGACTGAAAACCTTCTGCATCCTCTATAACATGGTCAGCAGGCAGAAGTGCAAATGCAGAATCCCCACCTTCTTTTTCAACCAATAATGCAGCCAAACCGACCGCTGCTGCCGTATCTCTACCAACCGGTTCTCCAATTACCCGTTCAGGCAAAAGTTCAGGACAAGTTTCCAGTACGGATTCCCTTTGCTCGCTGTTGGTAATCACGAAAATTTGCTCGATTGGAACCAAGCCGTCCAGTCTTTCAATGGTTTGGAATAGCATTGCAGAGTCTCCGACTATGGGCAGCAGATGCTTGGGACGTTTTAACCGACTTTGTGGCCAGAAACGTTCACCTCGTCCACCAGCCATTATTACCACATATCTTTTTTTCATCGCTTTTCTACCCATGAAGTAAGGAAATGCCATGGCGAGTCAAAAAAGTTTTCTTTTTATTACCGCCTTGCTCCTTCCTGCTCCCTGCATTCAAAATATCAACTCATCCCGCTTGCCAATTCCACCTAGTTTCGATATTCGATTAATCTTTTAATAAGGCATGAAAAGAAGCCACCATTGTAATCAACTACGCAAGGAAAACGCCGGATCTTCCGCCACTCTAATCGGATGGGTCGATTCACTCCGCGATCATGGAGGCGTGTTCTTTCTTGATCTGCGCGATCGAGAGGGTAAAACGCAAGTGGTTCTTGATCCCGAAAACCAAACCCTTTCTGAACTCTTTCCAAAGCTCAAACCCGAGAGTGTAATAGAAGTTACCGGAGAAGTGCGTAACCGAGATGATGGCACGGAAAATACCAATCTTGACACCGGTGACATTGAACTCTTCGCCAGCAATATTATTGTCCATAATCAGTCGAAAACTCCTCCTTTCCCCTTAGATGATACCGCAGATAAAGTGGGAGAAGATCTCCGTCTCACCTATCGGTATCTAGATCTCAGACGCCAGTCCAATCTCAATGCTCTCAAACTCCGCCATCGAGCATCCATGGCAATTCGTAAATACTTTGACGATCAGAACTTTCTTGAGATCGAGACTCCGATGCTTTTCAAAAGCACGCCGGAAGGTGCCCGTGAATTTTTGGTCCCTAGCCGTTTAAACGAAGGAAAATTCTACGCCCTCCCACAGTCTCCCCAGCAGTATAAACAAATGCTGATGGTAGCAGGAATTGAGCGCTACTACCAGCTAGCCCGTTGCTTTAGAGACGAAGATCTACGAGCCGACCGTCAACCGGAATTTACCCAGATCGATCTTGAAATGTCTTTCATCGACCGAGAGGACATGTATGCCCTGATCGAAGGCCTCCTCAAAACTGTGTGGCAGGAAACCCTTGGCGAAGAAATCACCACCCCTTTTCTCCGTATGCCTTACAATGAAGCGATGAACCGCTTTGGTTCGGACAAGCCGGACATGCGCTTCGGTTTGGAAATTCAGGACTTTTCCGATGACTTCCGTGAATCTAACTTCAAGGTATTTGCTGGTGCCGTTCAGTCAGGCGGAGCAGTCAAAGCGTTTAATGCCAAGGGACTGGCCGATATTACCCAGGGCGAATTAAAACATTTGGAAGAGACTGCAAAATCCCTTGGTGCCAAGGGACTCGCTTTTATTAAATCCGAAGGGGGTGAGTGGAAATCCCCTATCCTTAAATTCCTTTCGGAGGTTGAACAGGATACGCTCAAAGCCAAACTCGAAGTAGGAGATGGTGACATTGTATTCTTTGCCGCGGGTGGTTGGGAAAGTTCCTGTAATATTTTGGGTCGCATCCGTTTGGAAGCCGCGACCCTGCTTGAAAAAAGAGGTCAACAACTTCGCGACCCAAAGGACTGGAAATTCCTCTGGGTCATTGATTTTCCTCTTATGCATTTCGAGGAAGAAGAAGGCCGCTATGTCGCCTCCCATCACCCCTTCACTGCACCGGTAGAGGAAGATTTGCCCTTGATTGATTCTGAGCCTAAGAAAGTTCGGGGCCAGCACTATGATATTGTACTCAACGGTGTAGAACTTGGGGGCGGGAGTATCCGGATACATCAGCCCGATGTTCAAAAGAAGATTTTCGAAGAAGTCCTGCAAATTCCCGCTGAAGTGGTCAAGAGTCGCTTTGGATATATGCTCGAGTCCTTTGAATATGGTGCCCCACCCCATGGAGGCATCGCCCTTGGGCTCGACCGCTTGGTCACTATTTTGGCAGGTAAGGAAAGCATCCGTGATGTAATTGCCTTTCCCAAGACCCAGAAGGGACAGGATCTTATGACTGATAGCCCGGGTACCGCCACCGACCGTCAACTAAAAGACCTCAAAATAAAGTCCATTGCCGAAGACACCTGATTGTACCCCCATCAGATATGGTTTAAGAAAGTTTTAGTAACATTTCTTTTTAACCTGACAAATGAATAAAATCAGTAAACTGTTCATTTACACCTTCCTTATTCTGGGATTTCAGATACTGGTCTTATTGTCAAAGTCCAAGACTGAAATCGTAACGAATTCGATTGAAGAAAGATACCTTAGATCTGATCAGATAGGTCCTAAATTTACTAAAGCCTACAAAAAATTGAATCTTCGATACGAATGGCTTAATGATGGAATTATCATAAAAAACACCGAGGGAGAATCAAACCTTGATACCTTTATTGATGGAAATACCGGGGAAAGTAGAATTTTAAAAAGGCAAGCTTCTACAGGCAAAACAACTCAGCCTATTCCACTCAAATCAATTGCGGGTTGGAAACCTAGCCTCCCTAGTTCTGATAAAGTTAATATTATCTTTGAAAATCAATTTAGTAGAAAAGTCCGAGTTTTTTGGGTAGATTTTAACGGGAAGCTCATCTACTACGGTACAATAATCCCAAAGGGGAGACTGACTATTTCTACTTTCTCTGGTCATGTTTGGGTAACTGACTTCACTGCAAACGACTTAACCGGAAACTTTCGCACCGCTCGATCAGACTGCTTGGCGAAACTTAATTCAAAATCCAGAAATACTGCGATGCATCGATCATGGGAAAACGCCAAAAAAGATTCTCAAAAAAAAGTCTTTCTACGGGTAAAGGATCACAACATCTGGATTAAATTAAAAGGTAAGCAACCGATTCAGCTAACTAAGAACGGAACAGAAAAAGATTTTTACCTCGAACGCTTTCACTTTTCACCAGATGAGAAATTTGCTCTCGGATTTAGATCCTTCAATGCACTTCCAGTGAGAAAAATCCCGTTAATTTCCAGTTCTCCAAAAGACTTTGTTCACCCGAAAATCGAATATCTAAATTATCCAAAACCCGGCGACCCGATCCCTCAACTTTGCCCGGTAATTATTAATTTAGAAAAAACAGAACTGGTCAAAGTAGAAGAATCTTCCTTTCGAGATTCATGGTCGGTACAATTTAAGCATTGGGCTGCTGATAGCCGAGCTGTTTATGTTTTGTACAATCGAAGAGGACATGGACAATTAGCCCTACGGTCAATCGATCCGACGAATGGAAGGGTAATGGATATCATCAACGAAACATCCGATACTTTTATCGATTATTCCCAAAAGACCATGCTTAAGTGGTTGGAAAACTCACCGCATCTTATTTGGGCAAGTGAAAGAGATGGTTGGAATCATCTCTATCGTATTGATGTAAACAATGGAAAAGTTATCAATCAAATTACCAAAGGCGAATGGGTCGTTAGACGAATTGAACATATCGACGAAGAAAGAGGAGTCATTTGGTTTGCCGCCATGGGAATTCATCCTAATCAGGATCCGTATCATATACATCTGGCTCGGGTAAATTTGGATGGTTCAAATTTAAGGGTTTTGACCCAAGGTGATGGAACCCATACCTGGGATTTCAATGAAAAAAAATCTCTTTTTGTCGACCGGTGGTCGAGAGTGGATCACGGAGAGATTGCAGAGTTAAGGAGATCAATCGATGGAAAATTGATAAAAATAATTGGAAATCAAGACCTGACTCCTTTACTCAGGGAAGGTTATCAAATGCCAATTCGCTTCGTTGCCCCCGGGAGGGATGGAAAGACTGAAATTCATGGCATTATCATCCGACCGTCGAATTTTGACCCCAATTCGAGTTATCCGGTGATCGAAAATATTTACGCTGGTCCTCATGACTATCATGTACCGAAAAAGTTTGGCTTACAGATTTCCCTTAGAAGGATTGCAGAACTTGGATTCATTCTGGTTAAGATCGATGGGATGGGAACAAATTGGAGGTCGAAGGAATTTCACAATCAATGTTGGAAAAATCTTGCGGATGCTGGTCTCCCAGATCGGATTGCCTGGCTTAAGGAGGCCGCAAAGAAGTTTCCATGGTTGGATCTATCTAGAGTCGGAATTTATGGAGGCAGTGCAGGTGGACAAAATGCTTTAGCTGCAATGCTTCATCACGGAGAATTTTACAAGGCAGCTGCAAGTGATTGTGGATGTCATGATAATCGGATGGATAAAATTTGGTGGAATGAGGCTTGGATGGGGAAACTTGGACCCCATTATCAAGATAACTCAAATGTTTTTCATGCACACAAACTGAAAGGAAAGCTCATGCTTACTGTCGGTGAATTGGACAAAAATGTCGACCCCGCCTCGACTCTCCAAGTGGTAAATGCACTAGTAAAGTCAAATAAGGATTTTGAATTTATAATGATTCCTGGTGCTGGACATGGAATTGGAGAAGGTGAGTATTTGTTTCGCAAACGCCTCGATTTCTTTGTTCGTACGCTTCAGGGAAGCTAACTTTGTTTTTAGACAGATAGTTAGATAGCCAACCCTTTCTATACATTCTAAATTCCGTTGGGAAAGAACGAAGATTTTGAGAGATTTCAAAAATGGTTAATGAATAAGTCCTTTGAACCATAATCTTTAATTATAACAAGTTGTAGGATCAATCGGTTGTGAATAACTGATGGTGAATTAAGAATTTCAATTCTTTTTTCGATCAATTTCATACATACCCTATTTTTTGGCATGTCATGTGCAACCGTAGTATTAAATCTTATCTATAATATACTTATAGCACTGATAATCAAATACTAACAAAAATGAACTCTAAACTTGTAAATTCAAATGTCTTAGGTGCTTCGTCCTGGAAGTTTTTGCTTCTAGTCGCCGCACTACTGTTTTCTTACGCCATGCCTGCTCATGCCGATGACCACGAAACTGCTGTTGCTGAAGCTCCAGCAGAAGAAGAAGCTGGTCCAGTCGATGACTACCTCGAACTCCTCGAAGGTCAAGGTGAGTATGCGCCAGCTTATGACTTTTTCACCACATCTATGCTTTGGACAGTAATTGCTGCTGGCCTCGTTTTCTTGATGCACTTAGGATTCGCAACTCTAGAATCGGGTCTCTGCCAGCAAAAGAATGTCGTTAATGTTCTCTTTAAAAATGTATTTATCATTTCTATTGGTGTCATTACCTATGCGCTATTTGGATTCAATACCCATTATCCAGGTGACTTCAACGGCTGGTTTAGCTGGGGCGGCATGATCGGAGATTTGAATGCTGATGGTGGAAACACCTGGGGATATGGTGGCTTAGGTCTGGCTATGACTGGTTTTGGCGATTTTATTTTCCAAGCTATGTTTGCTGCCACGGGTGCAACGATTGTATCCGGTGCCGTTGCAGAACGGGTCAAGCTCAGTTCTTTCATGATCTTTGCGGTATTATTTGTTGGATTCGCTTATCCTGTTGCCGGTTCCTGGCACTGGGGTGGAGGAGTCTTATCAGAAATGGGCTTCAAAGACTTTGCTGGTTCAACTGTTGTTCATGCGTTTGGTGGATTTGGAGCCTTAGCTTGCGTGATTGTACTTGGACCAAGAAAAGGGAAATACACTGAAAATGGTATCAAGCCGATTCCTGCACATAGCTTTCCTTTAGCTGCAATCGGTGTTTTTCTACTTATGTTTGGATGGTATGGATTTAATGGCGGATCTGTTCTTTCGGCTGAACCCGGAGCATTAGGTCTCGTATTTACCACAACCACACTTGGAGCTACTGCAGGTGCTCTTGGAGCGATTCTTATATCTTGGCTTGTTTTGAAAAAACCAGATCTCTCAATGGCATTGAATGGTATCCTAGCCGGTTTGGTCGGTATCACTGCAAATGCGGATGTAATATCTGTAAGTAGTGCACTTGTAATTGGTTTTATTGCTGGAATAATCGTTGTTGGATCTATTGTTTACTTAGATAAGCTAAAAATCGATGATCCCGTCGGAGCCATATCTGTCCACGGAGTATGTGGAATTTGGGGAACTGTCGCTACCGCAATATTCGCTGACGGTTTTGATTTCATGGTTCAACTCAAGGGTGCATTACTAGTCAGTGTTTTCGCCTTCGTCTTCTCGTATATCGTTTTCTCCTTGCTCAAAGCATTCATTGGAGTTCGTGTGAGCGAAGAAGAAGAGGATCGCGGACTTGATATCAGTGAGCACGGACAAGAAGCCTACACCTCCTGATAAACATCGTCTCGAACTTAAAATACTACAATCAAGGAAATTAATATGAAATTAATCAAGGCAATCATAAAACCCTTCAAGTTAGAGGAAGTAAAGGATGCCCTATCCGAAATAGGGGTCGAGGGTATGACCGTTTCCGAAGTCAAAGGTTTCGGTAGACAAAAGGGTCACACAGAAATCTACAGAGGTAGTGAATATACTGTCGATTTTCTCCCCAAAGTAAAAATCGAAATCGCTGTATCCGACGATATGAGCAGCAAAGTCGTTGATGCGATCGTTGGTGCTGCCCAAACCGGAAAGATCGGTGATGGTAAAATCTTCATTTTACCCGTCGAAGAAACCGTAAGGATTCGCACAGGTGAAAAAGGAGAGGAAGCTTTGTAAAAGCACCTTAAACTGAAACAATTAACAAAGGCTCGGTTCGGATGAACCGAGCCTTTTTTTTGATCAGTAACAAAAATGTAATCCTAACACATGAATGATTATTATTCATTTTTATAATGAAATAAATTCATTGCTTGATTCCTGCAGCCAAGAAATTAAAGTCTTAATTAAATCGTTCATTCAAATGATTGGTGAATTTTTTCAATTGTAATCCAAAATCAAACCAGCCCATGAAATTAAAAAACATACTAACCATAGGTATTACTTGTTTTGCCTTTCTTTTTAGTAGCTCTTCTAGCTTTGCCGAAAACGAAACAAGCAATCCCATATCGGAATCGATCAATGAAGAATATGCTCCTTCATCTGAGAACCCAGCTTCTTCAGAAGCCACATTAGACACAGGAAACACGGCATGGATGATTACTGCCACTGCTCTGGTATTGTTTATGACTCTTCCGGGCCTTGCTCTTTTTTACGGGGGATTGGTACAGTCAAAGAATGTTCTTTCTGTATTGATGCATTGTTTCAGCATTGCTTGCTTAGCATCTCTTTTATGGATTGCATTTGGATACAGCTTGGCTCTTACCCCAGGAGATGGAGATTGGTGGATCGGTGGAACGGATGCCTTTTTCCTTAAAGGACTAAGTATCGATAGTTTGTTTGGTGATTTTCCTGAATCGGTTTGGATAATGTTTCAAATGACTTTTGCCATCATCACACCGGGACTAATTGTCGGTGCTTTTGTCGAAAGAATGAAATTTTCAGCCGTTATTTTATTTAGCGGACTTTGGCTCATTGCGGTTTATTTTCCTGTATGTTATTGGGTATGGGGAGGCGGTTGGTTAGCCGAAAAGCAAGTAATTGATTTTGCTGGAGGAATTGTAGTTCATGCAACCGCTGGGGCTTCAGCTCTAACCCTTGCATGGATGTTGGGTCGCAGACAAGGTTTCCCTAAAAGCTTAAAGCCTCCACATAATCCCGGAATGGTCATGATTGGAGCATCTATGCTATGGGTAGGATGGTTTGGATTCAATGCCGGCAGTGCCGCTGCGGCTGGAACTAGTGCTGGCATGGCAATGTTGGTCACCCACATCTCTGCAGCTACTGCAAGTTTGGTATGGATGTTCATTGAATGGAAAAAGACCGGTAAACCAGGGTTGGTGGGTATTGTAACTGGCACGATTGCTGGGCTTGCTACCATCACTCCAGCATCGGGAAGTGTCGGACCAATGGGTGCAGTAATTATCGGAGCAAGTGCGGGAATTATCTGCTACTTTGCTTGTAGCTTCGTTAAGGAAAAGCTTGGGGTTGATGATTCCCTCGATGTTGCAGCGGTCCACGGTATTGGAGGTATTCTTGGAACCTTAATGTTGGCCTATCTTGGGTGGAAGTCAGAGTTGGGTGGTTTGGGAATTAATCTGGAGTCTTGGAAAGATCAACTTACAGTTCAAGCACAAGGTTGTTTAGCCGCTGTGGCATTATCTATTGTAGCTACTTTTATAATCGTAAAGGTCATCTCCAGTCTATTGGGTGGAATCAGGGTTTCCGAGGATGATGAAACAAAGGGGCTTGACCAAGCGGAACATGGAGAGAATGGTTACTCTCTTAATTAAAACCTAAACTTTAAGATTTTTATAAAATGAAATTAATCAAATCCATCATCAAACCATTTAAACTGGAAGACGTTAAGGATGCCTTGTCCGAAATTGGCATTGAAGGAATGACCGTTTTGGAGGCAAAAGGCTTCGGAAGACAAAAGGGCCACACTGAAATTTATCGTGGCAGTGAATACACCATTGATTTTCTTCCTAAGGTTGTAGTTGAAGTAGCCGTACCCGACGAACTGGCTGATAAGGTAATCGATACCATAGCCAAAGCAGCTCGAACTGAAAAGATCGGAGACGGCAAGATTTTCGTACTTCCAGTTGAACAGGCAGTACGAATTCGTACCGGTGAACAAGGTGAAGAAGCTCTATAAAGAAATCTTTTTTTCTATTTAAAGACTTTTTCTCACAAAACCTCCTTGTTAAATTACAGGAGGCTTTGTAGTGTCCAGAGCAACCAGATGACAGTTGCATACATGGGAAATGCCATGAATTGCTTAAATGTCTCCATCCATTCTCCAGGTTTGGGTAATTTAGAAACCCAAGCTGGAAAAATCGATAACAACAGATATGGTAAAGAGAGTCCAAGTGCAATACAAGTAAAGACAGCATAGGCTCCTAACCAATCCATTGTCAGTGCAGTTCCCACTGCCACACCTAGAAAAGGGGCCATACATGGAGTAGACACAACCGTTGCCAAAATGCCGGAGAAAAAAGATCCGGTATAACCATCCGCTCGAGAGATGTTACTACCAATTCCGGTCAATGAGTTTCCGATATCCAGAACACCACTTAAACTCAGCGCAAAAACAAAAAGAATAATTGCTAAGGCCAGAACGAAAAGTGGTTCCTGTAATTGGAAGCCCCAGCCTAAACTATCTTCCATTTTTTCTCTTAAAAGAAGAAGTAAGCCCAATAAAATCCAAAAGGAAAGCAAAACACCGATAGTAAATACGAAACCATGTTTTTTGATTCTTTGAACCTCTCCGCCTGACTGTTTAACAAAAGACATTACTTTGAGACCTAGTACTGGAAATACGCAGGGCATAAGATTTAGAATCATTCCACCAATGAAGGCGAAAGAGAGAATGCTCCAAAAACCATCGGCTTCTTCTTCAAAATATGGCTTTTCAGTTTCCAATACGCTCAAAACAATTTTCTCGCTCAAAATTTCCGGCAATAGAATTCCTTCTCCAGATGGTGGATAATAAACATTAAGAGGAACGCCCTCCCGTCCAAAGGATTGAAGAGCAGACAAAATTTGGGTTCCTTTATTTGTCCAATCTGCGATCAAAGGAACGATTTGCTTATTCTCAAAAGCTTCAACCACATCATCATAAAGAAACACCCTTTTATTGACCTGGCAAGATAAGCACCACTTAGCGGTAAAATCCACATATACCGCTTTTCCCTCTGCCCTGAGAGATTTTTCTAATTCGGGACTCCATTCCCCCCACTTTAATCCACCTGTCGGGACGGACTTATTGGGATACCCAAGCCAGACGGCAAATCCAAGAGTGAGGATTACTAATACCGCCCCTACCTGTTTTTTTACTTTTGAATGATGCAGTTGATTAGTTCGCCCGTAAATCCAAATCGCCAATGCCAGAACCAGGAAGGATAGCCATACATAAAGTATCCGAAAATCTTCATCCGAATTAGAAATGTTCATTTCTCCTTGTTGGGCCATTTCTTTTTTCAACTTTTTCCCATAGATAATTCGTTCCTGTTCAAGATCAATTCGGTACGATCTTTCAAGTGAAGGGTGATAAAGCACTCCTTCAATTCGATCAGGGGGGAGAACTCCAGATGCTCTCTTCAGCCTTAAATCAACCGTTGTCCCATTGGAATCGGCAGAAAAAATTTGTCGAGTACCATGCTCTATAAATCCTCCGATAGGAAAGAAGTAAAACTCACTGGTTTTTAAGTCCTGAAAATTTTTGTTGTAAAACGATAAGTCGACAAACTCGGTTCCAGCTTCCATTGATGATATGCTGGTTGTAGGTAGAGGGATCGGCCATTTGGCTTTCGCCATTTGAATGGTTCTTGAAATTTCAGGATTTAATTTCGTCGAAGATCCGATTTCTACGGTAATTAAAAATTCGGACCGAAAAGGAATACAAGTTGACTCGTTACATATCAAAGTTGAGAAATTTCCTTTAACTTTTAGTGAACCACTGGAATTCATATCTTGATCCAACTTAAGCTTTGCAAGGAGGATCAATGAGTCTTTATGCACATAACTGACTAAACCTTGAAATTCATAGTATTCAGGTGTTGGAAATTGAAGAGAAGAAACAGATATTCCCTCTGGTAATTCCCATTTGATAGAAGTAGGGAAACCGGTTTGCCCAGATGACTCCCAGTAAACATGCCAACCAGGCATAATTTCAGCCTTTATCAAAATCCAAGTCGAATCCCCAGGTTGAAGTGAAACAGCTTCATTTTGAGCTACGATTTTTATTTTCTTTAGGCTTCCAAGTTGACCGAAGATAGGAATCGATGTGAACCCCAAAATAAAAATCGTTAAAAATCGGAATAGTTTCATCTATTCATTCCGTTGTGAGACCAAATGACTTTTCTATCCTTTCAAACGAAGGGGCATAAAAATCATGGAAAGTTCGGATTCTCAATCAGGGAACCCTTTGAACTTTCTGCGAATTCGCTGGCAGTGTTGATCAGGTCGTTCGGCCAACGAACATGAGGTGGTAAACATAGAAAGAAATTTGTCTTAGGTATCATCTGAGCATTCAATTCTAGGCTGCTTAAAAAATTTTCGAAAACCTTTTCCCAAGGTATGGCAACCGATCTAGAATCCATTGACAAATCTTCGCTCAAACCCAGCCTTCTTAAGGCAATTTTTTCGATATCAAAAACATTATCTGGTAAGGAAGCTTGGGGCTCCATAGAAACCAGCCATTTTCGAGCAGTTTGACGAGTCAAATCACTGATAATTGAAGAGGATCTCTCCTTCCCTTCAGTTGGGGGTGTCAGCAGCGATCGTTGACTTATATCTAGCCCATTAAAGTGAGATTTTGGAACGGAAATCATGGGGAATGCCGGACTATTTCCTGAAAGTATAAAAATCAAGTCCGGATCGAAGGTGATCCCAATCCCAAGACCGAACCATGGACCAACTACTCCGGGGATAGGTTTTGTGTATAACAATTCCTTCGGCACAAATTGATTCCGATTTTCCTGTAAGTCCTCAATAGAGCTTCCTAGTCCGGTAATCCAATCAACCGCATATTTTACATTTTCACGATTGGCTTTCAGAATGGTCTTTCCGAGAGCGGATGTTTCCCTCAAATTCCAGTATAAGACGAGATTGAAATATGAATTAGGAGATAGGGTAACCAGAGAAGAAAGCACCGCATCCTTCATTTGCTCAAATCTTTGAGCAGATCCTTCCCCTTGCAACACATAGTCTCCAACATCCAAAACATAAACTACATGACGACCTTCGTAGATCTGGTTCAAAAAGGAAACTTCAGAACTGATATCTGGAAGAGTACTAACTGGTGGTAAAACTTGAGGTGTTGGCAACTCCATTGGTTTTGCCAAAAGAGATTCTAGGTCAGTCTTCGGAGAAGGCTCTTTATCTTCAGCATTCGAAAGCAATTTTTCGATTTCTGGAGAAGTTTTACCTCTTGCAATACTAGAATCTGGGGAAGAATCTTCCTCTTCCATTTCAGAAAAATCGTTGTCGGGTAGAGCGGCATTCAAAGGAGAATCCAAAACATCTGACCCATTGGTCGAAAGTTTTACTGATTTCGACTGATGGGAAAAGTAAACCCACGCAATGGAAACCAGTGCCAAATTTATCAGAATGCTAAGAATGAAAAAGAACTTACTCGCTTTCCCCATCTCCTTGACTGTCTTCACTCTACGACTTGTGCGTCCAAAACCAGGTTCAAATATCTTGCCACCATTTTGAGTTAGATGCTCCTGCCAACCCAAAAAATCCTCTTCGGAAATACCATACTTTTGACATTGTTCCTCCTTGGGAATCTTTCGAATTATGGATTCCAGAACGATACGAAGCTTTTGCTCTCCTGTTAAATCTGGCATATGATAAAAGTTAAGGAAGATACGCAGTTCGTGCAACCGTCAAAGCTCCAACTGCTGCGTTCTCCACCCGTAAGGTGTAAGGACCCAGACTAAACAATTTTCCATCTTTTTCCAAAAAAGTTTTCTCTTCTTGGCTGGACCACCCACCCTCTGGACCAATCAAGATGAAAACTCTGTCGGTTCCACCCGAAGCAACGATTTTTTGACTTCCAGCATTAAGAGAACCAATCCATAGGTCATCGGAATCTGTATACCCCTTCAAAAAGTCTGATAGCGAACTCGGTTGATCAATAACAGGCAGCCAAGGATTCCCAGATTGTTTGCAAGCCTCTGATGAAAATTTTCGCCATTTCTCATGTTTAATGATAAGTTTTTCTTTTGTTTGACGAACTTCAGTTCTTTCAGTTAGCAAAGGGGAGATTCGAAAAGCTCCCAATTCGGTCAAGGGTCGAATTAAATCCTCCCATTGTTTTCCTTTTGTTAGAGCCACACCAATGTGAAATTGCGGGCTACTAGCGGAAATAATCTCCTTTTCATTTACCATGACCTTAAGATTATTGCGAACAACTTCGAAGCATTTTCCGGCAAGTATGATTCCCTTTCCGTTCAGAATCTCGATTGAATCATTATTTTGGATTCTTAATACCTTACTTAGATGGAAGCCTTCAGCATCGGTCAGTTGAATCACATCTCCAACTTGTACAGCCTCAGGAAAGTCATGAAATGCTCTGATTTTTCTCACCATCAGAATCCATCACAAACAAAAAGAGCTTGCTTGGCAAACCCTCTCGATACATTGAAGGTTCACCAATGAGATTTCTTAAGATCAGTCTTTTTCAAAGATGCGAATAAGCGGAGGGATTGCACGCGGCATTCCCCTTCGGGTAACCAAGTCCAAATCGTTACGACCCGCAACTGAAGCAAATCGTGAACGTTTGTTCTCCTCGATTGCAAATCAAATTCAGCATAAAAAAGTTTTAGATCTCTTTGCCGGAACTGGTTCTTATGGACTAGAAGCTCTAAGCAGAGGTGCGAAAAATGCTCATTTCATCGAACAAAATAAGAGAGTATTCAATGATCTTAGACATAATTTCGAACAAGTTAAAAAAAGCTCCGGACTTGATGAATTTGCTGGTCGCTTTACCAATCGAGATGTTCTTGGTTTTCTAAAGCAGGAGGAAAAAAATTATGATATTGTATTCCTCGACCCACCCTATGAAGACTTTTCCAAACTTGGAGAGAAAGTTCTGAATTTATTGATCTCAAATGGATTCGTACATCACGGATCAGTTCTCATACATGAAGCTCCAACTCAGGAAACTTCAAACTTTATAAACTGGAAATTAAAAAAAGTGCTCGGAAAGGAAAAAAAGGGTGCTCCAAATTATCGAATTTATTCACCGGTCTTGCCCTAAGTTGGCCAAAATTTACTCAAAAGCATAGTAAGGCAACCAACCACCGCAGTCTCAACTCTTAGGACTCTCGGACCAAGGTGAAAAAGCTGATAGTCGTGTGCAAGGAGAATTTGTCTCTCCTTTTGAGACCAACCTCTTTCCGTACCTACACATACTAAAATTCGACCCTTTGGTTTGCTTGAAAAAATTTCCAGTGGACCCTCTGCCTCATAATTATCCAATGCAATTTTCAAATCAGTTTCTCCATCTGAATTTCCAATTGATAAAGCTTCTTTCAAGCTGGAGCAAAGCGAGCAACTCGGAACAAAACTTGCAAAAGCTTGCTCAACCCCACTCTTGATTTTCTTTTCCCATTCCCCACTGGACCAAAGAATACTTTTGGAGTACGAAGGCTCTCCTTTCTCAGCATCAAAAAAAACCAAAGAGTCAACCCCAAGTGCGGAGGCTTGATCCAGTATTTTTCTGCAGGTCTGTGGACGAGCTACTCCAACCACTAAAGTAATAGGATAGTAATCTGGTTTGTGAGGTTTAAGCCAACGAATTTTTAAATCAACGCTATTACATTCAGAAAAACAAAGGGTAGCTTTTCCCTTTGGACCATTTTTTACTGCAAGGTCGATTTCATCCCCCGTTTTCGCTCGAAGAACTTTTCTCAAATGAATCGCTCTTGGATCGTCCTTTTGGAGATGCAGGCTGTCAACCCGACGGTCTAAAAGAAAAAGATTCAATGGGTAGATAACCAGAGAGCCTGAAAAGGGCGAAGGCTGAGTGAATGATCCTTCCATTCCACCTCTCCCCCACCAATCAAATCCCTGGCTTTTCCATCCTTAAAAATCCCATCCAAAATTCCCATGGAAGAAAATTCAGCTTCTTTAGATGTAAAATTAAACAGGCAAAGAACCGTCAGGGTTTGGTCGACGGATTTTCTTTCCAATGCAAAAATCGATGATCCAAAATCATGAATTTCCTGAGAAGCATCCGGATGAAATGCTGGGCATGCGGAACGGCATCTCAATGTACGGGTGTACCAGTCGAAAATTTCTCTAGAACCTGAATTTTCATTTTTAAGCAATTTTTCCAACTCGGAACGATTCCATTTTCTTCGATTAATCGTTCGATTCTGTCCAGTTTCCTTAACACCATCGAGGAAGTTTTCCGTACCGCAAAGTGAATGGAAATATACTGCCGGAATCCCCTTCATTGAAAGGGCGACCGCCTGGGAGCATAAAAATCTGGCTCGTCCAAGGCTCTCATTTTTCGGATCTGCAAGTGCGGAGAGATAAGTCGTATTCAGTTCATAGGGACTTTCTGATCCATCTTCCATTTTCCTCATGGAAACCAATCCTCCCTTTTCCCCTATTTCATTTGCCAGGCTTAGAATTTCCTTCTGTGGAAGTATCCCTTCTAATGGGCGAACCCCAATTCCGTCATGACTGGCTGTAAAATTCAAAAAATGGCAGCCTTTTGGAGGTGGTGCTAGATTTTTTGCCCATTCGGTTAGTTGAGAAGAGGTCTCCCGAAGTAGTCCATGCAAAAGAAGCGGAGGTAAGGAAAACTGATAGACGGCATGTGCCTCATCACCCTTTCCGAAATAAGAGATATTTTCCTCATGCGGTACATTTGTCTCGGTGAGAATAACGATTTCAGGAGCAACTAATTCCAAAAAATTTCGAATCAATTTGATCACTTCATGAGTTTCCGGCAAGTGAAGACAATTCGTTCCAATTTTTTTCCACAAAAATGCTACCGCATCCAAGCGAAGAATCCGACATCCAATGGAAGCATAGTAGAGAATGATATCTAGAAATTCAAAGAGAAGATCGGGGTTTGTCCAATCCAGATCTACTTGGTCCGCACTAAAGGTAGTCCAAACGAGTCTTTCGCCGCCCCGTGTCTGATATGAGGTAAGAAGCGGGGTCGCCCGCGGCCGAACGACGCTGGATAAATCGGCATTTTCGTCCGCTTGCATGATATAGTTTCTTCCAGGTTCCACTCCGGAAACCCATTCCTTAAACCACGGACTCTTGGAAGAACAGTGATTCAACACCAAGTCGAACATTAAATCAAATTCCTCGGCGAGTTTGCCAACATCTTCCCAGTTTCCATAACGTTGATCAACTTCCCGATAATCCACCACCGAAAATCCATCATCCGAAGTCCAAGGGTAAAAAGGAAGAATATGAATTGTTGATACCGCACCTTTAAGATATTTTGTACAAAACTCCCTTAATGAATTGAGTGGTGCACTGCCCTTTTCCGAAATCATATCAGCATAGGATATCAAAACTGCATCACGCTGAGTTAATTCCTGTCCCTTTTGAGTTACTTGTTGGCCTATACCGTAACGCCCAATTGTTTGATAAAGTCGTTCGAGAAGCGAGTCTGTCTGATCAACTCCATATAGACGAGCAAGGTGCCTGCGTATTTTTTGTAACTTATTACTTGAAACCTTTTTTAAAATGGAATGATTCATTTTGAATGACTTGGATCAATAACCGGTAAGACTAGCAATGAATGCTCTAAGGTTTCCCCTCACTACTGAATATGAATAGAATTGCCGAGCGACTTCATAATTGTGGTTAACAATTTCATTCCGAAGCTCGGGATCATGGAGGATTTGCTCAACCCGCTTGGCAATTGATGGAGTAACGAAACCATCCATAGTTAGTAACCGGAAGCCTTTAGGCTCAATATCCCGAACGAAAATCGAATATCGATTGATTAAAACCGGCTTACGAAAGTAAATGGCTTCCAACAGAGCATTCCCAAATCCTTCATAAGTACTCGGGTAAGTAACAAAATCTGCATGGTGATAAAGATCCCAAAGCGTATAAATTTTGCGCCCCTCAGAGTCTCTTTGCCGAACCTCACCAACCCGATGAGCAACTACTCTCATATCTACTTTTTCTTCGCTAGCTAATTGTTCCAACATTCCAAGGTACTCATAACCCTCGTCTCCTGCCTCGTGCGAAATGACCAGTTTACATCTTGAGTCTTTAAGCAAACTAACCAGTTTGATCGCTTGCTCGATTCCTTTCCTTGGTACGACTCTTGTTGGTTGCAAGATGAAAAAGTCGTCTTTTTTCAGTCCCAATTCGGACCGGACATCTGAGGCGTACTCGTCGACTTGATCCGGAGGGTTATCAAAATCAAAAACATTGGGAATAACCAAAGAGGAAGAGCCCTTCCTTAGAGCCAGTTGCTCTTGTGCCTCTTGATTGATTACCATATCTCTCATGTTGGGCAGTTTTGGAGGGAAGGCCATATCAAGGAACTCGGGAACCGAATTAACCGAAAAACGCGTCCGCTCCCAGAAAAAATCATGGTGATGAGCGATTGCAGGCATACCAGTTTCCGATAAGAACTCTGTTACTGCTATGCCCAATGGCAAATGCATAGGAATTGCCAGACAGTTTTGGGGGATCAGTATGTCGATACCATATTTCTCGACGAACCGATACAGTGTACTCTTTAGGTAATCTGCTAAAGATCTGATTCTTTCAGTAACAAAACGATCACGTTGAGCTGTTCCCCAAATTCGCTCATTGATCCATTTATTTTCCGAAAAACCAAAATATGCCTCGGGTACAACAAAGCTGATATCTGGATTTCGGTCGCTTTGTCCGCTGTACCAGAAACTAACATGTCGATCTTCCCAAAGTACTTCCGCCCATTTGGCACTTTCAAGAGAAACTCCATCCTGACCAGCAAAACGAGTAGAAACAAATCCAATATTCTTTGACATAGTTCGAAAATTTGAAAGTGAAACACTTTCTCCAGAGGGTCATGCAGGATACGAGCCCTTTTTTCAACCAATAAAAAAAGAATTAAAATTTAACGTGGCAAGTTCGGTCGGATTATCATAGTCCGAGAAGATGACTATTCAAACAATGACTAAGGATGCATCCTTGGATTCGTTACTAAAGGAACTACCGGAATTGACAGAGAGTTTACGGGAAAATCGGGAAACCTATTTAACTGATGCAGTGCTTCTGGGTGAAGTACCTGCACCAACCTTTGGTGAAGAGGAACGAGTTCGATTGGCACTGGACCGATTCCGGGAAAATGGCTTGGACGAACCCGAAATTGATCCATTCGGGAATGCGTCTGGTATTTTACCTGGAAAAGTCGGTAGCTCTTCCATTTTAGTAATGGCTCATGCGGACTCGGTTTTCGGGTCCGATGTTCGACATGTTTTAAATGTCGGATCGGAACAAATAATTGGTCCTGGAATTGCCGATAATGCAATTGGGATGGCTGCAGTGGTCGGATTGCCGAAACTTTTGGAAAAACTTGGGATTCAATTAAAGGATGACCTTTTACTACTAATAAATTCAAAGAGTTTAGGCGTTGCCAACCTTGAAGGCTCAAGAGGATTTCTGGAGACTAAGCAGCGTCCGATCCGAGCTGGTATTTGTGTAGAGGGAGCGGAACAAGGTAGGCTAAGTTACTCTGGTCTTGGTGCACTTCGTGGTCAAATCAATCTCAGCCTTCCAGGCAATTACGACTGGAATCGCTTTGGAGCATCAGGTGCGATTTCCCACCTTACTAGGCTGGTTAGTCAAGTGATGGAAATTCCTGTACCAAAAGAACCGAAGACCAAAATGGTGTTTGGAGAAATTCATTCAGGATCAAGCTTCAACACTTCACCTAGAAGCGGAATGTTGCGCTTTGAAATTTCTAGTGAAGGGGATGAAGTGGTAAAAGAAATGGAGGAAAAAGTTAATGAGATTTGCGAGCAGTATTCTCTGGAAACAGGACTGTTAGTAGAAATGAAAGTTGTCGCTAAAAGAAAAAACTGCGGTATCCCTTTTACTCACCCACTGGTAAAGACTACACGAAGTATTATGGGACAGGCTGGAATAACCCCTGCGGTTGATCCGAGCACCGGTGACCTAAATTCTATCATTTTAGCTGGCTATCCAGGAGTCACACTAGGTCTAACTCGTGCGGAAAATTTAAGAGAAGCAAATGAATCCATACAACTTGAACCCCTCTACTCCGGTATGGCTCAATTGATTACACTACTTCGAGCAATTGATGAGGGGCATTGCGAGTCATGAGTGAAAAAAACCAAAAGTGGCTGGATGAAAACACCTTTCACCATGGAGAATTTTGGGATATCCTAAAACTTGTTGAACAGAAGGAAAAGAAGGGGTTAAAAATCTCTCTTTGCATTCCCACCTTGAACGAGGAAAAAACAATTGGTAAAGAAGTTCTTATTCTTCGTTCTGAACTGATGGAACGCTATCCATTAATCGATGAGTTCGCAGTGATTGACTCTGGATCTGTTGATAAGACTTTGGAAGTGGCCAGTAATTTTGGAGCAGATGTCTACCTTGCCTCCGATATTCTGCCTGAAGTTGGAGATAAGAAAGGAAAAGGTGAAAACCTTTGGAAAGCAATTCACCAATTGGATGGAGATATTATTTGTTATGTGGATGCCGACATCTCAAATATCCACCCAAGATTTGTATATGGCTTGATTGCTCCTCTCATTCAAAAAGATGAAGTTCAATATGTTAAAGCTTTTTATGATCGTCCCTTGAATTACTCATCCGGTTTGCGTTCTAGCGGTGGTGGCAGAGTGACTGAAATTTTGATCCGACCACTCTTTTCCTTGTTTTACCCCGAACTTACCAACATAATTCAACCGCTGTCCGGCGAATATGCGGCTCGACGTGAAGTCTTGGAAATCATTCCTTTTCCAATTGGCTATGGAGTAGAAACCTCTCACCTACTAGATCTTTACAAAAAATTCGGCCTTAATGCATTCGCCCAGACCGACCTTGATCGCCGTGTTCATCGCAATCAAACTACCAATGCTCTGGGAAAAATGAGTTTTGGCATTTTACAAACATTTTTTAATCGTCTTCACGCTCAAGGTAAAATCAGTCAAATTCCTGATATGGAGACTTTTTATCGCAGATTTGAAGTAGATGACGGGGCTTACAGTCAAATCATTCAGGAGGTAGTTGAAGAAGAAAGACCGCCGATGATAGAAATTGAAAGTTATCGTAATAGAAAAAAGTAACACCAAGATTTTTTATCTTTTCAACCTATGAAGGTTGCGATTGTCCATTATCACCTTGAACCAGGGGGAGTGACCCGAGTAATCGAAAACACTCTGTTAGGATGGAAAGAAGCGGGTACCGAGATTGAAACCGTAGTTTTGAGTGGTCGGTCATACAGCGGTTCTGTCATTCCGAAAGTTGAGTTCGTCCAGGGGCTTGACTATACAACTCCTGAAATTTCGCCTAAGCCTGAGCTTTTAACCGAAGCAATGGAAATCGCTGCTGAGCGAGCACTTGGAGGAAAACCGGATATCTGGCATGTGCATAACCATTCCTTGGGCAAAAATCCTTCTCTCCCACTAGCTCTTTCGATTCTTGCCCGAAAGGGTGCATACATGTTGTTACACCCGCATGACTTTGCTGAGGATGGCAGACCCAGTAATTTCAAGGCATTAAATAACTCTTATTTTGAAACTTATCCTAGTTCGGAGAGAATCCATTATGCCGCACTCAATCATAGAGACTTTTCCTATCTGTCCGAGATGCTAACCGGTTTTTCCAGCAAAGCTCATCTCCTTGCCAATGCCATTTCCAATCATAACAAAAGTGAACCGGAGAAGACTCATCAATCTTTGCCAGAAGAGCTTTTTCTATACCCAGTCCGAGCGGTGCGTAGAAAAAACTTGGGGGAACTAGCACTTCTTTCTCTCCTTCATCCAGAAAGGCACTTTGCCAACAGCCTAGGTCCGACCAATCCGAACTTTAATTCTGAATTTGAAGGGTGGAAACAATTTGCCCAAGGTTTAAACCTTAATTTGACTTATGCTTTGGGCGAAAATTGTACTGCCTCTTTCCCCGAGATGGTTGCGCATGCAAAAGCCATTGTTAGCACAAGTGTTGCCGAAGGTTTTGGATTAGGATTTCTTGAACCCTGGATATTTGGGAAAGGTTTGTGCGGACGTGACATACCAGAAATTACCTCTGATTTTTCCAAGCTTGGAATCCAATTAAACCACCTTTACGAAAGAAGCGAGGTAAGTCTTGATTTACTTGAAAACCAACAAAGCCTCAAGGATTCAATCACTCTAAGCTTGAAAACGATCTACGATTGTTACGGGATGGAAATGCCCCAGAATGCTATTGAAGAGGCTTTTCGATCGATTGTGTCTGATGGACTCTTGGACTTTGGCCGATTGAATGAAGGTTTTCAGAAAGAGATACTTCTTAATCTTAGAGAATCACCCGAACAACTTGAACAAATGCGTAGACGAATTCCCCTTGAAGTACCCACTTACGATGAAATAATTCGAAACCAGAAAGCGATTCAAATTAGATTTTCTCAAAAAGAATACGGTAAGAAGCTTTATAATATCTACAAGGAAATACTAGCAAACGAAGATCATCGTCTAGATTTT
>JAYYRA010000006.1:0-23080 GCA_036127675.1 Verrucomicrobiota bacterium
TACTTTAAAAATAAATTATCTCATGCAACCGTACGGCATAAACCTTACGAATTTTTCAGTATTGATAATGAGAGAGCTGCATATCGGGGCACACTTTTTCGATCACATCGTATCGATGAACCAGTTAAAAAACCCGATCTGGTTCATTACAGTCAGGGCTTTTCAGTTCAAGCAAGTGCACCTTATTGGGCATTAGGGATCGCAGGCCAGGCAAACCACATATAGGTGGTTCCATCCATTCGCTTTAAACCAAAGGTCATTTGTTCCCTTAGTTCTGCAATGGATTGATTTTGGTGACCTCGAATCATGGAGTCCTCTATGAGATTCCAAAGAAAGATGTCTTCTTTGAGTTTATCCGATTTCGAGTTTTGTTCGATTACTTCTTTTAGCGATGCGAAACTTTTATCATCCATCTTAGCACTAGTTACGGCGAGAGTGCATCCCGGTACGGTATCCTTTAAAAGTTCCATATGGAATTCACCATCCGATGAACGAGGAGAAAGTAGGTTGGCCAGGCAGTACATAATTGCATCGTACTCGGCGAATTCCACACATCTCTCGGTAATTGGCCCGTCAAAAAAGTGTCCGCAACGAACCTTACCGTTGGAAGAGAAATAAGCGTGTTCTGCTCCCCACCATTTTGTACGGAGAAGACCAGCACCGTGGTATCTGAGTTTTTCGTCGTCAATCAATCTATCCGAGTCGAGGTCCCGAAAGGAGGAACGCATGATCTTTAGTTGGTCTCGGCAGAGATAGAAAAGTCTGCGGGTATCACCTACAGTCGGTTGGTCTTCCCTGAGGCGGTCAGAAAAGAATGCAAGCGAAGGCATGGAAGACAAAAGGCTTCTTAAAACAGACTTTGAAGCAGGAGATTCACATTGAATATCCTGAACTAAGGTTTGCTCAACACTTCGAGAGAACGACTGGTGAGATCGGAGCTGTCTTTGTAATGCTGAAAAATCTCCTGTAGCCGCTCGTGAGTCTCCGGAAACCAAAGGTAAAAGTTTAATGAGACTTTCATAGTTCTTACAGAGGTCATCTTTGAGAATGGGGTTTTTCAAGTCAGATAGATCTACTGAACCACCGCCACCGGAGTACCTGTCTGTTTTGGAGGTAAAAGAATTCCGCAAAGTTTGGATTTCATGACAGTTCAAAAATTTGCTCAAATCCGCCTTGGGCTGGCAGTGTTCCATAACCCTTTTGCGAACCTCTTGACCCAATACGGAAGGCTTGGAAACGAGGGAAAGATTAACAAAATCATCAAGAGCCTCTGTGAGAAAGTGTTGGGCCTCTTCATCCTGTTCGAGCATAGCTTCGAAGAGCAGGGATTCGTCCTTGGGCAGAACGCCAAGTGTATAATCAAGGGCTTGTTGTTTGAGCGATTCCAAAACTAATACTTATCTAATGTTAAATGACGTAGTTCTCAAGCAATCAAGTCGACTTACTACTGGGCGGTTGGATTTTAAGGTTATCATTTCGAAGATCATTTTTAAGTTCTCAGGTTGGACAGAGAATTCCGAAGTTTTTCAATTCCAAGACGGATTCTCGACTTTACGGTTCCAAGAGAAAGATTTAAGAGCTCGGATATCTCATTATGATTCAAACCTTTGAAATAGGATAATTCCAAAACTTCTTTCTGTTCTTTCGGTAAATCCTTGAAGGCAATTCGCAGGTGAGATCTTTCGTCGTTCAATGTCGCTCCTTCGGCTCCGTCTACCAAGTTAGAATCTGGTTTTTGGGTCAGAGTTTCATCCGATTCACCACGCTCTAATCGTCTTTTTCGAGAACGGTAGCGATCGATGCTTCGATTCCGGGTAAGCACCAGAAGCCAGCTACTGAATTGACCTTTTTGAGGAGTAAAAGATTCGGGTTTTCTCCAGAGGTAAGAAAAAACATCTTGGATGACTTCCTCTGCCTCCCACCTGTCTCCTAAAATTTCGAGGGAAAGAGAAAACATTGCACTTGCAAAATGGTCATACAGTTCGCCAAAGGCGGAGGAGTCCCCATCTTTGATTCGGTACCATATTTCATTTTTAATAGCCGGCATTTGTTTGAATCTCTACTAGTTACGTTTGTGCCCTTAATCGGCGATGCTCGCAAACGATTTTTTTTGTCAAAATGAAATTCTTTGAAAACAAACAATTTTGTTCGAAGATTCGATGTGCTCAAATCTGGTTTTTCTTCAGATCATTCAGATCAATTATTTCGAGGGCGGATTCTTCACAGGATTCAAGTTTAACCCTGGGAGCAATGCCTGCTTCATTTGCTTCCTGCCAGCGGGCAGCACACAAGCACCAGCAATCGCCACTCTTAAGTCCGGGAAAGTTATATTCTGGTCGAGGGGTAGATAGATCATTTCCCATGGCCTTACTGAAGGAAAGAAACTCATCCGTCATTTTTGCGCAAACGACATGTCTTCCTCCATCACTTTCGTCCGTTTCACATGAACCGTTGCGATACCATCCCGTTTTAGATTTTTTACAACATGGTTGAAGGGGCTCACCCAAAACATTCTTAGCTTCTTCGCTTTCAATTGGTGCAATCATTTAAAAACATTCAAGCTTTCTTTCTCGTGCTCACAAGCAATAAAAAGAGATTTCATGCGTGACCCAGTATGCAAAGCATGCAGATTTAGATTTAAATGAATGAACTCTTAGTCGAAATTTCAGGAATTCTCTGGAACAACCTTTTATATCTTCTATTAGGAGGTGGTCTGTTCTTTGCAGTGTTTTCCAGATTTTTACCTTTCCGTTATCTGTTTCATGGATTATCTCTCCTTTTCGGTAAATGGTCAGAAAGGGAAGCACCCGGTGAAGTTTCACATTTTCGGGCCCTTTGCAGTGCTCTTTCCGGTACAGTTGGAATGGGTAATGTTGCGGGAGTGGCGGTCGCAATCACTCAAGGTGGACCAGGAGCCCTCTTTTGGATGTGGGTTTGTGCAGTTCTTGGAATGGCAACCAAGTTTTACACCTGTTCGCTTGCTGTAATGTACCGGGGTAAGGATGAAGACGGTGTGGAGCAGGGAGGACCAATGTATTTCATCACTCACGGATTAGGGGAAAGATGGAGGCCGATGGCGGTGTTTTTCGCTGTCTGTGGAATGTTTGGCTGCCTTCCTCTCTTACAATCTAATCAATTAACTCAAATTGTTCGCTCTATGTTTTTCGAACCAAACGGGTGGTTTGTTGAAAACCAATCCATCACTCAGGGAAATGCTTTGTTTGGTCTTCTGCTTGCAATCATGGTCGGGTTTGTAGTAATCGGTGGAATTAAACGGATCGGGGCAGTTGCAGCCCGTCTGGTTCCTGTAATGGTGGTATTATATGGTGGTTCTGCCTTATTGATTATTTTTCATCACCTGGACCAATTAGGTTGGGCTTTTTCGCTTATTTTCACTGATGCATTTACCGGTCAAGCAGTGGCTGGGGGAGCTATAGGTGTGGTCATAGTAACTGGGGTTCGCAGAGCTGCCTTTTCCAATGAGGCAGGTATGGGAACTGAGGCAATGGCTCACGGTGCTGCCAAGACCAAGGAGCCAATTCGGGAGGGGTTGGTCGCAATGTGGGGTCCGGTAATTGATACTTTACTGATGTGCAGTCTTACCGGCCTGGTTCTTTTGGTTACCGGTGTCTGGCAATCTGGAGAAGGGGATGGCGTACTTTTAACCACTGCAGCATTTGAGCAGGCTTTACCTGGATTGGGATCGTATCTTTTGCTTGCCGGAGTCATTTGTCTTAGTTTCTCTTCCATGCTGGGATTTTCTTACTATGTGGTCAAATGCGGGTGTTTTCTTTTCGGTCAGCGGGCTCGAATACCGGTGCTGGGATTCTATCTTTTTGCGATTATAATTTCATCCGTTGCCACGCTGTCGGAAATCCTGAACTTTCTGGATATCGCCTTTGGATTGATGGCCGTTCCGACCATTTTATCCAGCATATTGCTGGCACCCAAGGTTAATCGAGCAGCAAAAAGTTACTTTAAGAAACTCTCAGATTCGGAATAGAATTTATCTTTTTATCCTCTTAAATTTTGAATGAATTTTTGTAAAAGGCTTTTCATGAGTTTTCAGAATCCATTGAATCAATGAGATCAATCAATCGGCTCTTAAGTCATTCGATTTGCTCCAAAAAATCAATTAAAAACCCTGAATCTTAGAGGACTATTAAGATTCGATTCAATCCCGGAGAATCATTTATGTGGATTTATTCTCCGTAGGGAATCCAAATATTCTTAACTTCGGTTGCTTGCCGAAGGAACTCTTTCCCTTCACCTGTTTCTTGGGCCATCCAATTACGGGATTTACCGTGGTTTACCCAAGTACGTTTCAGATTTGTGGCAGATAGCTTTTCTACCGTAGGAGATAGTCCGGAAGACCCAAAGTACCAAATCGCATCAAGCCCCATGTGTCCGGCTAAGTAAACCGTTACATCCTCATGCTTTGCGGTAACCAAATTTACAACTCCTGCTGGCAGGTCCGAGGTCTCAATGACCTGATAAAGATCAGTGGCAACAAGAGGGAATGGTTCTGATGGCACAGCAATACAGGTATTGCCCATGGCAAGAGCGGGAGCGAGCAAGGAAATCAGCCCAAGCAAGGGAGATTCATCAGGGCAGATCATCCCAATGGTTCCGACTGGCTCATTCATCGCCAGAGCAATGCCACGAATCGGTGCTCCATGAGCAGCACCGTCATATTTATCAGCCCATGCGGCGTAGGAGAAAAGACGCTCGATTGAAGATTGTACTTCCTCTTTTGATTTCTCGATTACATCCCCAGTCATGTCCGATATCCGCACGGCAAATTCATCCGCTCTAATAGATAGGTTTTCGCCAAGGAAATAAAGAATCTGAGCACGAAGATGTGCAGTTGATTTACTCCATGAACTTGCTGCATTGGCAGCTTCGACTGCGTTCCGGATATCCTTCCTGTTTCCTTGACCCACAAGCCCCATCTCCTTCCCTTCATTGGAATAAACGGGAAATGAGTAGCCACTGTCGGGTCTAACCTGTTTTCCCGCAATAAATAATTTTGCCGTCCGGTCGATAGCTGAATCGTCCGGTTCTGGGTTTCCTTGCTTAGGGATTACTTGTTTCAGAGGTGTTTCGGATTGATGGATGGATTTAGCGTAAGCGTAAAGCCCTTCCCATCCTCCTTCGCGTCCGAAACCGCTTTCCCGCCTGCCTCCAAACCCAGCAGAAGCATCGAATTGGTTGGTCGAGTTAATCCAGGCAACTCCACAAACGATCTTGGGTGCTATATCAAGGGCAAGATTAATATTCTCGGTCCAGATGGATGCAGCTAGTCCATAACGGGTGTTATTCGCTAGGGCGACGGCTTCCGCTGGGGTACGAAAGGTAGTTCCCACAAGTACCGGACCAAAAATTTCCTCCTGCATCAGTTGACAGGCCGGATCAACTTCTGTGATCAATGTTGGCGGATAGAAACATCCGTTCTCCGGTAGCTCACTTTTACCCACATATTTTTTTCCACCCTCTTTTAATCCTTGCTCCACTTTATGGGAAATTGATTCGAGTTGCTTCGGGTCAATGATCGCACCCAAATCTATTGATTTGTCCATCGGATTTCCCACCCGTAACTTATCCATGCGGGATTTTAACTTCTGGTGAAAAACTTCGGCGACTCCTTCATGTACAAAAAGTCGAGATCCTGCACAACATACCTGTCCCTGATTAAACCAGATCGCATCGACCAAGCCTTCCACGGCACTGTCAAGGTCCGCATCGTCAAATACAATGTAGGGAGATTTACCTCCGAGTTCTAGAGTCAGTGCTTTTTCCTGTCCTGCTGTTGCTTCCCTTATTTTCCTTCCCACATCGGTAGAGCCAGTGAAAGCAACTTTATTTGCTATCCGATGGGCTACAACCATTTCTCCAACCTTTCCGTCTCCGGTAATAATATTCACAACTCCCTGGGGGAGTCCCGCCTCTAGGCAAATCTCGGCAAAAAGCATTGCGGATAGAGAGGTATATTCGGCAGGCTTAATAACAACGGTGTTTCCCATTGCCAGTGCTGGGGCAATCTTCCAAGCCAGCATGAGTAACGGAAAATTCCATGGAATCACTTGTGCTGCAACCCCATATGCCCGATGCTCAGGCATCTCTTTTTCCATCAACTGTGCGGCACCCGCATGAAAATAGAAGTGACGGACGACCAGAGGAATATCTATGTCACGGCTTTCTCTGATGGGTTTACCATTGTCCAAGGTTTCGATGACGGCAAATAAGCGTGAATGTTTCTGTACCAACCGAGCTAAGGCGTAGAGATATTTCGCTCTTCTGGGTCCTCCCATTCCTTCCCAGTCTGCTTGTGCCTGAGCGGCACTATTCATGGCCCGATCGACATCTTCTTGTTTAGCCTGACAGATAGTTGCCAAAACTTCTCCGGTAGCGGGATTAAGAGTCTCAAAGAATTCCCTACCCTCAGGAAGTTTCGATTCACCATTAATAAAAAGGCCAAATTTCGTACCGTTTTTTTCGATCCATTCGAGGGCAGGTTTGGAATCCTCCGGAGCTTTCCCGTAGTCCATAGTTTCTAAAACTTCTTTTACTTTCATATTTTATCCCATTGCATGTCGGTAGGCAGCTGAATAGTGGCCCGATACAAAATGTTCAAGTTGTCGTTCGATATCTCCTAAGAGACTGGAAGCTCCAAAACGAAAGAGGTCGGGTTGCAGCCATCGATCACCCAGTTCCTCTTTGATCAAAGCGAGATAAGTCAGGGCGTCCTTGGCTTTTGAGATTCCTCCTGCAGGTTTGTATCCAACATGAAACCCGGTTCGCCTGTAATATTCGCGAATTTGACGAATCATGGTGAGACTGACCGGAAGAGTTGCATTTACACTTTCCTTTCCGGTTGAAGTCTTAATGAAATCTGCTCCTGCCATCATGCAGATTAAGGATGCCCGGGCGACATTTCGCAATGTGCCTAATTCACCAGTGGCAAGAATCGCTTTTACATGAGCATTTCCACAAGCTTTACGAAATGCTTGCATTTCTTTGTAGAGAGAATGCCAGTCCTGGGAAAGCACATGTCTTCTGGAAATCACGATATCAATTTCCTTAGCCCCATCTTTCACAGATTCCCCGATCTCTGCAATTCGAAGAGAATATGGGGACAAACCGGCGGGAAATCCGGTGGAAACTGCAGCCACTGGAATATCGGTTCCCTGAAGTGCGGATACTGCAGCCTTTACCATGTCGTGATAAACGCAAATTGCACCGGTGTGGATAGTGCCTGGATCGATTTCGAGAGCTTTTAAAAGGTCCTTTCGAACCGGGAACTTTGCCTTTTGACACAATCGGCGGACTCGATCTTCGGTGTCATCACCTGATAAAGTCGTCAAATCAATACAGGTGATTGCTTTGAGCAACCAAGCCGCTTGATGATCTTTTTTGATGGATCGTCTGCCAGGTATAGACTGGCATCTTCTCTCTATTGCGGAAGTGTTTGCCTGCACGGAAAGTGCCCAGTCTAGGTCTAGTTCCATACCTGGGTTTCGGTTAATTTCTGTGGCTTTCTGTGGCAAAATAAGTATAAATGAATTTTTCTTAATTCTTGGGAGTTTTCCCAATGCTTGCAAGGCTTGATCTTTTCCCAGATGCAAGTCAGTCTTAAAATTAATGAGTGAACTTTTTGAAAAAGCGAGGGCGGTTCGGGAAAAGGCTCATGCCCCATATTCTAACTTCAAGGTTGGTGCGGCTCTACGCACCGTTAGCGGAAAAGAATTTGCCGGATGCAATGTGGAAAATTCTGCCTACCCACAGGGCTTATGTGCTGAAGCTGGGGCGATTGCCGCTATGATTGCCGGTGGCGAAAAGGAAATTTCTGAAATTTGTATCGTAGCTGATAGTCAGAGTCCGGTTTCTCCTTGCGGTGGCTGTCGACAAAAGTTGGCTGAATTCTCCAAAACTTCAACTCAGGTACATCTTGCGAATCTCGATGGTATTCTTGAATGCCACAATCTTGGAGAACTGCTACCCCAAGCCTTTTCCTCGCATCATCTATCAGACAAATGAGTGTACCCATGATCCTGTCAAAAATTCGGGATCGGATTCCGTTGGGTAAGGACGAGATTAAAGAGTTTTCCACAGGTCTAGCGGATGGAACAGTTAGCGATGCACAAGCCGCCGCATTTGCCATGGCGGTTTGCCTGAATGGATTATCTGAACAGGAACGGGTGGAACTAACCCTCGCCATGTGTGATACGGGAGATGTTAGGAAATGGAACCTGCCTGGGAGGGTCATCGATAAGCATTCTACCGGAGGAATAGGAGATAATGTTTCTTTGATACTTGCTCCAATGCTGGCTGCCTGTGGTGCATATGTTCCGATGGTCTCGGGTCGTGGACTTGGGCATACTGGAGGAACATTGGACAAACTGGAATCGATCCCCGGGTACCGAACTCAGGTTTCCGGAGAGGAATTTGAAAAGGCGGTCACGGAAATTGGATGCACCATTGTTGGTGCAGGGAAGGGGATTGCTCCTGCGGATAAGCGACTTTATGCCATTCGCGATCTTACCGGAACGGTGGAAAGCATCGATCTGATCACCTCCTCCATACTTTCCAAGAAACTGGCCGCTGGATTGGAGGCCCTGGTTCTCGATGTAAAAGTGGGTAGTGGTGCCTTTATGCAGGATGTGAATAAGGCAAGGCAACTGGCTAATTCTCTGGTAACCGTGGCCAATATGGCGGGTTGCCGTACCTCTGCCTTGCTTACCGACATGAATGAACCGCTCGCTTGCTCTGCAGGTAATGCGTTGGAGGTCAAATCGGCTCTTTCGGTTCTTAAAAATGAGCCGTTCGAAAAACGATTGATCGAGGCAACTCTTGCGCTTGGTGCGACGCTTCTGGTAACGGCAGGAATGTTTTCTGATTATGAGTTCGCAAGTGAGAGGCTTAAGGAGAGTTTGAGCTCGGGAAAAGCGTTGGAAGTTTTCGGGAAAATGATTGCTGCTATGGGCGGAAACAATAATTTCATTGAGCGTTCTGATGACTGTCTTCCAGTTGCGGAAAACATTTTTGATTTTCCATCACCTTGTACTGGTTATTTAAGTTTTGTTAATACGAGAAATTTGGGGCATTTGGTAATTGAGTTGGGCGGTGGGAGAAAAAAAGCCGATGAAACCCTCGATCATTCGGTCGGTCTGGATCAGTGTGTGCCTGTGGGGCAAAAAGTTAATCAAGGTGATGCCCTCTTGAGGATTCACGCTTCGAAGGATTGGGACCTTAAAAGGGCGAAAACTTTACTATCAGATACTTTTCAATTTTCTGAAATTCCAGTAAATACTAATCAATTAATTTTAGAATCTATTCCCAACAAATCATGAATGAACATTTAACCATTATTGATCATCCACTCGTCCAGCATAAATTGACACTTATGAGAAAGAAGGAGACTCCTAGTTCCTCTTTTCGACAATTACTATGGGAGATTTCTATGCTTTTAGCTTACGAGGTTACTCGGGATCTTCCCTTACAGAAGATTTCTGTGGAAACTCCACTTTGCAGAACCCATTCCCCATTGTTGTCGGGTAAAAAATTGGCTTTGGTTTCAATCTTGCGAGCAGGAAATGGTTTGCTGGATGGAATTCTCGAGTTGATACCCGCAGCTCGGGTAGGGTTTGTTGGTTTATATCGGGATGAAGAGACTCTTGAGCCAGTGGAATATTATTGCAAAATACCCGATCAATTAGAGGACCGCTTAGTCATAGCTGTCGACCCGATGCTTGCCACTGGCAATTCCTCCGTGGCCGCAATTACCAGACTTAAGGATGCAGGTGCTCGTGAGCTTCGCTTGCTTAGTTTACTTGCCGCACCTGAAGGTGTTGCCCGGATGAAAGAGGTTCATCCGGATGTACGGATATTTTCCGCTGCGTTGGACGAACGGCTCAATGAAAAAGGCTACATCATACCTGGTCTTGGAGACGCTGGAGACCGGATTTTTGGAACCAGTTGACCTAGCCCAAAGAGTGGTCCTAAGTTTATATCGCAGACGTTTGATTTCGGAATCAAATAAATCCTGAAGAAAACAGAAAATCCTAGGGAAACCTTAAAAATTAAAAGAAAGCTAGTCTTGTAAGATTTGGAAAGAATCGATACTTTGAGCCTTTTTTATCTTTAATTTGCAATGCTTACTCCGGACCGAATTCGTAACCTTGCGATCATCGCACATGTTGATCACGGAAAAACCACTTTAGTTGACCAACTGCTGAAGCAGTCCGGTTCCTTCCGAGAAAATCAAATATTGGATGATAGGGCGATGGATTCAATGGCACAAGAAAGAGAGAGAGGCATTACCATCAAAGCCAAAAATACCTCCGTTCGCTGGGGGGATTATCTGATTAATATTGTAGATACCCCCGGGCATGCGGATTTTGGTGGGGAGGTTGAGCGTGTAATGAAGATGGTGGACGGAGTTATGCTGGTGGTCGATGCCTATGAGGGTACACAGGCTCAAACTCGGTTTGTACTGCAGAAGGCGTTGGCGGCTGGATTAAATCCGGTAGTTTTCGTTAATAAAATTGATCGTCCAAACGCTCGACCCCAAGAGATGCAGGACGAAGTACTCGAACTTTTTCTTGAATTGGAGGCAAAAGAAGAGCAATTTGAGGCTCCATTTCTCTATGGCAGTGCAAAAGAAGGATATGCCGTTTCTAACTTAAACGAAGAAGGAACCGGCATGCAGCCTTTATTTGAGGCGATTGTGAATTCTGTCCCACCCCCCAATGTTGAGGATTGTGATGATTTTAGGATGTTAGTTTCGAATGTGGATTGGTCAGACTATGTAGGGCGGATTGGAATCGGAAAGGTCTTATCCGGAAAAGTGAAGGTTGGTGATTCGATCTGGCGACTGAAGGGAGAAACCAGTCCAATTCGAGGCAAAGTTTCTAAGGTTTTCGAATATTCCGCTCTAGCAACCAATGATGCAGTTGAAGGGATTGCGGGAAACATTGTGGGGATTGCCGGTTTTGAAGAGTTAGACATAGGGGAAACACTGGGTAGTTCAGAAGAATGTGACCCTTTGCCTTTCGTGGAAATTGATCCTCCAACAGTTATGATGACTTTTTCAGTTAACGATGGACCAATGGCCGGTCGGGAAGGGGACCGGGTTACTTCCCGTGAAATAAGAGAACGATTGATTCGTGAAGCCCGTACGAATATTTCCATAAAGTTGGAGGATACTGGAGAATCGACCGAATTTAAGGTAAATGCAAGAGGGGCAATGCAAGTTGCTGTGGTGGTCGAGGAAATGAGAAGAGAAGGGTTTGAAGTTCTGGTAAGTCGACCCACCGTAATAAAAAAAGAAATTGATGGAAGATCGCATGAGCCCTTTGAGACTTTGTATCTTGAAGTTCCTGATGATGCGGTTGGAGGCTGTATGCAATCGCTAGCAAATCGAAAAGGAGTTGTGGAGTCGATTTCTACCAACCGTGGACGAACCCAGTTGGAAGCTACAATTCCCACTAGGGGCTTGATCGGGTTCGAGTTTGAATTACTCAATCTTACCAGCGGAGAAGGAATTATGTCCCATCTTTTTAAGGAATACCGTCCGGATTCTGGAGATATTCGGACGAGAAGGTCAGGTACTTTGGTATCGATGGAAAAAGGGGAATCCATGACCTACGCCTTGAGAAATATTGAGACCAGAGGAAAGTTGTTCGTAGGACCGGGAGAAGAGGTATATGAGGGAATGATTGTCGGAGAAAACCCTAGAACCGAGGATTTGCCGGTTAATCCCACTAAGGCTAAACATGTAACAAATCACAGGGCTGCCGGAAGTGATAAAAGTGAAGCACTTACACCCGCGGTTCGTTTCTCTTTGGAAAGAGCCATCGAATACATTGCACCAGATGAATTAGTTGAGGTAACTCCTAAAAGTATCCGTCTTCGCAAACGAATTTTGGATTTTACCTCTCGAAAGAGAGAGGCCAAACGAGCCAATGCTCAATGAAATCCAATTTGTCTGGCAAAGCATACACTTTTATAAATAAGAAAATGCCTCCACTTTTTAGATTACTGACGTCACTATTGCTTTTTTCTCTGGCAAGCTGCGGTTTTGGAACTTTATACGGACCTTCCTATTACCAGGACACCAAGTTAGGCACTGGATTGCACAGAGTAACTTTTCGGGGTGGTCACCATCCAATTACCGGTGAGCTATGTCTCTTGCGTTGTGCAGAAGTTTGCTTGGAGCAGGGTTTCACTCGCTTTGAGGTGGTGGATTCTGAGACTGGAAGTTCTTTGGAAGGCAGTATGAGTTCATACCCTTTCGATCATCATTATCCTAGCAGAGATGCCTTCATGGATGATATTCCCTTTGTTGCAAAAACCATTCGTATGATCAGTAAAAAAGAGGAAGGGAAATTTGCTTATGATGCCAATGAAATTAAAACCTCCCTCCGAAATAAATACGAAATTGATTAATTTGAACCTTCGAACATTGACCGATTATGAAATTCCCACTTTTCTGAAATTTTATGAGTAAAGAAATAGAAATAAATATCCCTGATTTTATCCGTAACGGATTGATCTTATGGGTGCTTGTGGCCATTGCCGTGTTGGCTGGGGTGGTCACCTCATTCTACACAGTGCAAGCTGAATCACAGGGTGTTGTCCTAAGATTTGGTAAATATTTGAAGACGGTTGATCCTGGACTTCGTTTTAAGTTGCCCTTTGGGGTAGATGAAGTTTATGTCCTGCCGGTCCGTCGTCAACTTAAGCAGGAATACGGCTTTGGCAGCTTAGGAGGATCAAATCCAAGTCAGTTCACTGAGCGTAGAACCAGAGATAAGGAAAAAAGCATGATGACGGGAGATTTAAATGCCGCAGAGGTTGAATGGATTGTCCAATACCGGATTAATGATCCAAGACTTTTCCTTTTTAATGTGTTGGATCCGGAAGGTACTTTGAGGTATGTATCTGAGTCGGTTATGCGGACTGTGGTCGGTGATCGAACTGTGGATGAGGTTATTACCATTGGCCGACAGGAAATCGAAGAGGAAGCCAGAGATCGGTTGGAAACTTTAGTTAAGAAGTATGAGCTCGGAATTGGGATTGATCAAATACAACTTCAAAATGTTAATCCACCACCACCCGTGCAAGCCTCCTTCAATGAAGTTAATCAAGCTCAGCAGGAAAGAGAGCGCATGATTAACGAAGCAAATGGTGAATATAACAAAGAAATACCTCGTTCGAGGGGAGTTGCGGATCAAAAAATTCAGTCAGCAGAGGGTTACGCTCTTAAGAGAGTAAACGAAGCACTCGGTGATGTAGCCCGTTTTAATGCTGAATTTGAGGAATTCCAAAAAGCTCCCAATGTTACCCGTACCCGTCTGTATCTGGAAACCCTGAAGGAAGTAGTTCCTCAAATGGGTAAAAAGATCGTAATTGATGAAGACGCCTCGCAAATTTTGCCCCTTCTTCAATTGAATTCTGAAAACGCTGGAGGATTGGTTCGATGAAATTTCAAATTGTGCTCATACCTATCCTTCTCGGCATAGCTGGTTTCTACATGTGCTCCTATGTGGTTGAAGAGACCGATCAAGTGATTCTTACCCAATTCGGAAAACCCGTGGGTGAACCAGTTACTGAAGCCGGTCTGCATTTCAAACTTCCATTTATTCAGGAAGTAAATCGGATCGAAAAAAGATTTCTTCCTTGGGATGGCCCTTCAAATGAGATGTCAACCAAGGATAAGACTTATTTGATTATCGATACATTCGCTAGATGGAGAATCAATGATCCGATGCAGTATTTTCTCCGCCTACGAGATGAAAGAAGTGCATTATCCAGATTGGATGACATTCTCGGAAGTGAAACACGTAATGCAGTGGCTAAGCACGAGTTGATCGAGATTGTACGAACTACGAAAGATCGGGTCGCTAAAACCGACCAGGCCTTAGTAAAGGGTATTGAAAATGTTGGGACCCTTTACCCCATAAAAGTCGGTCGTGAAAAAGTGGAAAGACAAATTTTTGAGAAGGCTGCTGAAAAACTGTCGGGCTTTGGTATCGAATTGCTCGATGTCCGTTTTAAGAGAATCAATTACAACGAAACCGTACGTCGTCGGATTTATGAAAGAATGGTAAGTGAGCGACAGCAAATTGCCTCCCGTTTTCGTTCCGAAGGTGCTGGTGAAGCTGCGAAAATCATGGGCAAAAAAGAACGCGATTTACAGGAGATTGAGTCCGAAGCGTATAAAACGGTTCAAGAAATCTATGGTGAAGCTGACGCGAAGGCTTCTGCGATATATGCCGAGGCATACGACCAGAACGCACAATCTGCTGAGTTTTATTCTTTCCTGAAAACTCTGGAAACTTATCGCGAAGTGCTGGCGAAGGATATGTCCTTAATTTTAACCACTGATTCGCCACTTTTTCGATTACTTAAATTTCCTTCCGTATCCTCGGATTCGAATGAGTCAAAGTGATTTTCCGCCTCCTTTTTTAATTTAAGGTTCCAATCTTTTTTTTGAATTTCCTTAAGTAGTCGAAGGTAAGTTTGATGATTTATGATGTGCAGTTTTGTCAGATGCACCAGAAGTCGTTTTCTTCGGGCAATAATGATGCGTTGCTTGGTAAGGTTTTGATTGGATAACAATAGGCTGTTTTGAGCCCCATATACCAATAACAGTAAACCGCCACCAATTGTAAGATAACTTGCTACCTTAGAGACACTCAACTCAGATTTTTGAGAAGGTTGTTGGGATTGTGAGTAGGAAAAAGTTTTAGCAATGGCTTTTTCTTTCAATGCAACATCAATTTTTTCTTCAGATGAGTTGGAGGGGTTTGAAACTGCTGTTTTAACCGCTTCTCTCGTTCTGAATTCGCTTATCATGCCATTCAATTTTCGGCTTTGATCCTTCCAATTATTAAAACTGACAATTTCAGCAGACATAGAATCTTCGATTAAGTCTTCCAGTAAAACCGTGCAGGGAAAGGAACTTATGTGACCAGAATATCTATATGACATGTTATCCTGCAAAGAACTTTCTAGATTTGATATGTCACTCAGTTGTGCTCCGCCAAAAGAGAATGGGTTGCTACTTAGAAGGTCCTTCTGAAAACCCAGGTAAAAAAGCTGTGGGCGTTGGTGATTTGGAACAACTAAAATTTTCGATTCAAAATTTTCAGATGCGACTAGCAATGAAAACAGACTTACCTTTAAAGAAACGGCGAAATAAAATTTCATTTCTTCTCTTCTTACAGTTCGTTTGAGCTTAGACCTTTGGCTTTTTTTCGCCTAGCTACAGTTAAAAAAAATCCACTCAATAAATTTCCGGGTTTAGTACTGAGATAAATAAATCCAAACAATGAAAACACCATTGCATATGTCGAAGGCTCTGGAACGGCCACATAATTAAGTGAAAAATTTCCGCTTCCATCGTGAGAAACACTCCAATCGCCATACCAATGTCCAACATAGTAGGAGAAGGCATTACTATCAATTTCGAAGGAGTCGTTTACATTTGAACTTAGTCCGGTAATTGTTCCGTCTGCACTGAGGAAAGAAAAATTTTTACTTTGGTAGGTATTCTGGAAGGAAGAAAAACCAGCTGTATTCCCACTGTCGCTGATATTGTTGTCCGGCAGCATTCCGTGTACTGGAAGAATTTGAATTTTGAATTTATTGCCTCCCGAAAAATCCAGATTTCCAAAAAGAAATTTATCATAGCCATTACCAGCGGTTCCGTCAAAATCACTAATTTCCCAGTTGTAAACCGTTGCTGCTCCACTCCAATTCGGACGACTTCTTCTTCCACTTTTCCAATTCTTTGATATTGGAATGCTACTCAAATCAGATTTATCGTCTGATGAGACTTTTTGTGTTATTAACGAAATTTTCTTCTCATGATGAAGAACAGAAGATCGAGGGTTTGAAAGACCAAATCTAAAGAAAGAAGAGATCGATTCTGAATGGCTTTTCTGAATTGGAGCGAATACAGACGATAGACTTTTTTGACGAATCTGATCTGAGTAAGGCAGAGGAACGAAATTAGGAAGTGGTGTGCTAATGCTCGTTTTAATTGAGTTTAGGAAGCCAAAATGATCGTAGAAAAATTGTGACTCCACAGAAGTGTTCAGCAATTTGGGTGTAGTAAGCGTAAAATAATCATCAGGAGTCGAGTAGAATTTATTAAGTGATTCAGCAATTCGATCTAAAACTTTGTCAAAAGAGGAAATGGTCCAAAAAAAAGGGTCTGGGGGTTCGTAAGAATAATTTTGATTTTTAATCAACAGAGGTGATTGCAAATTATTTCCTTCTTGTATCCAGTTAGAAAAGTGTCTGATTTGGCCTACATTATGAATATGTTCTTTGATTTCAGGTTTCGATTTGAGACTATCTTCACTGGATCCATGTGTTTCAATTTTTGAAAAGTTATAAGTTTTTAAACCGGATGGATAAGAGATGTACTGCCCATGCAAAGAAAACGGTATCCAGGTAACTAAAAAAAGAAAACACCTGAGAAAACTACAGATCTTAAATACTCTAAAATTTCCCACTTCCACGCCCTTGATAAGAGGTTAGGTGAAATTGAACTCGTGACTACCTGAACGCTTAAAACGGAAAGGATTAAGCTTAGCTTTAGTAATGAGAGAGAATTTAGTTTCCATAAAAATAATCTGATAGGTCTGCAACAACCGTACCATTAGCATTGGAATAGAAAAAAATACCAAATTTTTTCTCTATTTAATGCCTATTCGAAAAATTCGAACAATATATGATATTTCCCTCTTTAATTAGTAAATATCAGGCATTGCACCATTTTCTCTAACCAGGGCACCACCTTCTTATTTTTCAGGTACTGGTCGTCTCTCGGGTCGATCCATTCAAACTCATCGTGCTCCCAATCCAAAGAAATGATTTGATCTTCACAATCAAAGCAAAACCAAAAACTTTCGAAAATTATCTCTTCTGTTTCGCTGTAAAAAGGGCCCGCCCGATTTACGAGGGAAAGAGAGGTTAAATCTTTTTGGGTTTCTTCCGTTACTTCTCTCATCGCAGTTTTCAGAGGATCTTCATTTCTTTCCAAATAACCTGAGATGCAAGACCAATAACCTTGAAAACTTCCAACCCGCCTCGATCTTTTTAAGATTAAAATTTTTTGCTGATAAATCAGCAATGTGCTGATTACTTTTCGCAGAGGCTTAGTTGATTGAATCGGTGGATTAGGGTCGCAAAACTTCATTCAGAGGATTGGTGCAATGGAGGAAGTCGAAAACGGATCGGGCCTTTTGCAATCATTGGATCAATTAGTTTTCCTTTTTGTGTACAAACCAGCTTTCCCTGCTGAATTAATTCGGCTCCGCAAGCACGAATGATATCCATGGAAATTTCTGCATTACAAGAATTACAGGACCGTAAGACTTCAGATGGACAAAATGATTTGCCTGATCCTCTTTTTACGGCCAAGTCCAAAATGAGTCTTTGCAATTCCTTGCTTTCCATGTGATGTATCTCCTAACTATTTGATTAGATTTTCTCCAACTCAAAAATTTAAATTTAAACTAAATCGGTTATGAACCTTCATTTTTTTACTTTAGCGGATCAACAGAACCTTACCGCCTTGTTTGAAACGGAAATCATAGCAGGGAACACAGGACTGCAAATTTTTACTTTTTTTGGATGTATTCTGGGGTTTTGGATAGTAGCAAGAATTCTGAAAGCCTGGATTACCAAACTCTCGGATACCGCTCCTTCCGAATCCTCCCGTTCGGTCCTCTTTCATTCCTTGGGCAAATCTCTGTCAATACTTGGAATTTGGGCCGGGTTGCAGGTTGGAGTTTATTTTATTTGGCTGGGGCCTGAAGGAAGTCTCGCTGAAAATTTAATTCATACGAGTTTGGAAGTTCTTCTGGTAATTGCAGTCGCGATGACGGTATATCATTTGGTTGAAGTACCCAGCTCTTGGCTGGTTAAGAAAACCGAGGAAACTGAAAGTAAGTTCGACGATATGCTTGTACCGGTGGTTCGAAAGAGCTTACGGGTGACTGTTGTTCTGTTTGCGGTTTTGAGCATTGCCCAAACTCTCAGCGATAAGCCGGTTAGTGCTTTAATTGCTGGTTTGGGCTTAGGGGGATTGGCATTTGCATTGGCTGCACAGGATACGATTAAGAATTTATTTGGTTCTTTGGTAATTTTCACCGACAAGCCTTTTGCTCTTGGGGATCGTGTAAGTTATGAAGGCCATGACGGTGTAATTGAGGAAGTAGGACTACGCTCAACCCGTCTTCGAAGACTGGACGGACATCAAGTAACAATTCCTAATGGCGAGTTAGCAAATAAATCAATTCATAACATCGCCAAGCGGCCCTTCATTCGAAGGATTTTTACCATTGGGGTAACCTATGATACGAGCCCTGCAAAGATTTCGGAGGCGAAAGAAATTCTTGAAGATATCCTGAAGGACCACGAGGGTATGGACCCCAAGGGAGATATGCTGCCCAGAGTTTACTTTAGTGATTTTTCCCAGTCTTCTTTGGATTTTAAATGTATGTACTGGTATTTTCCGGCGGCATACTGGGACTTCATGAAATTTAGCGAATGGGTGAACATGGAAATTCTTCGTCGGTTCAATGAAGCTGAAATTGAATTTGCTTTTCCCACTCAAACCATTCATTTGGCAAAAGAAGGAGAGAGTGCATGATCTGGTATGTAGTAAAACTGGTGATTTCAGCAGGGATCATCGTATTAATATCCGAACTATCAAAAAAGCTTCCTTTACTTGCCAGTTTGATTGCCTCTCTTCCACTAATTTCAGTATTGGGTATGATTTGGATGTACGCGGAAAAAGTTGAAATTCAAAAGATTGCTTCCCATGCAGAGGGAACTTTTTGGTATGTATTACCCTCGCTTCCGATGTTTTTACTTCTCCCCTGGATGTTAAAAAAAGGAATCCCATTTCCCGCCTCTTTGGGGGCAGGAATTGCCCTAACTGGAATACTTTATTTTTTGATGACCAAAGTCCTGGCTAAGTTTGGAATGAACCTCTAAGAGAATTCGTTTTCCTCCGGGAACCATTCGTCTGCAGGGTCAAAAGTAGGCACAGGGACATTGATTAATTTAAGTTTTCCCACTGCCCTGTGGATGCATCCAGGTTTGATCATTACGGTTATTCCAGGTTTAAGTTCAAGTCGTTGATCATCGATTTCCAAAATTCCCTGGCCTTCCAGTACATGGTAAATTTCGGTCATCTTCTTGTGGTAATGAGCTCGGCTATCTTGAGAAATATCCACGATATGAAAGGAAGCTGTTTTATTATCTGGTTCAATGAATGCCCTGCGTGCCTGTCCACAGGAGCAGGGGGTGGGGGATATATATTTCATATCTGCAACTAAATACTTCTTCTTGCCGTTATCATTCATGGCTATACCTTATGAAGAGGTGAATTCGTGCAATCAAATCAATAAATCTAAGTGGAGCAAGGGGTCATAAAATATCCGACTTTTGGGGTTATTGGTGCATTATTTGTAACCTTGGCAATCGGGTTGGGTGCATATGGAGCACACGGACTCGAAGATGCATTTTCCAAAACTCCCAGAATGGAAAGGGCATGGGGGAATGCGGTCGATTATCAAATGTTTCATGGCCTCGCCCTTTTCGTTTTGGGAATTGTCAGCCTCGATCCGCAGGGAGCAAAATTATGGTTGTTCTCCGGATGCCTTATGTCCATTGGAGTAATCCTTTTTAGTTTCAGTATCTACGCATGGGTGTTTGGCGGACCGGATGATTTGATCATGATTACCCCCTTCGGAGGATTTTCATTTATCGTTGCTTGGGTCTTGCTAGCAATTCATCAATTCCTCACTTTAAAGATTAGAATTTAGAGAAACGACAAACGAATCAATGAAGAAAGCTATAATCGTTCTTATTTGGATCGCCTCGGTGATTTTGACTTACTGGCTTGGTATCGAACAAGCAGGTGAATCTGTTGGTCCAGAAACTGTAAACCAGCCATTCGTTAGTGATTCCTCTGCAATAAGTAAGAAGGATGATGAACAGCGACAAATTAAATCGGTTTCAGCTTTACCGAAGGAATCAATTTCGGAAAAAGTGGTTGTCGCCCAACCAAGGTTGGAAGAGAAAACATTGACCAATCCAAAAAGATCCGATTTTCAGGACAGAATCAAATCTTCCAATCCTGTTGTGCGCCTTTTGGCATTTGCTCAACTCTTGGAGGATGGCACACCTCAGAGTATCGAACAGGCCAGAGGGATTTATGAAAAGCTGCCGGAAGGACCGCAGCGTTTCAGCGAACTCCGAATGCTCGCTTACAGTTGGGGGCAGTCAGACCCTCAATCCGCCCTGGAATGGGCTCAAAAACTGGATGGCTTTGATCAGAGGCTTGGTACCGGTTCAGTTCTAGATTCATGGGCCCGATACGACTCTGCTGGAGCAATCGCTTGGGCAAAGGAAAATTTTGAAGGGGAGGAAAATCCATATTATATCGGTATCATTAGCGGAATGTCAGAAAATGATCTGCTTGGAGCTTCCGAACTAATGACCGCACTTCCCTACGGACGGGTTCGAGGGCGTGCCGCTTCAATTCTCGTGGAGAAGACCTGGCAGATGGGAGAAGATGTGGCGATTCATTTTGCGGATAACCTACCAGAAGGTTCTATTCAGAATTTTGCTTTTGGGGAAATCGCCAAGAAAATCGCCAAAGATGATCTTGGCCGGGCCGTTCAGTGGGTGGAGAAAATGGAGGAGTCCGAAGTAAAAGTCCAAGTTAGTGAGGATGTCGCTGAGCGTTGGGCGAGGGAAAGCCCTGTGGAGGCAGCCGAATGGGTGTCTCAAATGCCTGAGGGAGAGGCTCGTTCTGAGAGTATGGAAGAGGTGGTAACCCAATGGGCAAGGAAAGATCCAACCGCTACTGCTGAATGGTTGAATCAGTTTCCCTCTGGCGAACTGATGGATGAACCCATTCAAAGGTTTGTGAGAGAGATAGCTCGCAAGGATCCGGATTCTGCTATGACCTGGGCCCAGTCAATCGTGGATGAAGAAAGACGAAAGAGGGCGGAAGCCGATGTGGAGAGGATTATAGCGGCACAATCAAGAGATGCTCAATCAGACTCGGCAAGACCACCATCTACTGAGCCTGGAAGGCGTCCGCGTGGTGGACCTCCAGGTTCTGCACCCAGATAATCAAATAGAAATTAAATTATCGGATATGAAGCGAAGATTGGTCACTTTTCTGTTACTGCCCGGATTGTTACTGGCAAATATTGATTTTAATCGCCAGATCCGTCCAATTCTTTCAGAGCACTGCTTTGCCTGCCATGGACTGGACGATCCCCAGGGTGGCTTACGCCTAGACTTTGCTGAATTTGCTTATAAGGGGGGGGAGTCTGGATTTCCGGCCATTGCTCCGGGTGACCTGGAGGAGAGTGAGATTCTTTACAGAATTGTTTCCTCTGATATGGAAGATCGGATGCCACCCAAAGGTGATGCGTTAAAGCCTGAACAGATTAAACTTCTCCGCCAATGGATCTCTTCCGGTGCTAACTATGCAAAACACTGGGCCTATGTGGTTCCGCAGAGACCTGATTTACCCAGAGTGGAAAATAAGAATTTTGTAAGGACACCGGTCGATCAATTTATTCTTTCAAAGTTGGAGCAAAAGGAGTGGGTGCCCAGTGAACCTGCAAAAAAAGAAAAGTGGATTCGCCGAGTAAGTCTAGGTCTCACTGGTTTACCCCCAACCCTTGAAGAATTCGAGAATTTCATGCAGGACAATTCGCCCAAGGCTAGAGAGAAAGTGGTCGACCGCCTGCTTGCCTCACCTCGATACGGCGAGCACTGGGCACGCCAATGGCTGGATCTTGCTAGGTATGCAGATTCAAATGGTTTTCAGGCGGATCAATTACGGGACAGTTGGGCATTTCGTGACTGGGTGATCAATGCCCTCAATCAGGATATGCCCTTCGACCAGTTTACCATCGAACAGATTGCCGGTGACTTACTCCCCGATGCCACTATCGATCAAAAGATTGCCACTGGCTTTCACCGGACACCCACTTGCAATGTAGAAGCGGGTGTTCATCCCGAGGAGAACCGGGTAAATCAGGTGGTGGACCGAGTAAATGCCACAGGCACCACCTGGCTGGGGACCACTATGGAATGTGCCCAGTGCCATAGTCATAAATACGATCCCTTCTCCCAAGAGGAGTACTTTCAAATGTTTGCTTTCTTTAATAACACTCCTCTTGAAGTAGAGAATAAGAGCGGGAAGGGTGTGTCATTTGATTTCTGGGGACCGAAGATGGAACTTCCTCTTCCTGTGGATAAACAAAAACAACGGGATTCTCTAAATGCTGAGCTTGAGGAAAAAAAAGAGGAGCTTGCCACGATGCAAAAGGAAGCGAATCGGAATTACAAGAAGTGGACTCAGCAAAAATTGGAAGTAACCAAAGAGAAGGAACCTGCCTGGCAGGTGCTCACTCCAACCAAGGCAGTTTCCGATGGTGGTGAAAATTTACGAATTGTTAAGGATGGCAGCCTGTTGGCGGAGGGGAAACCCGGAGACAAATCCACCTATCAAATTGAAGTGTTCGTCCCTGCAGGCATCTGGAAATCATTTCAAATGGAAACCATGCTCCATAAGTCGATGAAACAAAATGGACCTGGTAGAAACACCACCAATGCTAATCCCAATTTCGTACTTACGGAAATGATCGTAAAATTGGATGGGGCATCCAAGCCGTTGGTTTTTGGGAGGGTGGTCGCTGATTTTAATCAGGGGGGATTTTTACCCGGGCAATTGTTTGATGGAGATTTGGATACCCGTAATGGATGGGCAATCGCTCCTGAATTTGGAAAGGCCCATTGGGTACAGGCGGAATTTTCTGAGCCACTCTTACTAAGCAAGGACTCCAAATTACTGATCGAAATGAAACATCTCTATGGGGGAGGGCGCAATGTGGGGCGTCCACGTTTCTCTCTTTCCAAGGATGGAGTGAAGAAAGGTGAAGCGGAGAACCAAAGACGACAAGAACTTTTAGCGAAGGAAAAAAGAAACGGAAAGGAAGAGAAGGAATTACGGGCGATTTTTGATCAG
>JAYYRA010000007.1:0-15497 GCA_036127675.1 Verrucomicrobiota bacterium
TGCACGAACAACTTCCTCATAATCAAACTTAGCCGCAGTAGTAATTTCACCTGCAATGGTCACGCAATTACTTTTTACCAATGTTTCGCAAGCAACACGACTCTGTGGATCTTGTTCTAGGCAAGCATCCAGTATGCTGTCAGATATAGAATCTGAAACTTTGTCAGGATGACCTTCACCAACGGATTCAGAAGAGAAAATAAATGATTTGGGCATATTTATATTCCAACATACCGAGGACTCTGAATCAAGTTTTTTCATCAACCCATCATGATGAAATGATATGTATTCAAATTTTTGTGGAACGAGAAAGTAAAGACTTTAAATATTTTCCATAAGAAGAAGAGCCGTGAGCTGTGGCAGATTTCTCTAACTGAGCAACTTTCATCCATCCTTTGTAAAGTGCTATTTCTTCTAAACATGCAATTTTAAGACCCTGTCTTTTTTCTATTACTTTTACAAAATCAGATGCTGACGAAAGGTTATCGTGGCTTCCCGTGTCAAGCCATGCAGTACCTCTTCCCATTACCTCCACTGCAAGCTGTCCAGACTCAAGATAAAGCCGATTCAAATCCGTGATCTCCAGTTCTCCCCTTGGGGATGGCTTAAGTTCTTTTGCAATATTGGATGCTTGGTTATCGTAAAAATACAGTCCGGGAATAGCGTAGCTGGATTTAGGCGAAATAGGCTTTTCTTCAATTGACGCGACTTTTCCTGACTCATCAAACTCAACAACTCCGTAATTTTCAGGATCCGCAACATGATAGCCAAAAATAGTGGCACCCTTCTCTCGAGAATTTGCATCATGTAGAGTCTTTTCCAACTCGTGCCCATAAAAAATATTGTCACCAAGAATTAGTGTCGATGGACTATCACCAAGAAAATTTTCTCCTATGACTAAAGCCTGAGCCAAACCATCGGGAGAGGGTTGCTCTTCGTATGAAAATGATACTCCAAACCTGGAACCATCCCCAAGCAATTCTTTGAACATAGGCAAATCTCTGGGGGTGGAAATAATGAGAATTTCCCGAATACCCGAGAGCATAAGGATGGAGATCGGGTAGTAAATCATGGGTTTGTCGTAAACCGGCATCAATTGCTTACTAACGGCTATGGTAAGAGGATAGAGACGCGTACCTGAACCTCCGGCTAAAACTATTCCTTTTCTATTCGTCATGATGAACCTAATCTCTCCCTTTGATATTTACCAGAAGTGACATTTTCACACCATTCTTGATGGCTGAGATACCAGTCAACTGTCTTTTCCATTCCCTCCTCAAACGAAAAAGAAGGAGCCCAATCGAGCTCATTCTTAATTTTCGAAAAATCAATTGCATATCTATGGTCATGACCCGGGCGATCTTTTACGAATATCTTGAGTTTACTATGCGGTGTCCGTTTGGGAAATTTGCGGTCGAGAATTTCACAAAGCTTATCAATGACTTCCATATTAGTTTTCTCTGAAGCACCACCAATACAATAAGTTTCCCCTATCCTACCTTTCTGAAGAACGGATAAGATTCCTGTACAATGATCTTCCACATGCAACCAGTCACGAATGTTAGAACCGTCACCATAGATTGGCAAACTCTTGCCTTCGCTGGCATTCATAATCATCAAAGGTATCAACTTTTCAGGAAACTGATAGGGCCCATAATTATTCGAGCAATTAGTCGTGAGCGTAGGTAACCCAAATGTATGATGATAAGAGCGAACTAAATGATCGGCTGAAGCCTTAGAGGCTGAATATGGACTGTTCGGAGCGAAAGGGGTAGTCTCACAAAAAGCAGGTTCATCCTTTTTTAAAGAACCATAGACTTCATCGGTGGAAACATGCAAAAAACGAAAGGTATCTCTGACCTCCTCGACAGAATTCGAAATATAATCCTTGCTCGCTTCGAGTAACCGTAATGTTCCAACAACATTTGTCTGCACAAAAGGTTCAGGTCCATCGATCGAACGGTCAACATGGCTTTCAGCAGCGAAATTGACGATCCCATCAATTTTACATTCTTCTAAAACCCTGGAAACTTTTTCTCGGTCACAAATATCTCCCTTTATAAATTTGTAAGACTCATGGTCTTGCAAGTCCTGCAGATTTTCAGGATTTCCAGCGTATGTCTGCTTATCAAAATTGATGATTGTTTCGAATTCCCCACTGTTTAGGAGAAGACGAATAAAATTGGAACCAATGAATCCAAGACCTCCGGTAACAAATAAATTGTTCAAACCGATACCTCTCTTACCATTTTCCGCAAAGAATCTCTAATCGCTTCTTCAACGGGTCTCATACCAATACCCGCTTTTTGTGCCTTAGATGTATCGAGCACACAGTTTGAGCGAGGAGTCCCGGCAGCATTTTCCATGAAATGATTTTCGTTTTCAAAAAATTTAAATTCTTTATCCGTGACTCCTTCTTCTACCATCCAATCTGTAACTTGTCGGGTGGTAATTGAATCCGAATTAGTCATGTTGTAAATATCGGGCTCAACTTCTTTTTCGAGGCATTCAACACATTTTTGAACAAATTCATCCAAATGTGAAACTGAATTTTCAGCCTCAAGTAAAGAATCGTAGTTTAATAATTTTTGAAGGTAGTTCCTGGGGTTACTCTCTTGGTTAAATGGAATTCGTAATCTCCAAATGTAACAATTTTCAGCACCTTCGAGCACTTCCTCTCCTAGTGCTTTAGATCCACTGTAAAAACTGCACGGCGGGGATCGAAAAGAAAAATTTGGATCATCATCCTCTGTCCACCCTCCTCCATCTGGTCTTCTCCCAGAGAAAATACATCCGCTTGAGACATGTCCCCATGTGATATTTAATTCTTCGCAAACTTGTCGGATAGTGCCGGGTAAGACCGCATTTCCATCTAAACAATCCGCCTTTGCTAATTCACACGCATCTACATTTGGCTTACCCGTGTAGCCTGCTGCGTTAATTAAAAATCTTGGTTTTTTAGACCTGAGGAATTCCTTCAAAATCTTGGGACTGGAGTAATCGATTTCAGATCGGGAAATTCCAACAACTTCCCACCCATTTTCTTTAAGGAAGTGAAAAATTTTAGAACCAACATACCCCGTACTTCCAATAATAATATACATTTCCCCTCATTACCATAAAGATAACTGGCTAGACAATCTGAATACTCTTCAGACAGATATATATATCTACAGTCGGAAACATCTCTAGTAATACAATACCCATCGCTCCGGTGACATGTAGAAAGACTAAAACATTAGTTTTATTTCCAAGTACAAAGGATTTCACCGGACAACTCTAATTTTATGACTCAAAGTTATTTTACAACTACTTCATTAAAGTATAGTAGTTGAATCAATGAAATCTATGCCTAAGGAAGGTTTATGCCTAGAAACAAACAATTTAAGCAAGATATACCATAAAAACCCTGATAGAATTCCTAATCAAAACAGTAAAATACAAAAACTTTTTAGTGTTCTTTTGGGTAGTGAAAATAGTAGAAAAAATGACACTAAAGTTTTCCATGCACTTAAGAATGTTTCGCTTACTTTAAAAATTGGCGAATCATTAGGAATCATTGGACTCAATGGATCTGGCAAAAGCACGCTAATGCAAATCATTGCTGGTACCCTTAAACCATCTTCCGGAAAAGTTTGTGTTAGGGGAAAAGTGGCTGCACTGCTAGAATTAGGCTCAGGATTTAATCCAGATTTTACCGGTAAAGAAAATGTGATTATCAACGGAAAAATTCTTGGACTTACTGAGTTTGAAATAAAGTCTAAATTACAAAACATTCAGAATTTTGCAGAAATTGGAGATTTTTTTCATCAACCAGTCAGTACATACTCAAGTGGAATGGTCTTGAGATTAGCATTTGCCGTTTTGGTACAAGTAAATCCTGAAATTCTAATAATTGACGAAGCACTCGCAGTAGGAGATGCGAGGTTTCAATTAAAATGTTTTACTTATTTAGAAGATTTTAAAAATAAAGGTGGTAGTTTAATTCTTGTCTCACATGATTTAAATTCCATTGCTAGGTTATGTTCGCATTCGATTCTTTTACATCAGGGATCTTTACTAGCATCAGGCAAATCAATTGATGTAATTAACGAATATTCTAAAATCTTATCATTGAATGAAATAAATGCTGAAAATAAAAGTAGTTTGAATAGAACTCAGATTTTAGAAGCAGAGACTTCTAAAGAATTTTCATATGGCGGTCAAAAAGCTGTAATTAACGATGTCAAGCTCTTCAACAATCAAAATGAGGAAACAAATGTTTTAAGATCTGGAGAGGAGTTTTCTGTTTCATATCTTGTTGATGCAAAAGAAAATATTCATGCACCAATTTACGCAATGACCATCAAGGACGCTAAAGGTCAACAGGTTTATGGTCAAAACACTCACTTCTCAAAAGCACAAGTTGATGACTTAGTTAAAGGGGTACGAATTCAAGTCAACTTTCAACAACGCTCGAATTTAGGTTCTGGAGACTACTTTATCTCCGTCGGAGTAACCTGCTTTAGGGGTGAAAATCTTCAAGTTATTCATCGAAGATACGATGCATTAGAAATAAAGGTAATCAATACAGATGGATCCTTTGGTATCGCCAATTGTTATTCAAAAGTAGAAGTGAAGGATGTATCTTTTGCTTCTTAAGAGAATCTTCATCACATCTCAATAAATCATGGAAAGGAGAGGCAGCGAATTATTTAAAAAATTTATATACTCTAGCCGGGCCTTTTTTTATAAGAGAAAAATCAAAAAATTATCATCTATAAAGTTCTCTATTGGCAGAGATGAAATTATCCTTCGTAAGGGGGAAAACTTTCAATTACCTAAGTCTCAAAAACTCTATCGTGATACAGGTGAAGATAATTTGAAATCAATAATTGCTGAAATTAATGAAGGTAAAGAATGGCGAACTGCTGTAAATGAAAAGTTTGCAGATTCTGATCCATGGTTGAATAATATCGTAACATCCACTAATCGCACTAAATTTATAGAAGAATTTTTAGATGCAAAAAATCTAGTTGTGTTAGATATTGGAGCTGGCTGGGGTCAGTTTTCTGTTCCATTAGCTAAAAATAATACCGTTTGTGCTCTTGAACCTACGCCGGAAAGATTAAAATTTATAGAAGTTATTGCCAAACAGGATGGTCTTTCTGAAAGTATGTTTTTTTTGGCTTCAAATTATTTTGATGTAGAATTTCAAACAAAATTCGATTTAATTTTAAGCATCGGCGTTCTCGAATGGGTTGGTAATTTTACAACTGAAAAAACAGCACCTGAAGCTGCTCAGTTTGAATTTTTAAAGAAAATTAAAAGAAACCTTACTAAAGAAGGTAAACTAATTATTGGAATTGAAAATAGACTTGGTCTTAAATACTTACTAGGGGCGAATGACGACCATACCGGGCTTCCTTTCATTTCATGCTTTAGCAAGGAACTTGCAAAAATGAAATTCAAACTAAAGACAGATCATGAGCTTCAAAGCTTAACATACAGTCTCCGAGAATATGAAAATCTACTTTTGAAAGCAGGATTCTGTAAGATTAGATTTTTTGCTGCCCTACCTGACTACAAGTTACCCGAGAAAATTTTCCCTATTTCAAACGATCATAAAAAATGTGAATTAAACAAGTTCATTATGGATGGCGGACATGTAGATGAGCATGATGGAACAAATGGTAAAAAACTAAAAAATCAAGATGATATTTACTCTATGTACAATTCACTAGCAGAAATGAAATTAGCTCACTACTTTGCTCCGAGCTTTTTCATCGAAGCATGTTAAAAATGGATGGTTGGCTTTCAAAAGTACCACTAGAAAGCGTTTTCTCTCTTCTGCCAAATGATCTTAAGAAGAAATCTTCAATAAAGTGTATGGAGGAACTACGCTCATCTTCAAAGAAAAACTATGCACGCAAAAGATTCTACAAACTAAATCCCCCTCATAGAAAAACTATTCACTTAACTTATGGATCAGACTTAGAACATCAATATGAGAATACTAAAGCACTTTATGAAGCAATCCCAGCTTTCATATGCAAGCCATTGTTTATAAAGAATAAAGATGGATATTCTTTATTCGGACAAGATTTTTTTGAGGGCAAAGCGATCGACGATTTGTATAACGAGTGTAAAATAGATGAAGGTCAAGTAACTAAAATCTTAGAAAAAGTTCACAGTATATTTCAAAATCTTGAAAAACCTTCTTCAAGAGAATGTGCGGAGGGAGAGTTTAAAGAATTTTGCCAAATTATTCTAAAAAACAAGTTATTTACAGAAGTCGATTTTCAAATCTTAGAAAAAGAAGTCTTTCCTTTAATTTCAAAATGGATCGAAAAAGCAAATCCGACTATTCGATGGTCACAGGGCGATTTAGCCGCGAGGAATATATTAGTTAATGCAAATAATGATTTTAGGATTATTGATTGTGAATTTGCAACTAATACACATTTCCATGAAGAAGACTGGCTGAGATTAAGTAAATTTTCAGCAGGAAAATTTTGTAAACACCCTTTTGTTAGAGGGATATCAGAAGAAATAACATTTCCCGTAAAGCTCATTAATTTACTTAAGCAAACGAATTTGAATCGCTTAGTGCACAGCAAATTAGATTACAATTTTTACCTCAATCAAGATACTTTTGATACACTACAAGAAATATCTAACAAGGCTGAGATAAAGAGCATTTTTCTTAAAGCTTTTTCCAGTCGACATGAATTTATAAGTGATTCTTTACAACAAGAACAGTCACTGAATTCAAAACTTACAAATGAAATAACTAATCTTACGCATCAGATTGAAAAAGTTAATGCATTAAGAACCAATGCACTTGAAGAATTAAAATCTCAAAAAGAAAAATTAGCTCAAAGAGAAGACAAAATTCTTAGGATGCAACATTCTTTGTCATGGAAAATCACTAGCCCAATTCGCTTTTTAAGGAGATATAAAGATAAGTTATTTAAGGATTTTCCAAAAGTGATTAATCATCAAAAAAATTCTATTGCTATTGCATATTCAAGAAAGAATAGAAAACAAAAAAGAGAAAATATTTCTTCTCCTTTTGAAATTAAGGATCTTTACTCAAAAAAGTCTGGTTCAAAAAGAGTTAAATCCTTTGACCAAAACTGTCTCAAAACTATTTGGTTGATTCCTGATTTCGGAGTTGGATCTGGTGGTCATACAACGATCTTTCGAACTATCATGTGGTTAGAAAAATTTGGACACTTTTCCAAAATTTTTATTTGCGGAAGTACACAACATGGCTCGGCACAAAAAGCTAAGGAAGTAATTAACTCCCATTTCTTCAAATTAGACTCTTGTGTTGAGATACTTATCGACCCCAGTCAGTTGGACAATACTTTAGATCCTATAATTAGTACTTCTTACGAAACATGTTACTTTAGTCGGGGCATAGACTCACCTGCCAAAAGATTTTACTTTGTTCAAGATTATGAACCTGAGTTTATGCCAATCGGTTCTTATTACTTCTTGGCAAAAGAGACTTATTTATTTGGCTTTAATTGCATAACTGCAGGTAAATGGTTGGCTAGTAAAATAAAGTCTGAAGGCGGTAATGTTTCTGGATTTTTCGAGCTAGCAGTTGATAAGAACATTTTCTTCCCGACAAAATCTAATCAGAAAAATAAAGTTCTTCAGATTGCGGTTTATTGCAGGAGTGCCACGCCAAGAAGAATGTCTGAAGTTGTCATTTATGGTTTAAATTTGCTTAAACAAAAAGGGTATGAGTTTAAGGTATGTTTTTTTGGGGATACAAAACTACCAGTTTCTGCCTTTTTTGAATATGAGATCAAGGGTGTACTCTCACCAATAAATCTTGCACAACTTTACAGATCCTCTGATTTTGGCTGTGTTTTTTCGGGTACAAATTACTCGCTTGTTCCTCTCGAGATGATGGCATGTGGAATCCCAGTTCTAGAGTTTGATGGTCAAAATACCAGACAAACATATCCAGACGGTTCAGTTATTTTTGCAGAACCTAAGCCTCAAGCTATCGCAAACTCCCTGGAGTCTCTTTTTTTAGCTTATCCAAACTATGAACAAATAAAGACAGGCCTTGATTATATAAAAGAATTATCATGGGAAGATAGTGTAAGAAAGATAGAATATATTATTAAGACTGAGTTACTAAATTGATGAAAATAAATGAAAGTTAGCGTCGTAATTCCTACATTTAATGGAGGGAAAAACCTAATTAGTTGTATCTCCTCTGTTTTAGCACAAAAAGTAGGATGTCCTTTTGAAATTGTAATTATTGATTCTGAATCAAACGACGGCTCAATAATAGAAATTAAAAGAATGCTTAAGGAGAGTCACATCTCGCATAAAATTATTTCAATTAAACAAAAAGACTTTAAACATGGTCATTCTAGAAACAAAGCAATACAAAATTGTACTGGTGAAATCATTGCTCTCCTGACCCAGGATGCAATTCCTGTAAATAATACATGGTTAAGTAACTTAATTTTTCCTTTCGAAACTGATTCAAAAATTGCAGGAGTCTTTGGCAGGCACGAAGCTTACAAAAGCCATTCTGTTCTTTTAAAAAGGGACATCAAAAACCATTTTCTAAAAATGGAGGATTTAACAATAAGGGAAATTTTCGATTCCGGTGAATATAATGAAAATGAAAAAATCCGTCAAAAATTACATTTTTTTTCAAATAACAATTCAGCAATAAAAAAAAGTGTATGGGCATCCAATCCATTTCCAGATGTTTTATTTGGGGAGGATCAAACATGGGCAAAGATTGTACTGGAAAAGGGTTTCAAAACTTCTTATCAAAAAGATTCTGTTGTATATCATTCGCATGATTATGGTTTAATGGAAACTTTTGAAAGAACTTCGATTGAAGTAAGATTTTTTAAGAAATATTTCGATTATGATTTATCTGTGTCAATTCCTCGTTTTTGTTTATCGGTGTCGAAGAGTGTAATTACTGACATAAGATGGTTACTTGAAAATCATGAATTTTCGTTATTTGAGTTAACCTATTCTATTAAGGTTAATCTTGGATCTAATCTAGCTCGTTTAGCTTGCCGCGTTAACAAAGTAAAAACTTAATTTTATGCGAAATCCCAAATTAATATGTCCTTTTTCAAAAAAAACGATTGGATTCTTCGATAATGGTCAATTTGTCTATGAGAATCATTCATCTGTGTTATCTTCTGGGTTTAAGACAATAGAGGGCGTTCCGAACATGAGAGGTGGTCTCGACGAAGAAGAAAAAATTAATTTCTTAGAGGAAGCTCAATTGTTACCAAGGCAGGATTCATATGATTTAGATATACCCCTAATTCGAGAAGCATTAAGTTCAAACGAATTTGTCCTTGAATTGGGTGCAGGAGTAGACAAATGCGATAATCCTAAATTGATTAAGACTGACGCTTACCTCTACTCGACAGACTTACATTGCATAGCAGATGCTCATTCGCTACCTTTTGAGGATGATACCTTTGGTTATGTCTATTCACTCGCTGTATTTGAGCATCTCCATTCACCATGGGTAGCAGCTGAAGAGATTTATCGAGTTTTAAAACCAGGTGGGAAAGTTTTTACACTAACTGCTTTTATGCAACACCTCCATGGTTACCCTAATCACTTTTTTAACATGACAACCTCTGGTTTAAAGAGAGTTTTTAATTCTTTTGAAGTCGTTCATTGTAAACCAAGTAAACATTCAAACATTTCCCAACTAGGTCATATTCTTGCAGATCTTAATCAATTCATCGTAGATTCAAACTTTAAACAATCCACTCAAAAAAAGTTTCTTGAACTGAGGGAAAGTATAGGAGACTTCTGTAATTTAATTGCAGAATTAGATGTTGAAATTATGGGAAATTTTGAAGCTCAATTAACTAGTTTTTCAAAATTTTGTCCTGCTGTAGAGTTAGTAGGAATCAAAAAGGCTTAAACATCGTTTAAATAGACATAGCTATTTGCCATTGACCTCAAAAGAGTAAGGACTGAAGAGTCCCATGGCACATAAGGCACTCCAGAGTATCTTGTACCTTTAAAATTCTATAAATATATTTATCTAATTGCCGAGATTCCAGCCATATATGCTTTCGAGAAGATCAAGATCGTAAACTTCTACCAAAGCTCCTCCCGAATCACCATCCTGAGAATAGACATCAACGAAGTAGCTACCCGAATTCACACTCAAGATAATTGCTGCATCCTTGTCTCTGTATCCATTCATTAATCCAGTTGTGGTTATGGCTGTTTTGACTGATGCAGCATTTGAGCTCCAGTCGTCATTAGATGCAATTACGGACCCTGAAGAGTCTCTAACTTCAAGTTTCGGGTCTTCCAAATGGTCAGAAGTCACGCCAAGAGAATACTTGGCCATAATGATGATTCTTTTCGTAGATGCTGTTGTACCAGCTGTGTTTCCAATTGTGACTGCTGCACTCATTCTTTGGCCAGGTTCTGTACCATTGTTTACGATTCCATTGGTTGATATACCGGTTAGCTTAGCATCAGCATAAGTGTTATCGAAGTACTGGTAGTTATTATACACTTCAACTAATGAACCGCCAGCATCTCCATCACTAGAAGAAATATCAGCTAAATAACTACCAGCAGCTAAGGTTACATACAATCCTGAGTCGTCTGACTCATAATTAGCAAAAAAGTTGGTTGCTGTAAGTTCAGATACATGAGAACCAGTAGACCAGTCAGCGTTTGTATGTAGAGGTGTTGAGTTACCAAGTGACAATAAAGACATGCTTGGATTATTCAGGGTATCTTGAAGAGAACCAGTAGACAGATACTCCTTACCACCTTTACCAGTAGCAAGAACTGACATCGATCCACCAGATATAGTGAAGCCTCCACTAAGTTTAGATGAACTTGAGATGTAGCCAGCTGTTGAAATACCTCGTAATACAACATCCGTACTACCTGCGTTGGGCAAATCAGGGTCGTCTGTACCGCTGCTGTTAGAATCAGGAACAGTTAGATTTTCAACTTCGCTGGCGTCAGGTGTCGTAAGGGAATCTGCACCGGAAGGAGTTTCTGTCGGAACTTGGCTGTCTAGAGTTGACCAATAAGTTGTGTTAGTTATCTCAGTGTTGGCTGGAACATCCTGTGATGCCTGGTAAGTGGTTGTACCATTAATGACCAAGTCACCTTGAGAGTAAGTACTGCTTTGGCTCCATGTTGCAGGTGCTTGGGCTGATACAATGGAGTATAGAAATAAGAATAGTGAGGTTACAACTAGGGCTTTCATTTTAGTTTTTAAAAGTAGTATAGGAAAAGATGTTTAAGCAAGTATATAAGTTACAAGTTTATTGGTCTGGAGTTGTCCAATTCGTGTTGGTGTAGGAATAGAATTTTCTTTCACCACCAGAATATTCAAAGAAAAGCCAGCCACTCTCACTAACAGAATATAAATAAGCTTTGTCTGATTTTGTACTATCAAAGTAGGCAGATCCAGTCCAAAGCCAGCCAAGTTTGCTATCATACAACCAATAATTGCCATTTTCGCCTTCCTCTGCATAAAGCCATCCAAGTTCTACATGATAAATCCATCCTCCCGAAGCATCATAGAAATAGCCTAACCAATCCAAGGAGTACCAGTCACCTTTCGCACCATCTTCAATCTTTGCCAAGCCAGAACTTATATCGGAGATATCAGGTGTTGAAACTGCAGCAAAGGTGGTGAAGTGATCAGTAGTCATTGTCAATGTGCTAGTATTCTTATCCCATGTGCTGGTCTTAGCCTTATCCCATGCATCTTTTGAGGTGGAATAGTACATTGCCTCTACATTGTTGATGTCCATGCCTTTGGCAACCGAGGCATTAATGTCAACCGGTATTGATAGAATAACATCTTTTTTGAAGTTACCTTCGACTTTCTTCCCTTTGTTATCGAAAAGTTCAATCGAGTAACCGTAATCAGCCGGCTTTTCATCAGCACTCTTAGACAACCCTTTTGCTGTTGGTGTAATAACTATTCGGACTTCGGTAACACTGGAATCAACATTGGCCGCACCACCAGGAATGGTAAGCTCGGTCCCGTCAGGCAGTTTGGTGACAAAATCAACTGTTGGATCGAAAGTCACACTAGTACCGTCAGGAACTTCAAAGTCTGGTGCTACTAAATTTAATGATAAATCACTCTTAGAGGCGTTTGATTTCAAATCTACATCTACCTCAAATTCGGTTGAGAAATATCTCTCCGAACCATTTTCATCAATTTCGGCATATTCAGCACCCACATGCCAAACAGCACCGTCGGGTACAAAAAGAGAGTAACTACCATTCTCATCGGTTTCAACATATGCTTCACGACCATCATCAGACCATGCGTAGACAACTGCATCAGCAATCGCACTGCCATTTATGTCTAAAATGGTACCTGCGATGTAATTTTGATTGCTTGGTTTGGTGATAGTGAGATTTAGATCACTTACATTACCAGAAGAAAGATCTGTCTTTTCAACCAGTGAATCCAAGAAACCATCCTCTCGAAGTTCCTGAGAAAGGATCGCACCTACTTCATATTTTCCACCCGGAAGAACAGGTATGGAGAATGATCCGTTTTCGTCGGTTTCAACCTCATTCCAATATTCCTTGAGATTTCCAGAGCCTTCACGAAAAGCCCAAACGTAAAGAGATGACTCAGTAACGGCAGATTTATTGGAATCGTAAATCACTGTACCTGCAATAGAAGCGGTAGCAGTCGCTAATGCAAAATCTTGTTCCGTAGTGGAAGAAGAGTTTGTTTTTAATATAATAGGTTCAGCAGGATATTTTGGTATTTTACGGTCCGATACATCAGCTTCGATGTAGTAATCTATTGCCCAACTTCCAGCTGATAAAACCATTTCATAACTACCATCGTCCTCAATTGCAGTGGACTGCCAACCATCGCCATCCAAACGAATTGCATGGACTTCACCAGTCAATCCAGTAACTGCTTGTCCACTGAGTTTAAAAATACCTTTAACAACGGAATCGTTCTGAGAAAGAGTAAAGGATGCCTGGCTGACGACAGCATCATTATTGTCTTTTAAAGTTGTTGTACCGTCTACTACTTCTACTTTGTAGTATTTTTCGCCAGCGTGTCCGTAGTCAGAACCGGGCGGCAGCCAAATTCCCACTAAATATTCGCCCGGCAAACCTGGGAAGGTGAAGGTTCCTTTAGAACTAAGTGGAACTTCTGCTAATATATCCCTGTAGGTATCACCATCAGAGGTAAATTCACGAGCATAAACCCAAGCATTCAAATCTGAAACAGGGCTACCATCGGGACCATATACAATACCGGTTACAGTAGCACCAGCTGACTTTACAAAGAAATCTAATTCTCGTGTACCGTCACTTTCCTTAATCTTCAACCTCTTGGGAGGAGTAACGAAATAAGGCGGCAAACTACCATCTTCATTCACAGGTAAATCATAACCGACTTCCCAACGTCCAGGAGAGACTGCTAGAGAATATTCACCATTTATATTAGTGGTATCTGAAACCCATCCACCTTGATCGCTCCAACCCCAAACATGTACATTAGGAAGTGCAACACCAGCACTTGTTTTCACGCTACCTGTAAGAGTTTTATTTCGGGAGGTGAGATCCAACGCACCAACATTTACCGAGCTTTTTCCAACCCGCACTATTTTGACTGCAGGGCTTCCATAACCCTGAAGTTGTGGATCAATCCAGAGAGACAATTCATACTCTCCAGGTTGCAATGGAATTTCAAAGCTACCGTCAGATTCAGGTTGAGCCCAATTACCCCGACCCTCGGGATCAAAGGCATCAATATAAACATAGCTCGAAAGATCGGAGGCGGAAACACCACTAGGAAGATTAATGCTTCCAGTAATTTTTCCTCCAGCAATGCGGGAGACTGTAAAATTCTTGGTTTTACTTTCCTTGTTTGCTCCAGTTGCAAACTTAACCCTCTTAGGAGCTGAATCATAAATCCAATCGACCTTTGTATCATAAGGGCGATAGATTGTAATCTCCCATTTGCCGGGGCCTGCAGTGAGTTCGTAGGAACCATCATCTTCAGTGAATGTGGAGCTCCACCCCTCCCCTTCCTCACGCCATGCCACCACTTCTGCACCGGCGATCGCTGCATTGTCTCCATCGAGAACATATCCGGTAATCGTCTTACTTGGAGGTGCCAAATAAATGATCGGCTCAGACACACGCACTTTGGATGAATCAAGCGTAACCTGACCGTTGGCTGTCTCAGCCACTACACGGTAGTTGTACTTCTCACCGGGCTTGACAGTCGGGTCCACAAAGGTCTTAGCCTGCCCTCCCGGCTTTGTCGTCGTATTGGCATCCGAAAATAAACTTTTATATGAGGATTCGGTTCCTGACTTTCTCTCTACATCAAACGCAGTTGCCCGTACATCCGATTTCCAGTCTATCTTGATCGCGTTTCCTAACTTCATGCTCTCATTGGGATTCTTCAACGTGAATCCAATTGGAGCCGGAGCAAGTGCGGATAATTGACCAGGTATATCAATCCGGATGGAATACTTACCGCCTTCTTCCAAGTAAAAAGAGAAAAATCCGTTTTTGTCTGTCTCTCCAAAGGCTTCCGTAAGCATCGCATTTCCGGCAAGAATGTCATCGTCCCAGTCCGGCTCACCGTCTTGGTCCTCATCGCGATATGCCCAAACAAAAGCATGACCCAACCCTTCGTTCTTGGTAACACCAGTGGCATGATTTTTCTTTGGAAACATAATCCGTCCAAATACATTTGATCCCTGTAACACATGATTAACAGTCTCCGTATCTCCATCGGCTAAAGAAACTACAGTTGCATTGGATTCCCTAAACCCTTGAAAGCTCTCCGAATCAAACGGTGGTTCCGCAAATACAACCCACTCACCGTCGGGAAGATTTTTTAATTCATACGATCCGTCTGAGCGGGTCTGTACATGATCAAACCAGAAAATATAATCAACAGTATGGGCAATGATACGAGCTTTGGGAACTCCAATTCCAGAAGAGGTTTTTACCGTTCCAGTAATGGTGGCACCTCCCGATAAATCCTCTCCTTCATCCAACCAACCAAATCCGTAAAATTCGGCATCAGAAAACCCGTTGGCCTCCAGATTAACAGTTCCCAAATCGGTGGTGTTTCCATCGATTAAAGTAATCGTAGCTCCATTCTCCCATTCCGAGGTCTCCCACGCAGTATTTCCTGATTCATCAAGTATTTGATACACTTCCTTGTACTCAGGCGAAGCCAGTTCCAATTTATAACTTCCTCCTGGAACGCTCAATGTGTAAGTTCCGTCAAAGGAAGGCGATTCAAAATCAATCATTCCCAAGTGTGGAAAAACAATAGGGGCAAACTCATCCTCTGCATCAAAGAAGTCAAACCAAGCATATTTCACCGGCTCAGATGTATTGGCATCCAACAACTTAATCGTAACCGTCGCCGTCGGACGGGATTCCAAGATGAAGTTGATGCCTGTGACATTTGATGTTATGGAAACAACATCAGCCGATCC
>JAYYRA010000008.1:0-95262 GCA_036127675.1 Verrucomicrobiota bacterium
TCGACTCCTGTACCAAAAATCCATGCCTGCAAACGATAGAATGCATCCACATCCATCCCCCTTAGTCCCCAGTATGAGACAAAAACTCCACCCAAAAACCAAGGGTTTCCTCCGGTTTCCCGTCCGCTTAAACGCATAAAAATGAAGGGAATCAAACCGCCGAAAATCGCGGTGGAAGCTGCAGAATACGCGTAACCATGTACCTGTTTTAAACCGATGATCTCATTAAACCACCCATGAGTAAAATCCAGATAATAATAGGATGAAACCACGCACAGTCCAAACACCCAGAGAACGATTCCGGGAACCAGATTTTGCTTTAGAGCCGAACTGATGCGATCCTTCATTCAGTTAAAGGTGCAGGCCATTAAGTCTTGTAATACATTTTCCAAACCATATCTCAAATCCCCATCAACTCGACCGAAATCGTCGAAAATTCTACTTGTGGAAAAATCTTAACCCTTGCTCGTTGAATTTTTTTCTTTTTTAATTTTCTGAAATAATAACCAGCCCGACTCCCTATGAATATCTATGTCCACAAAGACGGCACAAATTACGGACCGTACACCCTCGATCAACTCAAAGAATATCTCCAACAGGGATCTTTTTCCTTACAGGATCAAGCTTGCCACGACGGACAAAACTGGATCCCCGTCGCTCAGGTACCTGGGATGACTCCGGCACAAAGCTCCCCGCAAAACCAGAATCCCGCACCGACCAAGAGTAAAACCGTTCAAACCAATCCATCAACTGCCCAGAGTTCCCAACAAACCGCTCCTAGCGGTAAGAAAACCAGCGGACGAAAAAGACTCTATCTTTACGGGGCAATCGGAGTAAACTTGATTATCGTAATCATCGGGCTTTGCTGGTGGATTTTTTCCGGTGATGACGAGACGAAAGAAGCGGAGACTCAACTTGCAGACGCAAATAAAGAAGTAGAGCCCGACACATCCGAAGAAATTTCTTTGGATGATTCCGAGTCTGCATCGAATACCCCATCCATTCCGGACACTCCCTTAATCGAACGAATCCCATCCGATGCCGGAGCGGTCCTGCTCATTCGGATCAATGATTTATTGGAAAAGGGACGAAAAGATATTACCTCCTTGCTCCCTCCAGAATTGCCACCAATGGCGGGTAAAGCGATAGATGATCCAACGTCACTGGGATTGGACCTTTCGGAACCTCTCCAGATTCATGTTGTTGCAATTGAAGAGAAAGATGTTTCACCCTTCTTTGGAATGGCCGGAAAATTATCCGACCGGGAAAAATTTATCAATACGGTTGAGTTACTTGCTGGACTGGACAAAGCAATCGAAAAGGATGGATATCACCTTTTTCCAAAAATTGACAAGGAAGGAGCATTTGGCATGGGTCTTGGTCCTGACTTTTTCATCCTTATTGGATCCGATCCTAACAAGCTCGAAGAGATCGAGCCAATGATTGAAACCTTCATTCAGGCAGACGGATCCGACAGTCTTCTAACTTCGGAGAGTTCATTTGCAAAAATCTCCAAAGATCAAAACGACTTCAGTCTATGGTTCGGGGGAGACGAGATTTATGGGGCTATCGATGCAAATCTTGGTAGAACTGATTTCGAGATTTACCAGGGTGGGCACGGGAATTTGACCCTGAATTTTGATAAGGGAGAGATGGTTATGGCTATGGAATTTGAAGCCCCAAATGAGGAAATGGTCTACGGAAACGGTAAATTTTCCGATAAAATCCTTTCTCTTACCCCATCGGACGCGGTCTTCACTATGGGATTTGCAGTGAATATGATGAAAATGATTGATTTCACTCAAAGGGAAATCCTGCCGGAATTTAGTAAAGAACTAAATATGGATGTCGATCTAGACGAGACAATTCCCGAATTGGGCGGATTAACCATAAATGATGCTATCAATGCATTTACGGGTGAACTGATGATTTCTCTGACGGATGTAAAAATGCCTGACCCTAAAGCTGGAATTGGAGGATTTCCAGAAGCCCCGATGGATGCCGCGGGAGATTCCAACCCTTTTGGTGAGGGTGACCTTCCCCCACCTGGTGGTTCCGACCCGTTTGGAGACCCTGAAATGGAAGACGGTGGATTCCCAGGTGCAGGCCCCGCTTCAGGAGTGAACCCGGGAGCGATGATGATGGCTGCCATGCCCAAACCGGAATTTATTGTGGCCGCATCCATTGAACCAGAAAAATGGCTTAAATTAAAAGCCGCTCCTCCTTTAGCCATGGGATTGGGCTTTGCAATGATGCAGGGTATTTCAATCACTGAAAAAGATAATTTCCTAATTATTGCCAGTAAGGAACATCTGGCCGCAACTCAGTCTGGTTCGGTAGAGAATCCGGTCAATGGAGCAGGCAGGGAAATTTTCCAGACCAATGATTTCGTCTTGAGAATTAATGTCGCTCCGATTTTAGATATGGATCTCCCCATTCCTCCGGATGGACCTGTGGAATTAATTCGTGGAATCTCTCATCTTGAAATATTTTCAAATAGTTCGACCCCATCCGGTTCCGGAGCAATGAAATTGGTCTTTTCAGACAAGAACGAAAATTCACTTTCCCAAATTCTAAAACTAGTCAAGGCGGTCCTAACGATCCTGCCAGCTTCCATTGAGAAGGGTGACTTGGACGACATGGAAGAAGATTTCGAATTTGAGTAATTAAATGGAGGAGGAAGCCGAAGATATCGAATCTCTCAACCCTCCTAAAAAAACTGAGGAACCTTGGTGTTCCACCTGTCGATCCTACACCGATTACCGGAGAAAATGGGATGCCTTCCCACGGGCAAACCTAGATGGCGGCACTTACGCTGAAAATATCGAATCCCCTCATTGCATTGATTGTGAGCAACAGATGCATTATCTTAGTCATTGCAGGAGAATTGCCGCCTTCTTCACTTTGCTTGGAATGCTAATCGGTGGGACTGGGGTCATCTGCTCCCTAATTATTTTTCCTCTGTCCCTTGGTAGTCTAATCAGTGCAGTTCTTTTTTGCATGCTGAGCATCGGGATCTCTCGAATTCCCCGAACATCTATAAAATGCCTAGCAAACTGGAAGGTCTGGAAGAAAGAACAGGGAATTAAGGAACTGACCGATATGGGGCTAAAACATTGAGGTATTCCCCAAACAGTCCTTTTGTGCTCGGATGGCTTCTTTTGTTGGGTGTTGTCTGCGTTTCAACCGGTGCCCTGTTTGCACGGATTTCCAGTACCGATCCCTTAACCACTGCTGCCTACCGGATGACCTTTGCCTGGATTCTTATCTCCCCCTTTGGGATCCTCAAGATCTCTCGGGAATGGTCATCGATTCCATTTCGATCCTTTCTTCTCATCGGAATTGCCGGTGGATTCCTGGCCCTGCATTTTGCCACCTGGATTCACTCGCTCGATCATACTAGCGTAGCCAATAGCGTATGTCTGGTTACCACCAGTTCTCTATGGACCGGATTGATTGCACTAATATTCTTGAGAAAGAAACCATCTAGTCCGCTCTTCTGGATCTCTTGCCTGCTTGGAATTCTGGGAGTGGGTATTCTAACCGGATATAAAACAGGAGAAAATGGAATCAATTTCTGGGGAGATGGAATGGCCCTGATCGGTGCGGTCTGTATGGCGGTCTATCTGCTTCTCGCCCAGGGAGTGAAGGATCGAATCTCTTTTTCCTCCTTTTTACTCCTTTGCTACGGTTCATCCGTGGCTTTTCTATGGCTGTTCCTCTGGTTGGTTCAATCAGGTCCTTCATCGGTTCAAAGTTCAGACTGGATTTTTTTGATCGCCCTAGCGATCGTCTCACAGGTGATGGGACACGGTATTTACAATTTGTGCATTCGCTGGATGGACGCAAGAATGGTTGCTCTTTCCCTATTGGGCGAACCAGTCGGGGCCACCTTTTTGGCTTGGATGTTTTTGCATGAATCTATCGGACTACAACAATTAATCGGTATGATCATTTTACTGATTGCTCTGTCTCTACCATCGGTCCGGCATTTGCAATCAATGAAAACTTCCATCCCATGAGAATCGACGGACATGTTCACTTCGTCGGAGACGGATCAAACGGATCCGGCTGTTGGCTACGCCGAAATTTGGGTGATCGCCTGTTCGAACCAATCGTCAAGTCTCAAGCTGGTATTTACCGAATGAGTCAAAAACTTGGAGTGGATCACGCGTATGAAGAAAAACTGATCAAACTAATTCAAGACTCTTCCCTTGATGCCATTCTCCTCTTGGCGATGGATTATCCCTACGACCCCGATGGGAATTGCCGGAAAGCCGAGGCAAAATTCTATGTTCCAAACGACCATGTTTTAAACTTGGCCCGAAAATTTCCTGAAATCATTCCTGCCTGTTCCATCCATCCCGCCCGCAAGGATGCAATCGAGGAACTCGAACGCTCTGCGGAACAGGGAGCCAAAGTGCTCAAACTACTCCCGAACTGCCACGATGTTGACTGCTCGGATTCCCAATATGGTTCCTTTTGGGAAAAACTTGCCAAGCTTGGCCTTCCCTTCCTTGCTCATACGGGAGGGGAATTTTCGGTGCCGGTGCTTAATGCAAAATTTGCCGACCCCCGGGTTCTTCGCCTTCCGCTTGAATGCGGGGTAAAGGTGATTGCGGCACACGGGGCAGGAAAATCCGGACTCTGGGATCCGGACTATACCAAGGATTTACTAAAGATGATGGGGGAATTCCCCAATCTTTTTACGGACAACAGTGCCCTCGCGAGTCCAAACCGTTGGCGTACGATCTCCGCCCTGCTTGATCCCAGAATTCAATCAAGGGTGATTCACGGAAGCGATTTCCCTATTCCTGTTGGTGGATTCGGTCCATGGCTTGGAAAGCTTCTAAGTAACTCTGATTATTCCGAATCACGAAAGATAAAAAATCCTCTCGAACGAGATGTATTCATCAAGCAGGCTGTAGGTTTTGAGGAAAGCACCTTTATCCGGCTCGGCGATTTAATATTTTAATTTTTCGCAACTTTGCGAGGTGAAAAAATCAGTGCAACAGCGCGGAAGGGGGCAACTCGCCATGAGCCTTTGGAGTTAATCTTATTTAGGACTTACTTGTTTTTGTTAATCCTCTAACTTGTAAGATTAACAAGTCTAAGAATTATTCTCTATTCGGATGAGTAACCCTGTGCTTGCACCAAACCCGATGGAAGGCTAGTTCATATGACATGAAATACAGCCTTTTGATTTCCGCTCTATTGTTCTGCCAGATATTTTTGTCCGCTAAGGAAAGACCGAATGTCATCCTTGTCCTAGTGGATGATATGGGATGGATGGATTTAAGTTGTCAGGGATCGGACTTTTACCGGACCCCGAATGTGGACCGTCTGGCCAATGAGGGCATTCGCTTTACAAACGGGTATGCCGCCTGTGCAGTTTGCTCCCCTACCCGTGCGGCAGTTCAGACCGGGCGCTACCCGCACCGTTTGGGGGTTACTGACTGGATCCGTTCACTCTTTCAACGCGGTGGACTGGGCACGCCGGATCAAAATCCTACTGAATATGTCGGTGGAAAAAACAGAAAGCTTCTTTGCCCGCCAAACCCGTACTGGATGGAAAGTTCTGAAATCACTCTGGCTGAGAATCTAAGAAAGAATGGTTACAAAACCGCCTATATTGGAAAGTGGCATCTGGGAGATGAAGCATGGTACCCGGAAAAGCAGGGATACGATGAAAATTTTGGTGGATGTGATTACGGACAGCCTCCTTCCTTTTTTGATCCCTACAACAACCCCAAACATAAGCACCCAACCATTCGGGCTGGAATCCATAAATTACCCGGTAGAAAACCGGGTGAATACTTAACCCACCGGGAAGCGGATGAAGCGGTAAAATTGATCCAACAGTGGAAAGATCAGCCATTTTTCATCCAGGTTTCTCACTATGCGGTGCACACTCCCATTCAGGCGATCCAGGAAGTCGCAGATAAGTACAAATTCAAGGATGGAATGGCGGAAACAAACCGGAAGTATGCGGCCATGGTGGAATCGATCGATGACTGTATGCGGGAAATGTTGGCAGAATTAGAAAAGCATGGGATCGACCAAAATACCCTAATTATATTTACAAGTGACAATGGTGGACTTGACCGAAATGGTAGCCCCACCGAAAACGCTCCTCTGAGAAGTGGAAAAGGATACTGCTATGAGGGAGGTATCAGGGTACCTTTTCTGGTCCGTTGGCCAAGTAAGATTCCAGGCGGTAAAACTTCAGACTTTCCGATTTCCTCAATCGATTTATTTCCAACTATAATGGAAGCAACCGGTACGGATTTGCCCAAAGATCGACCGATAGACGGGCTTTCCCTAGATACCCATTTAAAGAATGGCGGAAAGAATGCTCCGGATCGAAAGACCCTAATCTGGCACTTCCCTCACTATCGGCATGCTCCAGGTCCTTACTCGATCATCCGAAAGGGGGATTATAAACTGATCAAGTTCTGGGAGGGAATTTACGAACTCTACGATTTGAAGAATGATCTGGCTGAAGCCAACAATTTGGCGGAGATCAAACTCGGACTGGTAAAAAAACTGGAAAACGAATTGCTTAAAAGATTGAAGCAGGACGGAGCCAAGCTCCCCCGGGTAAACCCGGAGTATCAGAACAAGTAAAGGAATCGTTTGTCTTGAATCAAAAGTCTGGTTCTATTGATTAGATCATCTCTTTCATCCATCCTATTCTCCCGTATCTGCTTTGAAACTCGTTGATTCCTTTCTAATCCCATCACTTGGGTTCTTGTTCGCCGTATCATTGGCGGTGGGAAAAGTGGACTTCAACCGGGAAATTCGTCCGATCCTCTCCGACAAGTGCTACAAATGCCATGGACCGGATGCAAAGAATCAAAAGTCTGACTTTCGAATTGATTCCTTTGAGGAGGCAATTAAGGAGCATAATGGATTTGCGGGACTGACCCCGGGGAATTTGGAAAAGTCAGAAATTCACTGGCGGATTCACAGTGATGACCCAATCGATGTCATGCCTCCCCCGGACAGCAAGCATCCGCTGAGTAAAACGGAAAAAGAGCTGATCGATCGATGGATCAAAGAGGGTGGAAAATATGAACAGCACTGGTCTTTTCAACCACTTCCGGAATCGGTTAAGGTTCCCAAAAGTAACCATCCGAATCCGCGAAATGAAATTGATCATTTCATTGCCCAAGGCCTAGTAAATTCTACCCTAGAACCAAGTGTGGAGGTTGACAGGGCAACCTGGTTAAGGAGGGTAAGCTATGACATTACCGGGCTTCCACCCACGATTGAACAATTGGAAGAGTTTTTGGTGGACTCATCCGTTAATGCCTACGAAAAGGTGGTAGATAGATTGCTCGACACCAATGAATATGCCGAGCGAATGACATCCGAATGGTTAGATGTGGCACGCTATTCGGACACCTATGGATATCAGGTGGATCGCCCGAGGAATGTATGGCCATGGCGGGACTGGGTGATTCAATCCTTCCTAAAGAATCAACCTTATGATCAGTTCGTAACCGAGCAAATCGCGGGAGACTTAATTCCCAATGCTAGTCGGGATCAAATTCTGGCCACCTGCTTCAATCGGCTACATCCCCAAAAGGTGGAGGGCGGAAGCGTACCCGAAGAATTTCGGATCGAGTATGTCGCGGATCGCGTCCACACTTTTGGGACCGCTTTCTTGGGACTGACAATGGAATGCACCCGTTGTCATGACCACAAATATGATCCGGTCACCCAGAAGGATTATTTTTCCCTCTCTGCCTTTTTTAACAATATTGATGAAGCAGGGCTCTACTCCTTTTTTACCGGATCTGTCCCCACTCCAACTTTGGAACTCGGCGATCTTCCGAGCGATGATAAAATAAGGGATGCAGAAAAGAAACTTGAAAATATTCTTAGCTCTGAGGATGCCCGACCGGCATTTGCTGATTGGAAAAAACAGGTGAAATTCGAAAAGATGGGAAATGCCACTTTCTTTTCGAAAATCATTCCACCCTTAGCAAAAGCGGAAACAAACCTGGATATTCTTTCCCTTAAGCCCTCCCTTTGGCTGGATGCCAGCGAGCAGAAACAAAAAGCAGTTGACTGGATGGATAAAAGTGGAAACCGCAACCATGGAAAGAAGCATGGTTCCCCGAAATTAGAACCTCATCAATCCAGCGGATTGCAGACCCTAAAATACACTTCTAAAAGCAATGACTACCATGAATTTAAGGAAATCAAAGATATCCGGACTGTCTTCTGGGTAATGAGCAAGAATTCGGGTAATTCCGGTTCGCCGCTGTGCCATCAATCCACCCATCATTTTTATTCTAATGGAAATCAGTTCTGGCACCCCAAGCATACCCATGTGAATATTCGGAACGGAAGCCTTCGAATAAATGGCCTGCCTGGCTCTTCCAGTTCAAAATATCCGAATTCCCTAGCGGTGGTATCTCTGAGAACAACGGGAAATGTCACGGCAAGCCGTTTGGGTAAGGACCGTAACCACGGAGGAAATTACAACTGGAGCGGAAAATTTGGAGAAGTACTGATATTCTCTGAAGCTTTATCAGATAAAACCATTGAAAGCGTTGAAAATTATCTCCTTACAAGATGGAAGATCGAAAGGAAATCAAAGATAACTTTTGGGGCTCCCTTGGCCTATCTTTCCTTTGATGATCGTAACGGAAATCGGATTCCAAACGCAGCTGATCCTTCCAAATCGGCAAACACCAATAACAATAATAAAGAAGTCGTGGGTAAATTCGGGAAAGGAATACAGTTTAGTGGGGACGATGCCATGAATTTCCCTTCGGGATTTGGGGATTTTGACCGTCATCAGACATTTAGTATGGCCTTTTGGATTCAACCCACCTCGAAACTGGATCGGGCAGTGATCGTTAGGCGATCCAAAGCATGGACGGATGCGGCAAGTCGGGGAATGGAGGTTTTGATTCAGAATGGAAGACTGTCCCCTGCCTTGATTCATTTCTGGCCGGGCAATGCGATACGGATCCAATCAAAATGGGAACTCCCAATCAATCAATGGACACATGTTACTCTAACTTACGACGGATCAAGCCGGGCAGATGGACTTTCCCTTTTTGAAAACGGGAAACCTGCGGAAACAGAAGTCATTCGAGATCATCTGACCAGAGAGATCACCGGAGGCGGAGATCCATTTATTGGCTTTGCACAAAGAATGAGGGATAGAGGATTCAAAAATGGAATGATTGATGAGTTTTATCTCTTTGATCGCGTGCTTAATTCCATGGAAATCCAAGGTTTGGCTGGTTTGGAAAAGCAAGGGAATAGAATGGATGATCCTGCGGTTTTTTTGCATTACGCATACCCACCTGCTATAAGTGCTCGCAAGCAACTCTATGCAGAACGAAAAAACTTTGGTGATCAGCGTCAACGAATTACTGAAATTATGGTGATGAAGGAAATGCCTGGAGAAAGGGAAACTCACCTACTCAATCGTGGGCATTATGAAAATCGTGGAGAAGTGGTAAGACGGGCAACTCCGAAAGTCCTGCCTCCATTTCCAATAGATGCTCCCCAAAACCGTCTGGGCCTTGCTCAATGGCTAACATCAGATGATCATCCCCTCCTCGCCCGGGTAACGGTGAATCGCTACTGGCAGATGATATTTGGCAGGGGCTTAGTCTCAACCTCTGAGGATTTTGGAATGCAGGGAAAGCCATCCACCCACCCCAAACTTTTGGATTGGTTGGCACGGGACTTCATTCATTCGGGATGGGACTTGCATCAATTACTTAGAAAAATGGTGCTTTCCCACACCTACCGACAATCAAGCAAGATACACAATGCCACCCAAGAATCAGATCCGGAAAATTTATTGCTTAGCCGGGCACCAACCTACCGCCTACCCGCTGAAATGATTCGGGATGGCTTATTGGCACAAAGCAAACTTTTACATAAGAAACTTGGAGGAGCGGGTGCCAAGCCTTATGACCTTAAGGTTTCCTTCAAGCCGATCAATCCAGATGGTGCACCCAATGTTTATCGAAGAAGTATGTACACCTATTGGAAGCGGACGGGCCCGACACCGGTCATGATGGCACTCGACGCCTCCAAAAGGGATGTCTGTACGGTTAGACGGGAAAGAACGGACTCTCCAGCCCAATCTTTGATCTTATTGAACGGGACCCAATTCGTGGAAGCAGCCCGGGCATTGGCCGATCATCTGATCCGAAAGCATGGAGAGAGAAATTCAGATAACTTGATTAAAGATGCATTTCGTACTCTCACCAGCCGATATCCGAGCGATAAAGAACATTCTATTTTAATACAATTACTGGAAGACCAAAAAAATCTATCTGAAAAAAACGATAAACGGGATCAGTTTCTGAAAGTCGGACATTATCGTGCTCGCTCTAAGGATTCGCTCCTACTTACAGCGGTTACCAACTTTGTTTCCACCTTGATGAATTTTGATGAAACCATTTCCAAAAGATGAAGCACGCTCAAACCAACTCACTTTGTTCCGGATTCGAATCGCCCATCGGGATTGACCGAAGGGGATTTCTGCAGCGGTTCGGATGTGGTCTGGGCGGACTGGCCCTAGCCAACCTGCTTCATGCCGAATCGGGCAATGCCCTTCACCACCCCGCTAAGGCCAAGCGGGTAATTTACCTTTTCCAATCCGGTGGACCCTCTCAAATCGACCTGTTTGACCATAAACCAAGATTGATCAAGGAAACCGGAAAAGAACTGCCTGATTCCGTCCGTAGAGGACAACGACTGACGGGAATGTCGGGCAATCAGGCCAGCCTTCCACTGGTCGGCTCACCCTTTAAATTTAAAAGACACGGAAGGAGTGGACAATGGATTAGCGAATTACTCCCAAACACGTCAAAGGTGGCGGATGATCTTTGTATCGTTAATTCGATGTACACAGAAGCGATCAATCACGGACCTGGTGTAACCTTTATGCAAACAGGGTCTCAGTTTCCCGGGAGACCAAGTATGGGCTCTTGGTTATCCTATGGTTTGGGCTCTATGAATGAAAATCTTCCGAGTTTCGTGGTGCTCAAAACCAAAGGAAAGGGCGGGCAGCCACTGGTTTCCAGATTATGGGGGAGTGGATTTCTTCCAGGCAAGCATGCCGGCACGCGTTTTCGGGCAGACAAAGATGCGATTCTTTATCTCAACAGTCCTGATGGAATTACTGTCCATGCCCGCCGAAACATGTTGGACCGTTTGAAAGAATTGCATGAACTACAATTAGAAAAGACTGGTGACCCCGGCCTAGAGACTAAAATCGCCCAATATGAAATGGGATTCCGAATGCAAAGCTCGATCCCCGAAGTGACCGCTATTGACGGAGAACCTGAGTCCACTTTTCAATTGTATGGTGAGGATGCCCGCACACCTGGTACTTTTGCCGCAAATTGCTTACTGGCTCGTAGGCTGGCAGAAAAGGGGGTTCGATTCGTCCAACTCTATCATCCTGGTTGGGATCAACACGGCGGGCTTCCTGGTGGAATAAAAAAACAGTGCAAAGAAACCGACCGAGCCTCCTATGCATTAGTACAGGATTTGAAACAAAGGGATATGTTAAAGGATACTCTGGTCATCTGGGGTGGTGAGTTCGGTCGCACTAATTATTGTCAGGGAAAATTTAACGTAAGCAATTTTGGCAGGGATCATCATCCGAGGAATTTTTCCACCTGGTTTGCCGGAGGTGGAATCAAACCGGGCATCACTTACGGCAGTTCTGATGATTATTCTTACAGCGTAGAAGAAAACGGAGTACATGTGCATGATTTTCATGCCACAATTCTGCATATGCTGGGAATCGACCACGAACGACTTACTTTTAAGTACCAGGGGCGCCACTTCAGGTTGACTGATGTGCATGGACATGTAGTGAAGTCTATCGTCTCATAAGTAAGAGTTTTGTACTCTAAATTTCATTCTCGATAGTTTTCGATCAGAAACGATTAGTAAATACTTATTAAATGCGTAGAAATTTATCTCATAATCTTTAAGCCTCTGCCGATAGACCGATTATTTATTTGTGAATGCTTCAAATTCCTTCATATTTAATGATTTGCTTTTGACCATTCCAACACTCATTTCGCATGCGTAAAAGTTTTTTAAATTTTTTGGTATTTCTCCTGCCTTTTTCATTTGGCTTTGAGTTACTTGGCGCAAAAATCTCTCTCTCCAAGGGTGATGATGTGGTGTTGGTGGGTGCGGGCATGGGCTCCCGAATGATTCATTACGGCCATTTCGAAACGGAGATTTTTCTTCGACATCCAACTGCTGACCTTAAAATTCGAAATCTTTGCGACGAAGGGAATACACCCGGGTTTCGTCAACATCCCAGTCGAAATCAAGAAGAACAATATGCTTTTCCTGGAGCCAAAGAATTAATCAGCGAAGACTTAAAAGCGGAAACCAAGCCCAAGGGACATTTTCCCAGTCCAGACCAGTGGCTTTCCAACCTACATGCCGAGGTAGTTCTTTGTTTTTTCGGTTTCAATTCCTCGTTTGATGGTCCTCAGCAAGTCGGACGTTTCAAGAAAGAGTTGGATGCCTACATCAAGCATTTGGGTAGTATGCCATACGGAGAGAGCACTCCAGAGGTCGTATTGATCTCTCCCACAGCAGTCGAAGCAATTCCTGAAGTAACCGATGGTCGAAAACAAAATCGTAACCTGAGCATTTACACACAGGCGATGAGAGAGGTTGCCTCATCAAACCGAATCCATTTCGTTGATTGCTTTGTTCCTTCCCAGAGGTGGTTTCAAAATGATCAGAAAAGGCACACGATCGACGGTGCCTTGCTCAATGACCACGGATACCGCAAACTGGCGAAGTTTCTGGGTGATGCCATCTTTGAGAAAAAGAACATTTCTGAAAAGCAACGAACTGCGGTCAATCGGGCGGTGATGGATAAAAATTTTTACTGGCTGAACGATTTTAAAGTTCCAAATGGAGTGCATGTATATGGTCGTAGGTACAACCCCTTCGGACCACAAAATTATCCCTACGAAATTGAGAAAACTCGAGAATACACTGAAATTCGGGACCGATCGATTTGGGCGGCCTTGCAGGGGAAATCTTTCGACCTTGCAAAGTCAGATGCAAAAACTTCTAAACTCCCGGCAGTCCCGACCAATTATCTACCGCCTGACAAGAACAGTAAGAATGGGAATGTCAAATATACACCTGGACCTCAAGCGGAAACTAAAATTGAGGTTGCCGAGGGATATCAGATCAAACTTTTTGCCGATGAAAAAACCTTTCCGGATTTGGCCAATCCAGTGCAGTTGTCTTTCGACAACAAAGGTAGACTCTGGGTGGCCACCATGGCAAGCTATCCGCATTACCGGATTGGTGATCCCCTTCCTGAGGACAAATTAATTATTTTGGAAGATACCAATAATGACGGTAAAGCGGACAAGCAGACCAACTTCGCCGATGATTTGCACATTCCCATAGGTTTCGAAATCGCTCATGATGGGGTTTATGTTTCTCAGAGTGGAAATTTAGTGTTTTTGCAAGACACTGATGGGGATGATCGATATGACAAACGAGAGGTACTACTTTCCGGATTTGACGACCATGACACGCACCACGCCATTTCATCTTTCTGTGCCGATCCGTCTGGAGCCATCATCATGTCTGAAGGTGTTTTTCTACACAGCCATGTAGAAACCGCATTTGGTCCCCAGAGAGGTTCTAACGGTGGGTTCTTTCGATACGATCCAAGAACTCGTCGTTTGATTCGCCATGCCCAGTTTAATATCCCCAACCCATGGGGTGTTGCTGTAGATGAATATGGTCAGGAATTATTTCTTCATACCTCTGGCACTAAGATGTCATGGATGCTACCTGGGATGGTCAAAGCTCGTTACGGTGCTAATATGCAGGCACCAGACCTTATAACTTCCAACAAAGTAAGACCCACTTCCGGAATCGAATTTGTTTCGAGTAGACATTTCCCTGAAGAAGTGCAGGGAGACATACTCATAAATAACAACATTGGATTCTTAGGTGCCAAACAGCATAAAGTGATTGAACTGGATCCGGGCTTCACAACCGAATATCGTCAGGATCTGTTTGTATCCAGAGACTTAAATTTTAGACCCACTGATCTGGAATTCGCACCCGATGGCTCTCTTTATGTAGTGGACTGGCAAAATGCCCTGATTGGGCACATGCAGCACAATGCTCGAGACCCCAATCGTGATCACAAACATGGGCGGATTTATCGCATCACCTACCCTTCCCGCCCATTAATAAAACCTGCAAAAATTCATGGTGCGTCTATTCCTGAATTGATTAATAACCTTGAACTCCCTGAGCTCCGGACTCGCTACCGCACCAGAAGAGAACTTCGTGGTAGGGATTCAGAAGCCGTAACCAATGCAGTTGTAGCTTGGTCGGCTAACAAAGAAGAAAGACTACAACTGGAAGCCCTGTGGGTAACCTGGGGTGCCGGTCGATTGCATCAGCCACTAATGAAAAAACTTCTAAAGTCATCGGATTATCGTATTCGTGCGGCAGCGATGAATGTGTTGCGTTTTCATTTCAGCAGTGTTCCTGAAGCCAAGGAACTACTTACAAATGCCGCAAGTGACAGTCATGGCCGTGTGCGCATGACCGCTGCCGTTACAGCCTCTTATCTTCCGAAGAAAATAGGCTTAGAAACCCTAGCAAGTGCAGATGACCAAAATGAGAGTTCGATTTACAAACAGACTTTCGATTATGCCCGCGAGGTGTTAAACCGCCAACCTGCAGAGTCAGAATTGAAAGAGCGTAAAATAGCAGCACCTTCCCACTTATCCGCCGAGCATAAAAAATTATTTGTTGCAGGCAGTGAAATCTACGCCCGCGAAGGCCACTGCATTACCTGCCACCAAGGAAATGGCAAAGGACTTCCCGACTCTGGCTTCCCTCCCCTAGCCGGTACCAAGTGGACAACCGGTGATTCCGATCGGTTAATTAAACTTACGCTTAAAGGTCTCATGGGACCTATCGAAGTATTGGGCCGAAAGTATCCTGGGCAGGTGCCGATGACACCTTTTGAGCACATGCTAAATGATGAGGAAATTGCATCCGTGCTTACCTTTGTTAGGAATTCCTTTGGAAACAAAGCGTCCCCAATCGAAACCGAAGAGGTAGCCCGAATCCGCCAAGAAGCCAAAAGTTTCGTAGGTCTTTATTCCCCGGATGCCCTATTGAAGGAACACCCTTTAAAGTAGTTCTTTCGAATCCTTTTCCCCGACCAGAAAAATAAGTGTCGGTTATGGATGTCTATTTTCTTGAAAGGCAAAAAATATCTGCCCAAAAGGGCATTTGGCTACTATCCATTTTCAATGATCTAATGATCTTGCTAGGCAAAGGTCATTCTCTTTAGCTTGAAAGCATGCAAGTACTGATATTCCCTGACCCCCTTGCCCTAGCCAAAAAAAGTGCCGATCTGGTTGAATCCCAAATCCAAACTTACCCGGACTCTGTGATTGGACTCGCCACCGGATCGACCCCTCTTGGTCTTTATGAACAGTTGATAAGTAGGCACGAAGAATCTGGCTTGAGCTTTAGTAAAATCCGCACTTTCAATCTTGATGAGTATGTGGGCATCCCATCAGATCATCCTCAAAGCTATCGAACCTTTATGGATGAAAATCTTTTCGACCGGATCAACATCGACAAATCCAACACTCAGGTACCGGATGGTATGGCAGAGAATCCACTTGAAGTTGGACCAGAATATGAAAAAATGATCGAAACTGCAGGCGGTATCGATCTACAAATTTTAGGAGTCGGTACTGATGGTCACATCGGCTTTAATGAGCCAACCTCAAGTCTGGGCTCGGTTACCCGGGTGAAGACTCTTACCCAGCAAACCATGGCGGATAATTCCCGTTTTTTCAAACCCGATGAATTTCAACCGAAACTTGCCATCACAATGGGCATGAAAACCATTCTAGATGCAAGAAGAATACTACTCCTCGCACATGGCGAAAATAAGGCAGAAGCTGTGCGTGATATGATAGAGGGCCCTTTGTCAGCCTTTTGCCCTGCATCCGCCCTACAACTACATCAAAGAACCACTATTTTAATTGATGAGGCCGCCGCCTCGAAATTATCTCTAAAGGATTACTATAAATTCGTTGGAGAAATGCAGGATGATCTAGTTCGTAAGCACCGCCCGTCAGATTGGATCGAAAGATAAATATAAAATACAAATGAGTGAAGAGAAAATCAAAGTATTAGTCGTAGGCGCAGGAAATATGGGAAGATCCCATGCTCTGGCATTTGCTTCCATTCCTGAATTTGAAATCGCAGCTGTCTGTACCCGCAGTCCGGAATCCCGAGCTAAGTTAATGTCAGAACTTCCCGAGGGAACCCTGGGAGTGAATGATTACGAAAATGCCCTGAATGAACTCAAACCCGATGCGGTCTGTATATCAACCTATCCCGACACCCATTACCCGTTTGCCAAAATGGCTTTGGAGGCTGGTTGTCATGTATTTACTGAAAAACCATTGGCGGAAAATACCGAGCAGTGCAAAGAACTCGTTGATTTGGCTAAATTGAAAGGGAAAGCATTGGTCGTCGGGTATATACTCAGGCAACATCCGAGTTGGATCAAATTTGTCGAAGTCGCCAAAACTTTGGGTAAGCCACTGGTTATGAGAATGAACTTGAATCAGCAATCTTATGGGAAAAATTGGGAGACCCATAAAAGTCTTCTCTCCTCAATTTCCCCTATTGTGGACTGTGGAGTTCACTATGTTGATGTGATGTGCCAAATGACTGGATCCAAACCAACCAGAGTATCAGGTTTAGGGGCTCAGTTAACCGATGAATTACCTAAGAATAAGATCAACTATGGTCACTTACAGGTTACCTTTGAAGACGGTAGTGTTGGTTGGTACGAAGCTGGATGGGGTCCGATGATGAGTGAAACCGCATTTTTTGTTAAAGATGTGGTCGGACCTCTTGGAAGTGCGAGCATTGTGGCAACCGATGCTTCATCTCGGGGACAATCGTCTTCGGTTGATGCACATACCCAGACCGAGCGAATTCTCTTGCACCGGAGTCAGACCAATGAAAAGGGTGAACTTGAAGCGATTGATGAATTCATAGAGTTGGATGATGAACCCGATCACGATGAGCTTTGCCGAAGAGAACAATTATTTTTTCTTCAGGGAATTTTGGGGAAACAGGACTTAAGCGAACATCAGGAGAGTGCAATCCGGGCAAGTGAAATTGTACTGGCTGCCGATCATTCGTTTCGAACCGGTGAAATGATCCGGTTGCCAGGTTGAATCTGTCCCCTTAAAAAAAGAATCTTTATTTACCGGAAAAAACCATTGGCTGGTCAGATTTCTCTTCGAATTGGTATAAGAAGCGGTAGATGAAAAAAGAAGAACCAGACGGATATTTCGTAAATGAGCTTACCAAGGCTCAATCGAAAATGCGGGCATATTTGGCAAAAATTTTGGCTAACTGTCCTGCAACCGATGATGTCTTGCAAGAATGCAACAAACTACTATGGATCAAAAGAAGCAACTGGGATCCCTCAACTGTTTTTTTGAAGTGGGCTTATCGGGTCTGTTATTTCCAGGCAATGGCTTATTGTCGTGATCAGAGCAGGGAGAAACTAATCTTCAGCCCGGAACTAATGGAAATGATGAGGGATGAAACCCCTAATGAATCAAATCAAACGGACCGCGAAATCGCCATGGAAAAGTGTTTAGCTAAATTGAAATCACACAGTCGCACTTTGCTTCTCGAAAGATACCGCAAGGAAACAACCGTGGAAAAAATTGCTAAAAAAAACGGGCTCACCCCAAATGCTCTGTCGCAAAAACTTCTACGATTAAGATACAAATTGCATCAATGTATTGAGGAAAACCTCTTAAGTAACCCCATTAAAAATGAAACCTGAAGAAGAACTGGTCTGGAAATTGATTGATCGAAATATTTCCGAAGCGGAATTTAAAGAGCTACAAAAAGCTTTTGTTAAGACTAGAGAATTAAGGAAATATTATCAGGATTGTATCGAAACCCATGCGATTTTGGAGAGTTATGTGGAACCAGACGGAAAAACTCTCCATTTTCCGAGTCAAGATTTCGAGTCTGGAAAATCATCCATTCGAACCCCAGCTTGGCTTGGTTGGGTCGCAGCGGCTTTAATCTTCTTTTACTTTGGACTGACACCTACAAAGGATTCAAATGTGAAAGTAATTGAAATGAATCAACCGGACTGGAGAGGGACCGAACTGTCGCTTGGCAGTCCAGTGCCTAATAAACCTCTTCATTTGATGAAAGGAAGCCTAGAAATCCAATTCCCGAGTCAAACTAAAGCTGTGGTCAATGGTCCGGCAATTTTTCAAGTTCAAGACGATCAGACCCTTGAAATGATCCAGGGAAAAGTCTCGGTGGTTCACCGGGGAAAACCCGGCACTTTTTCGCTACTCACACCTGCCGGAACGATAACCGAACTTGGTACTCGTTTCACCGCTGTAATTAAAAACAATGACAAGGTTTCCACGGTTCATACCGAAGTTGTCGAAGGAAAAATCAGGTTTGAAAACCCTGCAGCTAAGAAAAACCGAATTTTCTCGGTTGGTGAATCCGCTCTGATCACCGGAACCAACAGAAATGCGAGGATTGAGATTGAAATCTTTCCAACACAAAATGTTTCACCTAATCCAATTAATCCATTACCCGATAAAGAATTGAAGCAACCTGATTTCCAAGCTATCGACCTAATGCTGGAAGGGAATCTGGAAGCTCAAATCAAATATTCCTTTATTGAGGCAATTGCCGCAACTATTGATGAGAAGGCAAGGATTCTGACGGATGCAGAGCTGGAATTTACCGGAAAAAATAAAATCTCCTTCGCTGAAGCTGCCATGCCGGAAATAGAGGCGATGGCAAGTTCCATCGTTGATAGCTGCGTGGATTTTTCAAAAATCGCTTTTTGGGAAGCTTGCCAAACTGCGGAAATTACTTGGGACGAAAAGAAAAACCAGAACGGAGTAACCACCCACTTTATTCCTCATACCAAGAGACTACCAAAGCCAAAAGAGGGGAACCGTCTACTGGAAAATCTCCAGAGGATTAGAGACTGGGTATCCGAAGTGCATTTGGTACATCAGAAAAAAGGGATGGGATGGGCATCGACAGTGGGTTGCCCGGAAGATGGGAAATCGATTTTCGATCGAAGAAATAAAACTTTAGTAAAGATCAGCTATGCCATTGATTCCATTAAGTCGAATCTTGATTAATGCTGTTTTTCTAGGTTAAAACCAATCCGGTCCGACAGAGAAAATTCAACCACCACATTCCTTTTTTATTGTCAACTATCTCCCCGAACACAACTTAATTGTTTGTGCATCCCAACACATATTCGGTCACTCTGTTGGTTCTATCGGTTTTAACTCCGGGGAGTTATTCTGCATTCGCAAAAGTTAATTTTACAAATGAAGTCAGACCGATACTTTCTGAATACTGTTTTCATTGTCATGGTCCCGACAAAAATACTCGTAAGGCAAAACTCAGACTTGATCTTTCAGAAGGAGCACTTTCGGATTTAGGTGGCTATACCGCTTTGGTTCCCGGTAAACCCGAAGACAGTGAATTGGTCTTTCGCATGCACAGCGATGACATGGAAGAACGGATGCCTCCTCCCGAAAGCGGAAAGAATCTAACAAGTGAACAAAAAAAAATTCTAGAGGACTGGATTAGAGAGGGTGCGAAATACGAAGAGCATTGGTCTTTTGCCCCCATCGAGGCCCCAGATATACCCAAAAAAAGTGCGAAATCTGACTCGGATCATCCTGTCGACCGTTTTCTCGCCCATCAACTAGTAAGCGAACCTTTTTCCTTTTCCGAGGAAAGTGATCCCGTGACTTTATTACGCCGGCTTTATTTTGATTTGGTGGGTATGCCCCCCACCCCTGGTGAAGCTAAAGAGTTTCTTAAAAAACACACTCCAGAAGCCTTTAAAAAACTCGTCGACGATCTTTTGAATGACCCACGATTCGGAGAAAGAATGGCAGTGCATTGGCTGGATTTGGTCCGCTACTCCGATACGATTGGATATCACAGCGATAATTTCATGGAGGTCTCCGCTTACCGGGATTATGTGATCGAAGCATTCAATAAAAATCTGCCTTACGATCAGTTCGTTATTGAGAATCTTGCCGGTGATCTGATTCCGGAAGCAACAGTCAGTCAAAAAATCGCATCCGGTTATAACCGACTCTTACAAACCACCGAAGAAGGTGGAGCCCAAGCAGCTGAGTATGTTACCATCTATCAGGCCGATAGGGTTAGAAACTTTGGCACAGTCTGGTTGGGTGCGACGACTGGTTGTGCTCAATGCCATGATCATAAATACGATCCTTTCACCATTAAGGATTTTTATTCTCTTGCCGCTTTTTTTGCCGATATTCAGGAAAAACCTGTTGGTAAAAGAAATCCAAATCTATTGCTTCCCACTCCCGAACAGGAAAAAAAATTAGCGGAATATGAGTTAGTCCGAAAAAAAGCCGAAAAAGTAAGGAATGAAAAAAAGCCAGGTCTGGAAAAGGAACTAAAAAAATTAGGAGAGCAGCTCACCCAGCAGTCATCGGGTTTACATTATGACGAACCTTCAGATAGTGAGATTAAAACGAAGGAAAGAATATTTATCGAAGACACCGCCCCCCAAAATGCCGAACTTCACGGCGAATGGAAACTTGCAGATGATCCGGTTTTTTCAGGTGCGAAATCTTTTGTTCGAACCGGTGTGGGGAACAATCAGCATTTTTTCTATAATTCAAAAAATCCTCATGAAGTTAAGAATAATGATGATGAATTTTTTGCATACGCTTTCCTTGACCCCCAAAATCCACCCAAGCAGGTAATGCTGCAATTTAATGACGGAAACTGGGAGCATCGTGCCTATTGGGGAGAATCTCTCATTCCTTATGGCCGAGAAGGCACTGTAACGAAAGTAAAAATGGGGCCTCTTCCCGAGTTAGGTAAATGGATCAGGTTTTCAGTAAAAGCGAAGAAAGTCGGTTTAGAAACCAATGCTAAAGTAAATGGAATTGCTTTCACTCAATGGGATGGAACAGTTTACTGGGACAAAATTGGTGTACTCAGTAAAACTGATCCCAGACAGGACCCTAAGCTTTCACTCAAAAAGTGGATATCGATTGCCAAGAATGATAAATCCTTGCCTGGTATCATTCAAAACCTATCCAAAAAATCAGAGAAAGATCGTAAGGATAATGAAAGAGAAATCCTCAAGTTTCACTTTCTTAATTATATCTATGCGAAAGCACCTAAAGACATAAGCAACTTACGAGAAAAAGTTCTAGAGTTGAGCGAACAGATAACGAAACTGGACTCCAATGTAAAAAACGCAGTTGATGCGATAACAAACTACAAGAAAACCTTTCGTTCCATGCTTGTTTCCCAATCCGGAAATAAAGGGAAGGTGCGTATTTTACCTCGTGGCAATTGGCTTGATAAATCAGGGGAAGTTGTGGACCCAGCAATTCCTGAATTTATGGGAAAATTGGAGCTCGAAGACCGCAAAGCAAATCGACTGGATTTGGCAAAGTGGGTGGTTTCAAAAGATAATCCCCTGCCCGCCCGTGCCTTTACCAATCGAATATGGAAAATCTTTTTTGGATACGGATTATCCCGTAGACTAGATGACTTAGGAGGACAGGGTGAACCACCCACTCACCCAAAACTTCTGGACCATATATCGACTCAATTTCGCGACCAAGGATGGGATGTAAAACAATTAATTCGTACACTTGTTACTTCGGATGCATACAGGCAAAGCTCAATACCATCAGAAAAATTGGCTAAAGTGGATCCTCTCAATCGTCTTTATGCAAGGCAATCCAGATTTCGATTGGATGCTGAATTTGTCCGCGATTCCGCCCTTTCAATAAGTGGATTGTTGATCAATGACATCGGAGGTAAGAGCGTAAAACCATACCAACCTGAAGGATATTGGAGGCATTTAAATTTTCCTGCACGCAAGTGGCAGGCAGGACAGGGAAATGATCTGTACAGACGAGGACTCTACACCTTCCACTGTCGTAGCTTTACGCACCCAGCCATGCTCGCCTTTGATGCTCCCAGTCGAGAAGAGTGTTCTGCGGAAAGACCGAGGTCTAATATTCCCCAACAAGCTCTCGTCCTCCTGAATGATCCAGTATTCGTGGAAGCAGCCCGTGTATTTGCGGAGAAAATCCTTAAAAGTTCTCAACTTAGCGATGAGGATAAAATTTCATTCGCTTTTCAACATGCCCTCACTCGCAAACCCAGCAAAGAGGAAACAAAGGTCATTCGCGAATTGCTTGAAAATCAAAGAGAGAGATACAAAAAAGACGAAAAGGCTGCCATGAATCTCCTCAAAACAGGCATGAAAGCATACGATACTTCGATTGAAACATCAGAATTAGCCGCATGGACAAGTGTCTCCAGAACTCTACTCAACATGTACGAAACTACGGCACGACTTTAACTAACCTTTAGCCATGCATCCAACTTTCATCAACCGTCGTTCTTTTATTAACCACACCACCGTTGGCATAGGTTCCACCGCTCTCGCCAGCATGCTAGCAGGAAATGCGATGGTCAATCCACAAGCATGGCCAGCTAATTTACCATCTCCTGCGAAATTAAGTGGCAACCCCAAAGCCAAACGGGTGATTTTTCTTTGTATGGCTGGCGGACCGTCCCATTTGGAGACTTTTGATTACAAACCAAAACTCAAAGAGATGGATGGTAAACCCATGCCAGAATCTATTACCAAGGGACAGCCAATCGCCCAACTTCAGGGCAAACAATTAAAGTGTCTTGGTCCTCAACTAGAATTTAAGAAATGGGGTAAGTCCGGTCAGTATTTCAGTACTGCTTTTCCCAAGCTTGGCGAGATTGCAGATGACATGTGTATCATTCGCTCAATGAACACTGAACAGATTAACCACGATCCGGCCCATACATATATGAACACAGGCACCCAGATCTCTGGTCGCCCGAGCATGGGGTCATGGATTCTCTATGGATTAGGAGCCGAAACCAACAATTTGCCCGGCTTCGTTGTCCTAACTTCCGTTGGTGGAGGTCAAAATCAACCGATTGCTTCCCGCCAATGGCATAGTGGCTTTCTACCTAGTAAATATCAGGGTGTTCACTTTCATAGTAAAGGTGATCCAGTGCTCTATTTGAGTAATCCAAATGGAGTTTCTAAAGAGGATCAAAGATCTGTGATCGATTCAGTTAATCAACTTAACTCCATAAGGAATGAGCAGCTCCGAGACCCAGAGATCACCACAAAGATCAGCCAATACGAAATGGCATTCCGAATGCAGGCAAGCGTACCCGACCTCATGGATGTATCCAAAGAACCCAAGCATATTTTGGATTTGTATGGAGCCAAACCGGGGGATGGTTCTTTCGCCAGTAATTGCCTACTTGCACGGCGATTAGCGGAAAAAGGAGTTCGCTTCATACATCTTTACCATAGAGGATGGGATCACCATGGAGGAGTAAAAAATAATGTTCCCAAAACTGCGAACCTAGTTGATCAGGGTTCTGCTGCCCTTGTACAAGACTTAAAACAACGGGGAATGCTCGAGGATACACTCGTTGTTTGGGGAGGAGAATTCGGACGCACCCCTATGGCACAGGGAAATGGACGCGACCATCACATAAAAGGGTTCTCCATTTGGATGGCGGGGGGAGGAATTAAAGGCGGAACCTCCTATGGGAATACGGATGAACTTGGATACAATGCGGAGGAAAATGTGGTGCATGTGCGCGACTTTCACGCCACTATGCTCCATCAACTTGGTATTAAATCCCAGTTTTTCACCCACAAGCACCAAGGCTTGGATTTTAGACTTACCGGGGTTGATGAAGAGGCCCATGTGATTAAGGACATTCTAGCGTAAGCTCAAATAATTCGAATACATTTCTGCCTGCATTCTTGCGATTCTTCGATGGAAGTGATTTGATCGAGAATCAAAAATGAATTCGATTCAGGAGGATAAAGAAAAGAGCCGTTCAGCCACACCACTGGCGGAACGGATGCGTCCGAAAAGACTGGAAGAAGTTCGCGGACAATCACACTTGCTAGGGGAAGACTGCCTGCTCCCTAAACTGATCCGGGAAAACCGGGTTGGAAACTTGATTCTGACCGGACCTCCAGGCACTGGAAAAACTACGCTAGCAACCGTTATTGCCGAAGAGAGTGAATGTAAACTGATCAAATTAAATGCGGTAACTTCAAATGTTTCCGAACTTCGCGATTCTTTAAAACTCGCCAAATATTATGGGGCGGAAAAATGCTACCTTTTCGTCGATGAAATTCATCGATTCAACAAATCTCAGCAGGACCTGCTACTCCCTGATATCGAATCTGGCGAAGCAAGACTTATTGGAGCCACCACTCACAATCCGAGATACTATGTTAACGATCCGCTTCTTAGCCGCAGTCAACTCTTTACCCTCCAACCGCTTTCAGTAGAGGAAATCGAAACCGCCCTACTCGACTGTTTAAAAGATCAAGATAAAGGGTTGGCTCATCGTGAATGCACATCGGAATCCAAAGCGATCAATCAAATTTCAAGATTAGCGGAAGGGGATCTACGAAAGGCATACAATATCCTTGAAGTCATCGTCGAAGGTCTCCCCAACGAGAATGCAGTTTCAGAGGATGCAGTCGCCCTATTTGCCAAAGAAAGAAGTATTCGTTACGACCGTGACGAGGATGAACATTACGACACGGCATCAGCCTTGATCAAAAGTATGCGCGGAAACGATCCTGACGCTTCGCTGTACTGGTTGGCTAAAATGTTGATGGGAGGAGAGGATCCAAGATTTATAGCCAGAAGATTGGTCATTTTTGCTTCCGAAGACATTGGCTTGGCTGATTCAAGGGCCTTGCTCATGGCTGATGCTACTTTTCGAGCATGCGAAACCATTGGGCTTCCTGAATGCGAACTGAACTTGGCTCATTGCGTTCTTTTTCTCACGACCTGTCCAAAAAGTAATAGTGCGACTCTGGCTCTCGCAGAAGCAAAAAAAACTATTCGGGAAAACCCGGTACAATCAATCCCCAGTTCAATTCAGGATCGCCATGGAAGAAACGAAAAATATCGAGATAAAGAGAAAGAAGGGTATCTCTACAGTCACGATTTTCCTGAAAATATTTCCGGTCAGTCCTATTTGGAAAAAGATCTTGAAATCTACAAGCCCAAGAGCTCTGGTGCTGAAGAAAAGATCAAAGATAGACTAAAACGATGGCATATCCTGCGTTCTCAAAAGCGGAACACGGAGCGGGGATAACAGTTGCAATACAAAGAATGGCAAAAAAATCTGAATTTTATTGTAAATCATAACAAAAAATCCCTATAAAAACTTCCCAGATGATTTATCGCTTAATAGTTACGCTACTGTTACTAGATTTTACTCTTGTTGGGTGGGCTAAGAAACCGAATGTTCTACTCATTGTTTGTGACGACTTGAATGATTATGTGGAAACCTTGGGTGGTCATCCCCAGACGAAAACTCCCCATATCCGAAAACTGATGGAGAGTGGTGTATCCTTCACGCAAGCTCATTGTAATATTCCCATCTGCAATCCATCTCGGGCAAGTTTTGCCACCGGGATTTATCCACACACATCTCAACAGTTTGGCTTTGAAGACTGGGATAAAAATGAAATTTTAAAAAACTCCCGCACCATGATGGATCATTTTGGAAAAAATGGATATCATACCTTGGGTACTGGTAAGGTAATGCATAACCGGGATCGTCAGGAATGGAAGGAATACGGACATCCCTCTGACTACGGACCTTTTCTGTTCAACGGCAAAGAAAAGGTTCCCAATTTAAGTGTGCCATCCCCCTTCAGGGACGACTTTGGAATCATTGATGGAAACTTTGGGCCATTGGAAAATCTTTCAAACAAAAAAAATCCAGACACCGGAAAACCATACACTTGGATAACCGGTGGTTGGCGAAAGCAAAGGTTGATGAAGTATAATTCCGATGAAGACCGAGACCCAACCGGTGATGAACTGAATGCCCAATGGGCAGTGAAAAGATTGACTGAAATTGCCGATTCAGAAGATAAAAAACCTTTCTTTATGGGAGTTGGATTTGTGCGTCCCCATACTCCCCTGATCGTGCCTCAAAAATACTTCGAACGATTCCCACTGGAGTCGATCGAATTACCCGAAATCCTGATAGGAGATGCAGAGGATACATTTAAAAATACCGTCACTTCAATGGAGGATGATCGGAGTGGAGACCGAGGAACTAAGATGTACGACAGTTTAGTAGCTTCCTACAAAGGTAACCGGGAGTTGGCGTTAAAGAAATTCATCCAGGCTTATCTGGCATCAGTGGCATCGGTTGACGATTTAGTCGGGGAGATCCTTGAGGCATTGAAAAAAACCAACTTAGACAAAAACACTATTGTCATCTTCACCAGTGATCATGGTTGGGGAAACGGGGAAAAAGATTATCTTTATAAAAACTCACTTTGGCAGGAGAGTACCCGTGTTCCATTGATCATAAAGGCCCCGGGAGTAAATTCAAAAGGAAAAACATGCAAGCAACCCGTATCCTTGGTTGATCTATACCCCACTCTTCTGGATCTTTGTGATTTGCCAGACAACACCATGAAAAACGAGAAAGGTCGCCCTCTAGACGGCTTTTCGATGAAACCACTCCTCGAAGATCCGGAAATTGGAAAATGGCAAGGACCTGAGTATGCGATTACCGCTCTCTACAAATGGGCACAATATTATGATCCTGCTCAGCAGAATTATTCTCTACGATTTAAGGATTGGCGATATGTACGTTACGAAAATGGGAAAGAAGAACTTTATCATACCATCCAAGACGAGCAGGAATGGAAAAATTTGGCATTGAATCCAAAATTTAATGATAAATTATCCGGTTTTCGGAAAAAACTCCTTTCCATCATTCCCGAAAGCATTCCTGAAAAACCGAAGAGTAACGACTACTGGAAAGATCAATATTTTAAGAAAAATCCATCCGCGGATACAGACGGAGACGGTACGCTTTCTTGGGCCGAGCATAACAATCACAAAAAAATGCCCGAAAGCCAAAAAAAAGTTCTTCAAAATGAGCATTGGAAAAACTCTTATCTCAAAAAAAACCCCTCTGCTGACACCAATAAGGATGGCGTGCTTTCCTGGCCTGAACTTCATGCTCATAAGAAGATGTCTTCAAATAAAAAATAAGCCTCTTTTAACCCACTAAAAACTAAAAAAAAAATCATGAATCGATTGATCTTTCTATCCTTCATTTCCCTTGGAATTCTATGCTACAGTGCTTCCTTTGCTAAAGAGGAGGCCGTAAAACTTCAAACTTCCGGTGTTTTTAAAAAGAATGAAAAGGGAGTACTGATCTTTACTGATGACGCGGACAAGAAGAAATACTATGGCTTCAACGAAGGCGTTAAGAAAAAAGTCGGAGACTTGGTCGGAAAAAAAGTCAATCTTGTCGCAAGAGTGAAAAAGAAGGAAGGGGCAAAGATAACTCTGATGACCTACATTGTATCAGTAAAAGCTGTCAAGGATTAGAGTTTCTCACAAGCTCGACCCTCTGCTTAGAGACACATAGAGTCTCGCAAAGTAAAAATGCAACCGATTGAAGCTTAACAATGAAGCCATGCTTTGCACTCTTTACGCTAGTAATATGCTGGATTTTTGCATCGGGTAATCCGATCAGATACACTCCACCCAATATCCTGATTTTCCTTATGGACGACATGGGTATTGGCGACTGCAAAGTATATAATCCTGAATGTAAGGTAATTCTACCCAACTTGGAGAAGCTTGCAGAAACCGGTATGGTTTTTACCGATGCCCATGCTCCCGCTGCCGTTTGTGCTCCTACCCGCTACAGTATTTTAACAGGAAATTATCCTTGGCGGGGAAGAAATGAGAACGGAACTTGGCTATTTCATATGCCGTCTCAGATTCTTAAAGGACAAAAAACACTAGGTCATTTAATGAAGCAAGCTGGATATAACACTGCGTTTCTGGGTAAAGTTCATCTTGGGGGTACGATTTATTCAAAATCTACCGGGAAACCGAAAAGAAACCTGAAAGATGGCTTTCGTGACTTTGACTTTTCCAGAAAGATTGAAAACTCTCCTGCTTCGTTGGGTTTCGATTATGCCTATGAATTTCCACAGGGCATACAGGGTTCGCCATACATCGCCATAGAAAATGGTAAATTAGTTGGAGAGGAATCCGAACTGAAAGCGTGGAAAGCTGGAACTTACAAGAACTCCATCATCGAATCTGATGGTTTCGGCTCTCCCGACTGGGATTCCTCTAAGGCGGGACCCATTCTCACGCAAAAGGCTTTGAATTACATCCGTCGACACATTGCCCAAAACAAGAAATCGTCTATTCGTAAGCCTTTCTTTATGCACTACTGTAGCCAGTCCTGTCATGTTCCCCACACCCCTCCGATTGAAATCGCAGGCCGAAAGATAAAGGGAACAGCCCTCGACTCTCACCTCGATATGCTCGTGGAAGCGGACGCCACGCTAGGACTGTTGATGGAAGAACTGAAACGCCACGGAGAGCTAGAAAATACCCTAATCCTCTTTACCAGCGATAACGGAGGTTTGGCCAGAGGCCCGGTTGGAAAACCCAACTTAGGGCACAACTCAAATGCAGGCTTGAGGGGCAGCAAAGCACAAATTTACGAGGGTGGCCACCGAGTACCTTTCATTGTATCCTGGGGAAATGGGAAGAAGAACTCTCCGATCCAGCCAGGCTCCCGGAGCTCCGCTTTGGTTGGACTTCAGGATTTGTTTGCCACATTTTCCGAGCTCTCTGCTCAATCGGTTGGTCTGAAAGACGCATTAGACAGCCAGTCTTTTTTGGGAATCTTATTAGGTAAGGAAAAGTCAAAAGAAAGATCCACTCTTTTGCTTCAGGCAAACAATGGTAAATTCTTCAATCAACAATCCAAAAAAGCGATTCGAGAAAACCAGTGGAAACTAATAGCAAGCAAGGACTTGATACCCATTGAATTATATGACCTGAAAAACGACCGGATGGAAGCTATAAACTTGATTAAAGAAAGCTCACAAACCCAGCGGGTCAAACGGATGACAAGGGACTTAGAATTAATCTTTCGTTCAGAGCGTTCCACCGAAGCTTTCCGTTTGAATCAAACAGAAAATTTGCAGGATGAAACTCAGGTCCATGTTAGGGAACTAAAAGCCCCCAGGGCTAACCTAATTAGCCGACTTCAGGGAATCGAAGGTGGAAAAGCAGAAAACTGGAACCAAAAATGGAAAATCAGTGGAACCAGTCCACTTCGATTTTCTCTGTTACCGGAAGTTTCTTCAAGATGGGACATCTCTGGTTTCAAACTGTTAGGAATACCGTTTCAAAACTGGGAAAAAGGAGTAACCACTATTGAAGGCAGAGTAAATAATGGTAATCTGACCAGTTGGTCCCATCATGCGGTCGGTTTTGCCGTTGCTCCAAGCTGGGAAAAATCGACTTTGGGTTTTCCATTCCCCATGATCGAACAGCGGTACAATGGTCCCGAGCTTTTTAATGATCAATTGGGAAAACCCAATGGACATCGCTTGCATTGGAGAAGGTTTTATCCTGAAGATATTAGAGAAATCAGTTTGGAACTTCGGTCCTCAACTGGAAAAATAAACCTCTTACTTGAAGCTCCCTTTGTTGCTTGGCCTAATCGACAAGATTTGGAAGACGCATTAGTTGAATTGCCCTATTTAGACGAATTGGGCCAGGTGCGGGCAGTGGATTGGCCGGGTAAGACGACCAATTTACATGCTGGACGCACAGCATTGACCCAAGAATTTGACCAAGCAAGCAAACAAGCAAAGCAAAAGAGACTGGGTAAGTACGGCGGTTGGATTGATGGACCCAAGCTTGACCCTACTGGTCGGTTCCGAACCGAAAAGCTAGACGGAAAGTGGTGGTTGATTGACCCGGAGGGATATCTCTTTTTTTCAGTAGGGACTTGCCTGACCGGTTGGCGTGCGGAGACATCTGCAATAAAAAAGCGAGTTGAAAATGACTTCTTTAGTTACCTTCCGAAAGGTAACGATTATTTGAAGTGGACTGGCATGCGAAAAATTGGTGGCAGGGATTTCGTCAATTTCCCAAGCTTAAATTACCAGAGGTATTTTGGTGAGGAATGGCTACCCACAGTAAGCAAAGGAATCCATGATCGTATGAGATCTTGGGGGCTGAATACCTTGGGTTGCTGGTCAGATGAAAAATTACAAAGGGAAAAGAAAACTCCTTATGTACTGATCTCTTCGATCTGGTGGCAAGCCAGTGGACACCGAAAATTCCCATCTCCTTTTCGCGATAATTTTCAGTCTGACCTGGAAAAAAATCTTAAAAAACTTTCATGGGCAAAAAATGATCCTTTCTGTCTGGGTGTCTTTATTGGTAACGAATTGGAATGGCCAGACCGTATTGGGTCTACCATCCAAAGCCTTCCCCCTGAACACCCCACTAAAAAATGGGCAATGAAGGAATTAACCAAACTTGGAAAGCCAACCTCCCCTCCTAAGATCAGTGACTTTGATTCGCTTTACTACCCTTTCGCCAAAACTTTTTTCTCAAAATGTAAAAAAGCTCTTGAGAATCAACTGCCCGAAACTCTTTTCCTAGGTTGCCGGACTCACCGCGGACCAAATATTTTGGGAAGGGCAGCCATGGGTTCGGTGGATGTTTTTTCGGTTAATGTTTACGACTCGAGAGTACGCTCGTGGCAAGTACCGGCAGACCTCGATCTTCCTATTCTCGCTAGTGAATTTCATTTTGGAGCGGTGGATCGTGGTGTCCCAAGCCCGGGACTTTCCGGCTCATGGGATCAAAGGCAAAGAGCCCTGTCCTTTGCTCACTACCTTTCTTCTGCTCTAGCCGAACCTAGATTTGTTGGGGTCCATTGGTTTCAGTGGCTCGATCAGTCAGCTGCGGGTCGTCAAGACCGGGAAAACCATCAGTGCGGATTAGTTGATGTCACTGGCCGATCATATTCAGAATTTACAGAAGTTTTAAATCGTAGCACATCGAAAATGTATAGTGTCCGAAAAAAACAAGTGGGTTCCATCGAGCAAATTCTAGCTGATTTACTGAGTAAGTAATAGAGTGCAGGAAAGATTTCTCAAGAATTTATCCCTGCTTCAAAATCGAAAATTTGTCGGACAAAATTCGGATTCAAAATTTCAGAAACCAGAATGATGAACTACCTAGAAGAATACTTTGCCCAAAATGCTTGCGGAGATGTCAAGTCGCGACCCGTGTCATCGAACACTGTACCGATTTCTCTGAGTCCATAGAGACTGCGAACCACATTCATTCCGCGTTTGATGCGTGAAGGAGTAAAAACAAGCCGGGTTAAATTTAGCCCTGCCAAAGGCGTTAGGTCATCGACCAGGGTTTCTCCAATATGAAGTCTTTGAAGGACTGGAAGGCTGCGAACAAATAGAACATCCTCAACCAAGGTTTTATGTAAAGTTAGACTGATCAAGGGAAGTCCAGCAAGACCAGAGACATCAGAGACAGGAGATTCAGAAAGCCAGAGTTGACGTAAATTTGAAGACCGGAGCTGTGACACTTCCGTTATGCGTGTGCCAACCGCGTAAAGATTTTCCAACGGTTGCCCTTCTACCCCACTTAGGGAATTTACTGGCGAGTTATTAAGCCTCAATTCAACCAACCTTGCTCCCTTCAAGGATTCCAAGTTTTCTACCCTTGTATTTTCAAGAAACAGATTCCGTAAGGGCATGCCTTTCAAGTGACGAAGTTCTTTAACCGGATTACCACTTAGATCCAAAGCTTGTAATTTGAGACCTCGAAGGGGGGAAAGATCACGCAAACCACAATTTGGTAATTCAGCGGCTACAATCGCTCCATTTTCCTGATGAAATTTCCCTTGGCCACGATAGTCAGGGTTTGCTCTGCCCAAAATATTTTGAATTCGGTTAACACTTGGAAAAACTTCGTTTGCTTCAGAACTGAGTTTTTTTTCAGAATCAGGTCTCATTGCAGGGGATGCTGTAATGGTGCTGATTTCCTGAGCGACATTTTCTGAAAAAGTTTCCGGCTCTGTATTTTTCTTTGATGAATCCTGCTTTTTAGTTTCGGCCTCTTGTCCCTCGCTGCAGCTCACACAAATTAGGGAAACGACCAAAACAATACTGAAGGCGGTTAAAGAATGTAGAAGTTGAGACATTATTTTAGAATTAATCATTGATGGAACAATTGTCGAACTGAAGATCTCTGGGAGTTAGCGGTTTACTCAATGTAGATCGATGATTAACCTAAATCTATGAACTCTTTGCTCTCAACAACCGATCTGATCATCTTCTTTGGTTCCTTACTTGCCGTAATGGGTATGGGACTTTGGGCTGGAAGGAAGGAGGATAGTTCCGAAGATTACTTTTTAGCCGGAAGAAGTACCCGCTGGTGGGGGGTCGCCGGTTCCATTTTCGGTTCTAATGTTTCGGCTAATCATATCGTCGGGATGATGGGAGTCGGATTCGCCGTAGGTTTTGCCCAGAGCCACTTCGAAATCACTGCGATTGCTGGGCTTCTGATGCTCTGTTACTTTTTTCTTCCGGTTTACCGCAAACTGAATATTTACACACTTAGCGATTACCTAAGCCGAAGATACGATGATCGGAGCCGCATTAGTTATGCATTGATTATGGTAATCATTATGGTGGTGATCCAAATGGTGCCGGGATTTTATATCGGTTCCCGATCAATCAACATCCTCCTCCAGGGCGATACGGGTCGCAAAGCGGTCGCCGAGGCCATACTTACCGAAGGTGGCGAACTTTCCGAAATCAAGATTCTTCACGGCGGTGAACAATATGGGTCCGCTCCGCAGATTTTGATCAACAACCAGAAAGTGGATTTTCTCGAAGCCAGCCTAACCAACGGTCAGGTGAGCAAAGTAGAACTCACCGCTCCCATGCCGCAAGCCTACCTGTTCCAACCCATAAGTATCAGCTTTTCCGGTGGAAACCTAGAAAATCCGGAAATCTCCCCGGGTGATGTGGATCCTCTTAGTTACAAACTGGGAATCCTGATCATGGCTCTCGTCACCGGAGCCTATGTAATCGTCGGAGGCTTGAAGGCAGTAATCATCACAGATGTTATTCAGTCCGTTCTTTTGCTACTGGCCGGGCTTCTCGTTGCTTTTATCACCTTCTCCCAGCCAGAAATCGGGGGCTGGGCCAGTTTGATGGCCCGTGATCTAGGAACAGAGGGAGTGGAACGTTTTCACCTATACAATGCATCCAATCACCCACACCTGCCCTGGACCGGAGTGCTCAGCGGATTGATGATCCTGCATTTTTACTACTGGGGGACCAACCAGTTCATCGTGCAACGAGCCCTCTCCGCTACCACAGACAAGGAAGCCAAGATGGGGATCATCGCAGCCGGTTTCTTCAAGCTACTGATTCCCTTTTTCTCAATAGGTACCGGAATCGCCGCTTACTATCTCTTCAAAGACCGTAACTTGGATGTCGCTCAGGATGCTGTATTCATCAAATTAATGACCGAGTTAATCTCACCATTGGGTTTTGGCCTAGTGGGTCTGATTGCAGCCGGGATGATCGGGGCAATTCTATCCAGCCTCGACTCGATGATGAACTCAGCCGCCACCATTATGACCTTTGATCTCTACAAAAAGTACATCAATCCGGAGGCCGATGACAGAAAACTCATTAGAATGGGAAGGTTTTGGATCTTTGCCTTTATCATATTGGCAGGATTGATCACTATCTTTACCATGGACCCAAATTCCAAAGACAGTTTCTTTTTGGAGGTGGCCAAGCACCAAGGAAATCTGATTGCAGGAGTCGTCGTCGCCTTTTTTATTGGAATGTGCTGGAAGCGAGCTACTGCAGCAGGTGGTGTAGCAGCAATTCTTGCCGGGGTCATCTTCAGTTACTCGATTCCAGTTCTTTATTCTAATATGGCAGAAGGAAACCAAGAACTTATCAATCTTTTTGGAGAGAAGCTTAATTTTATGCATGGTGCCTTTTTATCGGCCATACTCAGTACCATGGTTCATATCATCATAAGTCTGAAAACTCAGCCAGATGAAGAAAAAGGGAAATTGACCTGGACTGGCTTAAAAATTTTTAGTGTTCAAGAACTCACCGTATTTCTAAAGACGCTAGCTTTCTGCCTTGCGATCTACGCAACTCTGGCAACTCTTGTTGTTTTACAGACAATTTCTCCGACGATTGCCGCAGTAATTGGTTCTATTTGGACATTTGGCTGTTTTTATATTTCTGCTTCCCGTAAATCAAAGCAGGCTGGCATAGCCATTTATAAAGAAGACCGCCTTTGGGCTGGAGGCTTAGCCGGGAGTGCGATTTTTATGCTCTTTTATTTTTTCTGATTCTGTTGATTTATTTCTTCTACCAAATCTTCGATTGGGTAGGTCCAAATCTCTGCAAGCGTAGGATGATACCAATCTGCTTGAGCCAGTTGATGAACCGAAGCTTTCAAAGATACTGCTATTGATAGTGTGTGGATCAATTCTCCAGCATCTTTCCCTACGCACTCTGCACCAAGTATGACTCCGCTTTCTTTATCAGCATGAACCGCAACATACCCATGCTTTGCTTCCATAAGAATCGATTTCCCATGGTCATCAAATGGATAATCAGCGGATAGATATTTGATACCTCTTTTATCGAGTTCTTTGGGCAATAAGCCGACAGATGCCACCTGAGGGTCGGTAAAAACCACCCCTAACAAATGATCATAAGAAATGGGTTTTGTTAATTCTCCCATCGCATGCCGGGCAGCAGTTTCACCCTGCCGAATAGCAATGTGAACAATTTCATGAGGTCCTGCGCAATCTCCGGCAGCGTAAATCCCTGAAACTTTAGTTTCTTGAAAAGAATTTGTTTTGATATGTCCGGTTTTTTCCATTTCCACACCAATTTCCTCGAGATTCAAGCCATCCGTTGCGGGTCTTCTTCCTAAGGCGTGAAATAAAAATTTCGTCTGGATAGAATACTTTTTTTCCTCATGAAGATACACAACATCGATAGTTTCTTTATCAACTTGCTCCACATTTTGAATGGTAACGCCAGTTCTCACTATTATACCTTCTTCTTCGAACTTAGCTTGTATACAAAGTGAAGCTTTTTCAGGAAATTCCTTTAATAAATATTTATTCCTTTGAAGTATGACTACCCGGGAGCCAATCCGATTTAAAAACTGAGCGAGTTCACAGGCTACGATCCCACCTCCGAGAACTACGACTTCTTCAGGAATATCGCTTAAATCCAAAACCTGATCGCTCGTTTTAAATGCAACCTTATCGAGACCCGATACTGGAGGCATGCTGATTTTCGAACCAGTTGAAATCACAAAGTTGTCTGCTCTGATGATAGTTCCATCATCAAGTTTTATGGAATTTCGATTGATGAATTTCGCCTTTGAGCGAAAAAGAGAGAATCGACCATCTTCTAACTGCCCCTTTCGGTATTGTGCAAATTCATCAATAATCTCCTGCTTTCTCTTCTGCATTTTAGCGAGATTCACATCATGATCGATACTTTCAAAACCAAATACATTACCTTGTTTTGCAAGATGAAGAACCTCAGCTGAATAAATCAAAGTCTTAGAAGGCATGCAGCCTCGCAATATGCAAAGCCCTCCTAATTCAACTGCATTATCAATAACCGCAATTTTTGCACTCTTTTCGAAAGCGGTTCTAGCGGCAGCATAACCTCCACTTCCTCCCCCAATTACGACTAGATCAAATTCTTCAGATGAGTTCATTGGGGAAGGTTTCAAGATGTTCTAAAGTTCACTTTATTATAATTTTGTAAAAATCGAACAAAAATTTTAATGTAACGAATTTATTTGATTAAGTTATTTTTTTGAGAATGATGTATTATCCCTCATGCTATGATCAGACAACAAGAATACAACGAAGGTGAAGTCGTATTGCCTAACGGAGAATTAGGAAAGGGTTTCTGCATTCTCGAAAGCGGAACTCTCGAAGTGATCAGAGACGATAAGGTGCTTAGTGAAATTGATGTCGTTGGGTCGATTTTTGGTGAATTAAGCGAAATTCTCGGAATGAAGAGAGACGCTACCATCAGGGCAAAAACTGCTGCCACCGTCCGGCATGTGGAGGAAAGCATTTCCGAGATCGTAACCAAAAACCCCAAAGTTGCCATCAAACTGATTCGGACTCTAGGCAGGCGCTTATACCGAATGAATCAGATCGCAACCAGAGGCGATAATGAGAATAATATTTTCAAGAAAGCTTCTTCTGCAAGCGAAGTTGATGATTCCAGTTCACAGATCAAGATTTTGGTGGTTGATGACAAACCTGCAATTGCCAAGCAGCTTGGTGAAATGTTTGCCAAAAGCGATTGGTTGGTTGAATCCGCATCGGATGAGGCATCCGCACTCAAGGCCTGCGAACACAGTGGTTTCTCCGCAATCATGATAAGTATGGCACTGCCCGGAGATTCGGCCGTTGACTTGCGAAGAAAATTAAAAACCAATCATAATGTGCTAAACACTCCGGTCATTGGTATGATCGTTATGGGTGATGAACATGCACAAAAGAAGGCACTAGACTCCGGATTTGCCGATTGTGTCAGCAAACCATTTGATCAAAACAAAACTGAGGCACTGCTTTATAAAATCATGAATTTGGATTCCTCCGCCCGATATTTCAAGTTCATTGAAGATCATCTTTTCTTCAAGCTACCACCTGAACTGTCGAATTTCGTTATCAATGACATCAAGGAAAATATGGATACCCGAATTAAGAACACCATTAACGAAGGTATCCTGAAACTGATTATTGATGTTTCTGATCTTGAAGAGGTTGGAGAAGAAGCGATAGAAGTAGTAGGAGAATTCGCAGAAAAAATCGAAGACATGAAATTGCCCATGAGGGGAGCTATCGTCGCTACGGGTGAAGATGCTGAAATGTGGAATAACTTGGACGGTTGCGAAGAGTGGTCAATCTGTGAAGATTTCGAAGAGGCAAAGGAAAATCTTTCCCGTCCTCCGGAAGAAGATGACGATGATTAGGGCAACTTTTTAGCCCTAGTATTCCTCCAAGCAATTTTACATGAACGAGGCAGATAAAGCCCGTGCTTGCTTCGAGTCTCTTCATTGTTTTCTCAGTGAAATGATGATTTCCGAGGATCCCGAAATTCAGCTACATGTTGACGAATGGAAGAGAGAAGAAGGTGGTGGAGGCAAGACCTCTGCTTTGTCTAATGGTGCTTGGATGGAAAAAGGAGGAATCAACTTTTCAGATGTTCAAGGCGAAAACCTACCTGCTTCCGCTACCCAAAATCGCCCTGAATTAATCGGTTCCAGATTCAGGGCCATGGGTGTATCTGTAGTATTTCATCCATTGTCTCCACATGTACCCACAGCTCACGCGAATGTTAGATATTTTGAAGCAACCACAAGGAACGGTTCAAAAGTTTGGTGGTTTGGCGGGGGATTCGATCTGACCCCATATTACCCTATCCATGAAGATGTGGTCTTTTGGCATGAGAGTGCCCGAAGTGCCTGCCTGCCATTTGGAAATGAGTTGTACCCAAAATTCAAAAAATGGTGTGACGAATACTTTTATCTTCCACATCGGGGAGAGACGAGGGGTGTAGGTGGAATATTCTTTGATGATTTTTCCAAAGGAGGTTTTGAAAACTCCCTTAAATTTGTTCGAACTGTTGGTGAAACTTTTGGTAAAGCTTTTTTTGAAATTGCAGAAAAAAGAAAAAACTTAGATTTTTCGGATGAACAAAAAGCCTTCCAACTTTACCGTAGAGGCAGGTATGTCGAGTTTAATCTGGTATATGATCGAGGGACCCATTTTGGGTTACAATCAAAAGGTAGAACTGAATCAATTCTGATGTCAATGCCTCCTACAGCAAATTGGCACTACCAATGGAAACCCTCTCCAGATTCACCTGAGCATAATCTTTATGCGAACTATCTAAAACCCCGTGACTGGTTGTCGTAAAATGCCAATTCCAAAATCTGACAGAGAAAGGTTTCAATTCGCAATAAGAGGTGAAAATTCTGGGAGACCTCCCCTTTGGGTAATGAGACAAGCTGGTAGATACCTCCCTGAATATCGTGCTTTGAAAGAAAAATACGACTTCCTAACCATGGTCAAGACTCCTGAATTGGCGGTCGAAGTCACCATGCAGCCCTTGGTTCGCTTTCGCCTTGATGCGGCTATTTTATTTAGCGATATTCTGGTGATACCTGAAGCCATGGGCCAACCTTATCACTTCAGAGAGAAAGGTGGCATAGAAATGCAATTCGCATTGAAAAATATGTCCGACTTGGATCGGCTCAGTGAAGTAGATATTAAAAACAAACTCTCGTATGTAGCTGACGCTCTGAATTTACTGAGAACCAGATTGGGAAATGAAAAGGCACTTCTGGGCTTTTGCGGTTCTCCATGGACTCTAGCTTGCTATATGATAGATGGAGGCTCTTCAGAGGGTTTCCCAAAAACCGTTGGACTCGCAAGGGAGCAACCCGTTTTTTTCGCCAGTTTGATGGAAAAAATCACCACTGCCTTAATCGATTATGTTGCAATGCAAAAAGATTCGGGAGTCGATGCTATACAAATTTTCGATAGCTGGCATTCGATTTGCCCAGAGGAGTATGCATGGGATTGGTCCTTGAAATGGATCAACACAATTCTCAAAGAGATACCTACAAAGCTACCGGTAATTTTGTATGCAAAAACTCCTGAAAATCGCCTTCAGCTATTGGCTCAGACTGGTGTTAGTGGTCTAAGTCTGGATGAAAGGCATGACCTGAGCAACGCCAGAAAAGAACTTCCTTTGCCTTTCGCTCTTCAGGGAAATTTACCTCCTAATCTACTTGAAACCTCTCCTGATAATGTAATAAGAAAAACGAGATCACTACTTAAAAATATGAAAGGTGATGCTGGGCATATTCTTAATTTAGGGCATGGAATTCGTCCACAAGCAAAGATTGAATGCATGGAAGCACTTATTGAAACCAATGCAACTTTCTCCTCGATTCAATCCTGAACTATCGTTGGAAACTCAGGCTTGATTCTCTTTTTGGTCGGGAAACAAATCCCGGCAACTGCCTCTTGGAAATCTTCAAAACCTTCGATTATTTCAATTTCCATGCGCACATAATACAAAGGTATGATTGGCTGATAGGAGTCAGGAATTCGTACCGCGTCCTTTTCGGTCGTTACCATTATGTCCGCACCACTATTTTTTGCCTGTTGGAACATTCGGTCCAACTCCTCTTTCTCATACCTATGGTGATCCAGAAACCTTTTTCGAAATCGCAGTTCTCCTGACATTCGGTCAATGATCTGCTCAAACCCTTTGGGAGATGCAATTCCGCAAAACACTGCTACCACGGATTCATACAAAAAACTCAAGCCTTTCTTTCCTGCCCCATTTACCTCTCGAAAAAATTTTGGTCGATGCACGCAACGGATGATTTCTGCCTCCCGATTGTGTTTTCGAATCGTTTCGAGCAAATTTAAGTCCGGATCCGTTTCGGACTTGGTCAAAAAAACATAAGATGCTCTCTTAAGATGACTAACGGGTTCTCGAAGAATGCCCCGGGGCAGTAGAAAACGATTTCCAAATGGATTTGTCTGGTCGACCAGTAATAAGTTCATTTTTCCACGGAGCGACAAATATTGGAAACCATCATCAAGAATAAGAGCGTCTGAATGAAAATGTTTGATGGCATATCGACCGGACTGAACTCGATCACGACCTGTAATGACCACAACCCCGGGAAGATTTTTGGCCAACATGAAAGGCTCGTCTCCTGCTTCTTCTGAATTCATTAAAACTTCACTTCCATTACTAACTACTTTCGGCTTTTGGATCTGCGACTTGAAGAAGAAATTTCGTATTGAACGGCCTTCAATATCCTGCTTGCTCTTGTATCCACGGCTTAAAATCGCAACTTTTAACCCTCGCACTACCAATTCTTTGGCAAATCTTTCAACAACTGGCGTCTTGCCTGTGCCACCAACCGTTAGATTTCCAACTACCAGTACAAAACAGTCCAGTGGTTTATCCTTCAAAAGAATTCTTTTGCCATACAAAAAAACTCTTGTCCTTACAATAACCGAAAAAAGATGGGAAAAAGGATAAAGGAATAATCCAAAAAGCCTTGCAGATATGGAAAGATCCCTATCGTAGATTACTCCCTCAACAAAACCTTCAAAGTTACGAAATATCTTCTTGGTCCAATTTTGATTTTCGGATGGCATGTACTGGATATTCCTTAAGGAAATAGGGATTTCTTTCAATCCGAATCAATCTTCACACTCTTTGCTCTGTTGACTTTAGCTAATAGAAAGCTTTGATGTCTATTTTCCTGTAAATCTTTGATGCAAGTTACCTTATTAAAATCAAAACTCCACCGCGCAACTGTTACCGAAGTTTCACCAGATTACTCTGGGAGCCTTTCTATCGACCAAGAATTGATGGATGCCGCTGGTTTTCTTCACCATGAAAAAATTCTCGTTGGCAACATAACCAATGGCAAAAGGTTCGAAACCTATTGCATTCCTGCACCTTCCGGGTCTGGAAAAATTGCTTTAAATGGTGCGGCAGCACATAAAGGAAAACCTGGTGATCTTCTGGTAATTATGTCTTTTGTTTCCTTAGATCCTGAAGAAGCGGCAGTTTGGGAACCTCGACTAATTTTGGTAGGTAATAAGAATCTTTCTAATGAATTAATCCCTCATACACCATCTCAAACAGAATGATTGATTACAAACTTCATATTCCCGGACCAGTGAATGTTTCAACTGGTGCATACGAAGCCCTAACCAAGCCTGTAATGGGTCATAGAAGTCCCGACTTCGTTGACTTGTATAACCAGTGCCAACCGCTTCTGCAGAAACTTTTCCAAACTGAAGATCCAGTCTTTCTTTCTACTTCAAGTGCTTGGGGAGTAATGGAAGGATCCGTTCGTAACTTGACAGAGAAAAAGACTCTTTGTTGTGCATGTGGAGCCTTTTCCGACAAATGGGTTGATGTAGTTGAAAGATGCGACAAGCCAGTTGATGCTCTTCAATCAGAGTGGGGACAACACATTGACCCCAATGAATTGGATCAAAGACTGTCTTCTGGGGATTATGATTTAGTCACCTTAGTACACAATGAAACTTCATGTGGTATGATGAATCCACTAAAGGAAATAATGGAAGTTTTAGGCAAATATCCTGAAGTTCTATCTGTGGTCGACACTGTTAGTTCTTTTTCGGTCGTCCCAATCAACAAAGATGCACTTGGTATAGATGTTTTGCTTACCGGTTCCCAAAAAGCATTGGCACTCCCTCCTGGACTCGCACTCATTTCGGTATCCGATCGGGCATTCGAAAGAGCAAAAGGTATAAAAGGAAGAGGATACTATTTCGACTTTTTGGAATTTCTTAAAAATCATGAGAAAGGAATGACTCCAAGCACTCCGGTTATCCCTCTTATTCATGGACTGCTATACACATTAGAAAAAATCTTTGAGGAGGGAGTTGAAAACCGATTTAAAAGGCATCATGAATTGAACTCAATAGTCCATGAGTGGGTTGATTCAAAAGGATTTGAGCTCTTCCCAAAGAAGGAATTTGCTTCAAAATCACTTAGTTGCGTTAGAAACAATTTGGACATGGATGTAGCAGGATTTGTGAAAGCTTTAAAAGAAGAGAAAAAACTATCTATCGATGGAGGATACGGTAAAATCAAGGGGAAAACTTTCCGAATCTCTAACATGGGCAATGAGAATCAGGAGAGCATTGAATTTCTCCTAAGCCAAATGGATTCAATTATAGACCGTTTTCTCCCTTCTTGAGAGCTTCAGTCACCTAATCCATAATGAAAAAACTTGTTATTGCAGAAAAGCCTAGCGTGGCTCGTGATCTTGCCCGTGTCTTGGGCAAGGTAGCCAAAAAAGACGACTTCTACGAAAACGATGAATGGATTATCGACTGTGCTGTTGGACATTTAGTCGAGTTGTTCATGCCTGATGATTTCGACAAAAAGCTTAAATCTTGGAAACTAGCCAATTTGCCCATTATTCCTCCAGAGTTCAAGTTGAAGCCTATCGCAAATAACAAAAAGAAATTTCAACAATTAAAAAAGCAATTAAAAAGGAAGGACATCGAAGTCGTAATTAATGCTTGCGACGCCGGTAGAGAAGGAGAACTTATTTTTACTTACATCTATGAACTCTCCGGATGTAAGCATCCGGTCAAGCGTTTGTGGATGCTATCAATGACAGATCAGTCGATAAAGGAAGCGTTTTCTAATCTTCGGGATGGTAATGAACTAAAACCATTGCAGGACGCAGCTCGTTGTCGTTCAGAATCTGACTGGTTGGTCGGAATCAATGGTACGCGTGCGGTAACAATCAAGAGAACCAGAGGTCGTTCTCGTCAAGTTTCAACAGTTGGTCGAGTCCAAACCCCTACCCTCTCACTGGTGATTTCCAGAGAGTTAGAGATTCGTTCTTTTGTACCTAAAACTTTTCATAAAATAACTGCCGATTTCGATATTTGTGAAGGAAAATACACCGGAATCTTTCAAAGGTCTGATTTCAAGCGTAATCCTGAGGATAAGCACGACAAAATAGACCGAATTTGGAACTTAGAAGATGCGACTTCCATTCTTGATAAGATTCAAAATATGGAAGTGGCTGAAATTACTGAAACCAAAAAAAGATCTCCGCAAGCTGCAAACAAATTGTACGATTTGACTTCTTTACAAAGAGAGGCGAATCGTCTGCATCATTTTCCAGCCAGCAGAACCCTTCAACTTGCTCAATCTCTTTACGAAAGACACAAGGCAATTACCTACCCAAGAACCGACTCAAAGGCACTTCCTGAAGATTACGGGCCAGTCTGCGAGGATTTGCTGGGGGTTATTTCTGGTTCTTTGGCTCCTCATGCCCAAAAGGTATTAGAAAAAAGTTGGGTCGACCCAAAAAACAAAAAGATTTTCAATAACAAGCAAATTAGTGATCATTTTGCCATAATTCCCACTAACACACCTCCTTCTGGATTAGATCCGAACGAGACCAAAATCTATCAGTTGATCACGAAAAGATTCATTGCTGCTTTCTACCCTCCGGCACAATGGGATGTTACGACAAGAACCAGTAATTTAGGAGAGTATGCATTTAAAACGGAAGGTAAGGTATTGGTTGAACCCTCTTGGTTATCAATTTATGGCAAGGACAATCAACCGTCCGACACCCTACCCGCTCTGATTCCAGATGATCAACAAAAGGCAAAATTTACTAATTCTGAAATTGAAACCGACCAAACTAAACCTCCTCCTAGATACTCTGAAGCTACCTTGCTTTCGGCAATGGAGAGTGCGGGAAAACTGGTTGATGACGATGAAATTGCTGAAGCTTTAAAAGATAAGGGTCTGGGTACCCCAGCTACCCGAGCAGCTACCATTGAGCATCTTGTAAAAGAAAAATATGTCAGAAGAGAAGGTACACAATTACATCCTTCGATCAAAGCGGAAGACCTTTTTCAATTTCTTCACGCAGCGGATGCAAATGTTTTAACTAGTCCTGATTTAACTGGTGAATGGGAGCAAAAACTTCGCAAGATAGAAAACAATGAGATGACACGGGAGGAATTCATGAATGAGATTTCCAACCTTACCAAGGAGTTTGTTTCTAAAACTACCGGTTTCAGCGAAACTGCAGATAGTTTTAAAGAGACTCCTCTCAAATCACCTGTGGATGGGAGTGATCTCTTCGAAAGTTTGAATTTCTTTCAAGATAGTGAAGGTGAATTCAAGATTTCGAAAAGTATTGCAGGCAGGAGGCTTCAAATCGAGGAAGTAGACCATCTAATCAAACAGAAAAGGGTTGGGCCATTGGATGATTTTATCTCAAAGGCCGGAAAGCGTTTTTCAGCTATGCTCAAATTGGATGATGACTATAAAGTAAGTTTTTTGTTCGAGAATTCTGAGGAGCAAGAATCAGAAGAAGCCGAACTTCTAAAAGATGCACCAGTGGTCGCCAAATGTCCGATTTGCGAGAGTCAAGTCAAGCAGACCGGACTTTCTTTTGTTTGTATTCAAAATAAAAAGGTTTCCGAAGGTGATTGTGGTTTTCGAATTACTCGAAGACTTTTGGACAAGGAAATTCCACTTGAAGAATTTCAGAAACTTATCAGCGATAAGAAAACCGGTTTAATTAAGGGTTTCGTTTCCAGAAGAACCAAACGTCCATTTGACGCGAATCTCGTTCTCAAGGAAAACGGTGGTATTGGATTTGAATTCCCGCCAAGAAAAAAGAAATCTGCCTAGTCCATAGCATGCCTACATACCTCTATGAAGTTTTAAATGGCAGTGTGCCACCCGAAAGATTCGAGATCCGACAGGAACTTGGTGACTTACCCCTGGATTGCCATCCGATAACCAATGAACCCGTCAGAAAAATCATCTCTTCTACTACCGTCTCATTAAACCACACTGATTCATCTGAAAAAAGAGTTCTTTCAGATGAAAACATTGCTAGAAATGGATTCTGCAAATACGAGAAATCAGATGGAGATGGGACTTTTTATCGTACTGCAGGAAAGGATGGTCCTTCGATCATTAAAAGCGAATAGACCAGACCATAATCACAGTGAATCCTAAGAACAGACCCAGAAAACCAAAGTGGCTAAGAGCTAAGTTACCATCTGGTCCTGCTTATAGTGAAGTTAGGGAGATTGTCGACCAAAACCAACTTCATACGGTTTGCCAAAGTGCACAGTGTCCAAATATGGGCGAGTGTTGGTCTAGGGGTACTGCTACCCTTATGATTCTCGGAAATGTGTGTACGCGAGCTTGTACATTCTGTGCGGTGCAAACCGGAAAACCAACTGAACTCGATCTTGCTGAACCACCTCGTGTAGCTGATGCCGTAGCCAAAATGAATTTGAGGCATTGCGTACTGACATCAGTAGCAAGAGATGACTTACCGGACGGAGGAGCAAAAGTCTGGGCAGCAACCATTCGTGCGGTTCGTCATCGAAACCCAAATACTGCAATTGAAGTCTTGGTGCCTGACTTCAAAGGTGAATTTCAAAATCTTGATTTGGTGCTTGATGCAAATCCCGATATTTTCAATCACAACTTGGAAACGGTCGAAAGGTTGCAACGTCCCATCCGTAAGACCGCAAGCTACCAGAGAAGTTTGGATGTTTTATCTCATTCAAAAAAGCGGGGATTCCGAATTAAGTCTGGGATCATGCTAGGCTTAGGCGAAAAAGAAAATGAAATTCATGTTGCAATTGAAGATCTTGCGAAAATTGGATTGGATATTTTAACCCTTGGTCAATATCTTCAACCTAGTCCGGAGTATGCTCGGATTGACCGTTGGGCAACTCCCGAAGAATTTGCAGACTGGAAGAAGATAGCCCATGGTCTTGGTATTGAAATTGTGGAATCCGGTCCCTTAGTCCGCTCATCCTATCATGCTGAAGAACAATCAGCTCAATTTTCAGAGGATTTCAAAGTTACTGCTTAAAAACTTCTCTGCATACTCCTATTCACTAAAGTTCTTTCTTACCGATTCGATAAATAGCCTTTTCTGTCCTGATGATGAGTGAATTTCCGTAACTCATAGGACTGGATAGAGTTTTTTCCCTCAAATCGTTTTTAGCAACTAGTTTGAAATTTGGTTCGGATTTGAAAATAAAAGTCTGTCCACTCTCTTCGGTTAAGTAGATCAACCCATTTGAATACAATAATGATGCAGAAGTACTGGATGCCACCCTTTCCATCCATTTTAATTCTCCACTCAAAGCGTCCAAGCAACTAACCACTCCTGCATCCGAGACCATAAAAAGGTAACCGGCAACTATGAGAGGAGAACTGTTTCTAGGCACTGCCTTACTGGTCTTCCATTTTACTTTTTTGCTAGTAACCTCCCCAAAACCGTCTACCTCTATGGCATAAAGCGTTGGATGATCGTAACCACTACTAACATAGACAAGCCCCTGAGAGAAAACAGGTCTGGGAACCACCGAATATCCATCTGTGTACTTGGACTTCCAAATTTCTCGACCTCGCATATCATACGAAAAACACCAATCACTTGCAGGGCTAATGATTTGCATCCCATCTTCGTGCGAAATGATCAATGGCGTACAAAAAGAAAAATTTTTCTTCGCGTCGCTAGACCTTTTTGATTTCCAAGCTATCGATCCATTTTTCTTGTTTAGAGCATACAACGAAGGATTTTCCGCCCCATCTGCACTAAAGATTAAAAGATTTTTAAAAACTACTGGGGAAGAACCACCACCATGAACGGGACTGTAATTAAAGGTCTTTTTCCATACCAAAACACCATCAACAGTAAGGCATGCGGTTCCTAAGTTTCCGAAGTGAATGAAAATTTTATCACCATCATAAAAAGGGGTTGGGCTTGCATAACTATTTTTCCGATGAATTCGAGGCATATCCTTATGCTTGAATAAAATCGTCCTCCACATTTCCGATCCATCTTGTGGATTAATTGCAATCGCTTCCAATAATAGATTTTCACTTCCATTCTCTACTCTGGCATTTGAAATGATGATTCCTTTTCCGACAGAAATTGGAGAGGACCAAGCTCTTCCCTCTATTTCAGTTCTCCACAACAAATTCTTTCCTTCCCATGACCACGCCATTGGCAGAATGCCCATTGCATGACCTTGGCCACTTGGACCTCTAAATTGATTCCAAACCTTTTCAGATGAGCTAGCACCCTTAAGCAAGATTACCATTACAACAAAGATAACAAACTTGATAGAAATCATAAAAGCAGACCTTTTACTTTTTAACTAAATATGTCTACAGATAAAATATATCCTAACGCATAAAAAAGAAGGGCGTGCATAATGCACGCCCTTCAAAATCATTTTTCGGCAGAAATCTTACATCATACCATGATCATGATCATGTCCACCCGGGGCAGGTTTTTCTTCCTCCGGAATGTCCGTGATCATACAATCAGTAGTCAACAAAAGACCGGCAACTGAACCAGCATTTTGCAGTGCAGTACGAGTTACCTTGGTAGGATCTACAACACCTGCTTTGATTAAATCTTCATGTGTATCAGTGGCCACATTGTAACCCATGGTACTTTTAGATTTTAAGACTTGCTGGACGACGAGAGAACCTTCAACGCCTGCGTTGTCGCAGAGTTTTCTTAAAGGAGCCTCAATGGCACGACGAACAATCGACGCCCCAATCGCTTCATCACCTTCAAGGTTATCGGCCGCTTTCTCAACTGCATTTGCTGCTCTAAGCAATGCGACACCGCCTCCTGGAAGGATTCCCTCCTCAACTGCTGCACGAGTTGCATGAAGGGCATCTTCAACGCGAGCCTTTTTCTCCTTCATTTCCGGCTCAGTTGCAGCACCGACATTGATTACTGCAACACCTCCTGCGAGCTTTGCCAGACGTTCTTGAAGCTTTTCACGGTCGTAATCCGAAGTGGTTTCTTGAATCTGACGGCGAATTTGCTTCACTCGACCTTGGATATCTGAAGCCTTACCTGATCCTTCGACAATAACGGTGTTTTCTTTATCGACTGAAATCCGTTTAGCTTGTCCTAAATCGGCAAGTTGAACATTTTCCAACTTAATACCCAGATCTTCAGTCAAACAACGACCACCTGTAAGAATCGCGATATCACGACGCATTTCCTTACGACGATCACCGAAACCAGGAGCTTTTACCGCACAAGCGTTAAGGGTGCCACGAAGTTTGTTAACTACAAGTGCCGCCAGAGCTTCCCCTTCTACATCCTCGGCAATAATAAGCAGTGGTTTACCTTGTTTTGAAACCAATTGAAGCAAAGGAAGCAAATCGTTCAATGCGGTAATTTTCTTTTCATGGATTAATACATAACAATCATCCAGAACAGCCTCCATTGTGTCATTATTGGTGCAGAAGTAGGGACTTAAATAACCCTTATCAAATTGCATACCTTCTACGACATCCAATGTTGTCTCGATACTTTTGGCTTCCTCAACGGTTATGGTGCCATCTTTACCAACTTTATCCATAGCATCAGCAATAATTTCACCAATTTCTCCGTCCCAATTGGCGGAAACCGTGGCTACTTGTCGAACTTCTTCTCTGTCAGATACTTTTTTACTATCACGAAGAAGTTTTGCCACTCCAGCTTCAACAGCTTTGTCGATTCCACGCTTCAAGTAGACCGGGTTTGCACCGGCGGCAACATTCTTTAAGCCTTCACGGTAAACACTTGCAGCAAGAACGGTTGCTGTAGTTGTACCGTCTCCGGCAAGGTCTGAGGTTTTTGAAGCAACTTCACGAACCATCTGTGCTCCCATGTTTTCGTAGGGGTCTTGTAGATCGATTTCCTTCGCTACAGTTACACCATCCTTGGTTACGGTTGGAGAGCCGAATTTTTTGTCTATTAAAACATTTCTTCCCTTAGGTCCCAAAGTAACACTTACCGCGTCGGCGAGAGTCGTTACGCCTTTGAGAACTTTCTTTCGGGCTGCTTCGTCGAATAATATTTGTTTAGCCATTTTAGTTTTTCTATATTTTGATTAATTGATTGGTGGCGAACTCGTCTTATCCAATGACTCCGAGAATATCATCTTCACGAACGAGTTGGTACTCAACATCGTCGAGCTTTACCTCGGTACCACCGTATTTACTGATAAGAACTTTGTCTCCCTTTTTCACTTGAAATGGTATAACATTACCATCCTCGTCTTTCTTACCAGTTCCAAGAGCTACGATTTCGGCTTCTTGTGGCTTTTCCTTTGCTGAGTCGGGTATAATTATCCCGCCCTTTACTTGCTCATCTTCGTCGACTTGCTTGACCAAGACACGATCTCCCAGTGGAGTGATTTTTGGTTTACTCATATTCCTAGTTTTTTGGGTTAGTATAGATTAATAATCTGTTAGAGATTTCTAGTTAATTTGTGAAAATTTATTACTTTTCGCTTTTGTCATCGCTTTCATCCACAACTTCGAAGTCAGCATCAACAATATCATCTTCTTTGCCGGATTCATTGCTTTCATCTTTTGATGGTTCTGAATCTTGCGGGGAATTTTCCTCACTTGAGTTGGGGGTTGCATACTTCATTGCTTCCTTACCCAGTTCTTCAAAGTTTTTCTGCATCTTTTCCTTGGCTTCGCTAAGTTCAGATAAGGTACTATCTTGATTTTCAAGGACCTTTTTCACATCTCCTAAGAGCTGGTTAATCTTTTCTTTCAATTCAGCGGGTGCTTGATCATTCAGCTCAGATAATTGCTTTTCAGACTGATATACCATGGAATCCAACTCATTGCGCGTTTGGATGACATCCTTCTTTTCCTTATCTTGTTCAGCAAATTTTTCAGCCTCTTGCTTAAGTCTTTCAACTTCAGCCTCATCCATGCTTGAAGATCCAGAGATAGTAATTTTTTGGTCCTTACCTGTCCCCTGGTCTTTAGCTGATACATTTAAAATTCCATTTGCATCGATGTCGAAGGTCACATCAATCTGAGGAGTTCCACGCGGTGCAGGAGCAATTCCATCCAATTTAAAAGTGCCTAATGTTTTGTTGTCTTGGGACATTGCACGCTCTCCCTGAAGAACAACTATATCGACTGCTGGTTGATTATCTGCTGCAGTAGAAAATACTTGAGACTTTTTTGTAGGGATAGTGGTATTCCGCTCAATCATCGGGGTGGAAACTCCACCAGCTGTCTCAATCCCAAGGGTTAATGGGGTAACATCAAGTAACAAAACATCATTGACATCGCCTTGTAAGACAGCCCCTTGAACAGCTGCTCCAATCGCGACCACTTCGTCTGGATTAACTCCTTGATTAGGGTCTTTACCGCACAATTCTTTTGCCAGTTCAACAATCTTTGGACTTCGGGTCATTCCTCCAACTAGAACCAGGTTTCCAACACTGCCTATATCAATTCCAGCATCTTTGAGGCAGGACTCGAAGGGTGACTGTGTTCGAGTATACAAATCATCACATATTTGCTCCAATTTCGATCTGGAAAGAGAAACATTCAAATGCTTAGGGCCTGAAGCATCAGCAGTAATGAAGGGAAGATTGATATCAGTGGTTTGTGAGGATGAAAGTGCCATTTTTGCTTTTTCGGCTTCTTCTTTAAGTCTTTGCATGGCCATGGCATCTCCGGAAAGATCAATTCCCTGATCATTTTTAAATTCATCAATCAACCAATGAATAATCTTCTGGTCCCAATTGTCACCGCCCAGTTGGGTGTCTCCATTAGTTGCTTTGACCTCAAAAACTCCTTCAGCGATTTCGAGAACACTTATGTCAAATGTTCCTCCACCCAAGTCATAAACAGCAATCGTTTCTTCACCCTTCTTATCCAACCCGTATGCAAGGGAAGCAGCGGTAGGTTCATTTATTATACGCTCTACTTCAAGACCCGCGATTAAACCAGCATCTTTGGTTGCTTTACGCTGATCATCGTTGAAATATGCTGGGACAGTGATGACAGCTTTTGTTACTGGCTCCCCCAAATAAGCCTCAGCGTCAGCTTTGAGTTTGCCAAGAACCATGGAAGAAATCTGTTCCGGCATAAAGGTCTCAGACTTGCCATCAATGTCACATTCGATCACAGCAGCACCATTTTTACCCTCAACCACTTTAAAAGGGAGAGTAGAAACCTCATCTTTGATTTCGGAGAATTTCCTTCCGATTAAACGTTTAGCTGAGAAAATTGTGTTTGCTGGGTTAGTCACTGCTTGTCGTTTTGCTGATTGCCCAACCAGTCGCTCCCCATTTTTGCTGAATGCAACGATAGAGGGAGTTGTGCGATTACCTTCAGAGTTAGGAATCACTTTCGGCTCACCTGCTTCCATTACTGCCATGCACGAGTTACTCGTACCTAAATCAATACCTATAATTTTGCTCACTCTGGAATGTATGCAACATTCATGCCTTGAGAGTAAAAAACTTGCAGTCTATTGATAATCAATGGTTTATGAGTTAAAAGAGTAATCTTTATGTAATAATTCAAACCTTAGCAGAGACAAATAATGACATTATGTCTCACTTAAGGGGTCATCTGACTCACCAAGATGAGAATTCGTTCCCTCCTCCTCGGCCAATTCATCCAATATTTCCATTACCCGATTCCCTCTTTCTATACCCAGATCTCTTACGAATTGTAATCGAGGTGAATATTTAAGAATTACGAATTTGCTTACATGTTTTCTAATTTCCCCGGCATGCTTACTAAAAAATTTCTGTGCCTGTCTTACATGTACATCTTCACCGATTACCGAATACGCAACTGTGGCATTTCTCAAGTCCGGTGAAACCTCCACAGAAGTGATCGTCCAGCGGACAGTTTCGGACCTGTATTTTTTACTTAAAAAACCTGCAATTTCCCTCTTAATGAGTTCATTGACTCGTGCAAGCCGTAGACTCATTAAACATCAAAGACTTGGAGCGATTTTTTCAGTTTCAAAGGTTTCGATGAAGTCACCTTCCTCATATTTGTCGAAAGCATCTAACCGTATCCCGCACTCAAAGCCTGCTTTAACTTCGGTAACATCATCTTTAAAACGTTTCAATGTTTCAACCTTCCCCTCTGCAACCACTTCCCCTCCTCGCATTAAACGAGCTACCTTATTTCTTCCTATCGCACCTTCCATTACCATCGAACCGGCCACAACTCTTCCTTTACTTACACGGAATATCTGACGAACTTCAGCCCGTCCTGTCTTTTTCTCAATCAATTCGGGCTCTAAAAGATTCGCCATGTTCTCCTTAACCAGGTCAATGATTTCGTAAATGATGTTATTCTGATAAACATTGATTCCTAAATGCTTTGCATCTCCCATTACACCATTTTCAAGTTTAACATTAAAGCCCAGTACATCCGCTCCTGAAGTACTGGCCATTTTTATGTCATTCTTGGTGACTTGGCCAACCTCGGATTGAAGAATCTCCAAAATAACCTTATCGCTTTCAATCATCTCCAGCGAACCGACAAGAGCTTCGAGAGAACCTCTCACATCAGCTTTCAAAATTACTTTGTAAGTGGTTGCTTTACTTTTTGAAATGGCGGCAAAAAGGGCATCCACGCCGGAACTTTCTTCAGTTCCCGAGGATTCTTCATCGCTGGTTATATGCTTTGGAACTTTACCCTGATTATCAAAATCCTCAGCTTCACGGCGTGCTTCTCTTTCGTTCTTAAATTTTTTATATGGAGCACCAGCCTCTGGTACACCAGACCATCCAAGCACATTGACTGGGGTTGAGGGAGGAGCACTTTTCACTTGATTGCCCTGATCATCAATCATGGCTTTTATTTTACAATGAACCGAACCCGATTGAATTGAATCCCCAATTTTCAAAGTTCCCTTTTGAACAATAATTGTAGCAGTCGGTCCACGTCCGACTTCTTGCCTAGCTTCTATGACGACACCCTCAGAGTTTGCATCAGGGTTAGCCTTCAACTCCATAAGTTCTGCTTGTAGAAGAATCATTTCGAGCAACTCATCCACATTATCACCCTTCAATGCAGAGATGGGCACTGTGACAACATCTCCACCCCAGTCTTCCGGTGGAATCGATCTTTCCTGCATTTGAGTTTTAACTTTTTCCGGATCTGCACCTTTCACATCGGTTTTGTTAATAGCAACAATCAATGTGCCTTGTGATCGTTGAGCAAATTTCAATGCTTCATCCGTTTGAGGCATGAAACCATCATCTGCCGCAATGACCAGTACGGAAACATCGGTTAAATTTGCCCCACGCTCTCTTATCTTAGAAAATGCAGCGTGACCGGGAGTATCAAGAAAAGTAATTTTTTGATCATTGTGAGAGATTTGATAAGCTCCCACATGCTGAGTGATACCACCTGCTTCACCAGACACAACATTAGCTTGGCGAATGGTATCTAATAGTGTGGTTTTACCATGATCGACATGACCTAAAATACAAACTACTGGAGCTCTTTCCTTCAGAAACTTTTCATCATTTTCATCAACAACGATTTTCTTTTTCTCTGAAGTTTCCGACTTTTCTCCACGATGCTTGATTTCCAATTCAAAACCTTTGACCTTCGCGACTTGTCTGGCGACATCTTCTTCAATCGCTTGATTCATCGATGCAAAAATCCCCATCTCCATAAGCTCCGAGATTAGTTGAAAGGGCTTTAGACCAATGAAACCTGCAAAATCTCGTACGACAATGGGAGGCTTAACAATAATTAGATTTCCTTCAACCACCCCGCTTTGTTCATCAGCTGTATTTTCGGTTTTTTTGTTTTGATTTGTAGGTGGAGCAGGCACGGCAGATTTTCCAGCACCTGTTGGAGGCGGCGGTGCAGATGCACTCATAGATGGAGGAGGAGGAGGAGGTGCCATCGAGATATTCTGTTGATCTACAGTATCGCCCGTATCTGAGTCATCGTCCTCATTGTTATTTTCTGCTTTTTCAGCATCTTCTTTTTCTTTCTTTTCCCGATCTAAATCAGCTTTTGTCTTAACAATAGGTGCTTTCTTTTCGACTTTACTGCTATCGTCTTTGGTCGAAACAACCTTTTCTTCCACAGAAGAAGTTCCTACATCTGGTTCCTGGTTTTGATTGATGGTAAACTCTTCAATTAAAGACTGTGCTGTAATATTATCGATTGTGGAAGACGCACTCTTTAGATCGTATCCTCTCCCCGCAAGAATCTCCAGCACCTCTTTGCTGGTTTTATTGATTTCTTTTGCGATTGCGTGAATCCGAACACTCATATGCTTTCAGTTTAAAATAGGATATATCAGTCGGCTTCTTCGGTCTGAACGGAAGATGGTGAACCAGTGGAAACTTTTTCAAGAATCGAATCAGCTACTTCGGCTTCAAACCCCAAACCTACAAGATCTTCCGCGGTAACCCCTTCAAATGCATCTGGACTTACCAGACCAAAGGCAACCAATCGATCTGCCACCTCAAATTCAATGCCAACGGAAGTAAGTGCTTCAGCAGCTTTTGCTTTCCTTTCATCAAATCCTACTTCCTTCACCACCACTTTTCCAATATCCAGTTTCCAGCCTAAAAGTCTGGAGGTGAGTCGGGCATTAATACCTTTTCTCCCAATTGCCACGGATAAATCATCTTCTACTACTTCAAAGTACATCCGTCTTTTATCTCGATCGAGTGAGACATTTTGCGGAACTGCGGGTTTGAGAGCCTCCGCTAACTGTTCAACTGGATCTTCAAACCAACGAACGATGTCAACCTTTTCACCATTCATTTCACGCACAATACTTTTTACTCTCGAGCCTCGGGCTCCTACACAGGCACCCACCGGGTCAACTTTTGGATCCGTACTTTTCACACACACCTTTGTGCGATATCCGGGTTCCCTTGCCATTGCGGCTAAGGAAACTGTTCCGTCCGCGATTTCAGCGACTTCCATTTCAAACAATTTCCGGACAAAATTTAGACTCGAACGACTAAGAATAAGTTCGGGTCCTCTTCCGTGTTGTTCTAACTTGTTTAATAAACAACGAATCCTTTCCCCAGGAACCCAGTCTTCGCCTGGCACTCTCTCTCTCCAAGGAAGTAATGCTTCGGCTTTTCCGACTTCAACCACCAAATCTCCTCTCTCTTTTCTACGAACGATCCCGGTGACCAAATTTCCTACTTGGTCTCTAAACTCATCATAGATATGCTCTTTTTCGAATTGTCGAAGTCTTTGTTTTATCGCTTGCTCAGCAGTTTTCGCAGCAATTCTGCCTAAGTAGGAAGGATCCATTTCTCTTTCAACCGTATCACCGATCTGTGGATTATCAGCGTAGAGCCTTGCTTTATCCACATGAATCTCACGGGATGTATCAGAAACAGATTCTACAACTTCCAGTTGAGTCCATGCCTGCATTACACCGTTCTTGGGATTAATTTCGACCCGAACATCACTGGATGAATTTACACCTCTTTCCGCTGCAGCTTTGACCGCACCTTCAATCGTGGCTATCATATCCTCACGGCTGATGCCTTTCTCTTTCTCCATGTATTCGAGAACTGCGAGAATTTCGCTACTCATAATGATCGATTGTTTTTTGGTTTTAGAAAATGGGAATAAAAAAGGCGAGCACTGCCCGCCTACCTTAGAATTAGACTGTAAAGAATTATTACTATATTTTTTTACTAATTTGTCAATTACTACCTAACCATTCGCAAGGTTTTCCTTTTTCAGCATTGCAGAGACTTTGTAAACACTTATGGATTCTAAATCTTCATGAAAACATTACGCTTCACAACACTACCAGGGGACGGCATCGGTCCGGAGGTCATGGATATCGCAATCAATGTTCTGCAGAAATTAGGAAAGCAGAATAATTTCCAAATAGAGACTCAGATTCACGATGTCGGAGGTGTAGGAATCGACAACCACGGAAGTGCACTTCCCAAATCCACTCTCAACGCCTGCGAAAATTCAGATGCCATACTATTTGGTTCAGTTGGCGGTCCTAAGTGGGAAAACCTGCCACCCAAGGAACAACCAGAGAGAGCAGCTCTTTTGCCGCTCCGCAAAGCCTTTGAATTATTTGCCAACCTAAGACCCGGGACACTTTATCCTGAATTAGCCGATCTTTCACCACTTCGTTCAGATACTGCCTCGAATGGAATTGATGTGCTTTGCGTTCGTGAACTCACTGGAGGAATTTATTTTGGGCAACCCAAAAGTACCAGTATCAATAAAAATGGTGAGGAAGAAGCGATCGACACCATGATTTATAAAAGAGGAGAGATAGAGCGAATCACTGAAATTGCAGTAAGGGCAGCAGCTCTGAGGGACGGTAGAATTTGCTCTGTTGATAAGGCAAATGTGCTGGAAACTTCTGTTCTTTGGCGCAAGGTGGTCACTGAGAGTGTTGCAAAGCTTGATTCTTCAATCGAACTGTCTCACATGTATGTTGACAATGCGGCTATGCAACTCGTTAGAGACCCAAATCAATTTGATGTCATTGTTACTGAAAATATGTTTGGGGATATCCTCTCTGATGAATTGGCAGTCATATGTGGATCTCTTGGAATGTTAGCCTCCGCAAGCTTGGGGACCGGAAAAAATTCACTTGGTTTACCTTACGGACTATATGAACCTGCTGGAGGAACTGCACCTGATATTGCCGGTAAAAATCTTGCTAATCCATGTGCTCAAATTTTGAGCGCAGCTTTGATGCTTCGTTATAGTTTTGGAATGGAGAAAGAGGCCACAGCCATTGAGAACGCGGTGAAGGAAACCATTCGATCTGGCTACAGAACTGGGGATATCGCCACGGATACATCACCTATCCAGACCGACCAAATGGGGAATGCCATTATCGAGAGACTATCTTAAGGTTCGCTTAATTCCTATTTTTTCATTTATTAAAGATCATGAAGGCAGATCAAATTCGCCAATCTTTCTTGGATTTTTTTGAGTCTAAACACCATCAACTTGTTCCATCTGCCTCTCTTCTTCCCGAATCTCCCAATCTTTTGTTCACAAACGCAGGAATGAATCAATTCGTTCCTTACTTTCTCGGCGATCAAAAAGCACCTTTTTCAAGGGCAACCGATACGCAAAAATGCATTCGTGCCGGCGGGAAGCACAATGACTTAGAAGATGTAGGCTTCGACACCTACCACCATACTTTTTTCGAAATGTTGGGAAACTGGTCTTTTGGAGATTACTTCAAGAAAGAAGCGATTGAGTGGGCATGGGAATTATTGGTGGATGTATGGAAATTCCCTCCCGAAAGACTCTATGCTACCATTTATCAACCGGATCCAAATGAACCTGCAGAATTCGATCTTGAAGCAAGCGAATTATGGAAAGAAATTTTTCGTTCCCGTGGTCTCGACCCTGAAGTCCATGTTGTTCTTGGGAGCAAGAAAGATAATTTCTGGATGATGGGAGAGACCGGTCCTTGTGGACCTTGTAGCGAATTGCACTTTGATCTTACTCCTGAAGGGGATACAGAAGGTTCGTTGGTCAATGCAGACTCTCACTTGTGCATTGAGATATGGAATTTGGTATTTATCCAGTTCAATGCTGACAAGGAGGGAAATTTTACCCCCCTTGATTCCCAACATGTGGATACCGGAATGGGATTCGAGAGAGTTGCCGCGGTAATCCAAGCTACTGATGGATTTAGTGATTTCTCCAAACCGGTATCAAATTACGATACAGATATTTTCTCTGTAATCTTTGATAAATTACAGAATTTGTCGGGAAAATCCTATCAATCCACTTTGCCGTCCGACAAATCGACCCGTACAAAACAGCAAGAAATCGACATTGCATTTCGCGTGATAGGTGACCACTTAAGAGCACTTTGCTTCTCAATTGCAGATGGTATTCTTCCTGGGAATTCTGACCGAAATTATGTCTTACGTAGAATTCTTCGGCGTGCAGTAAGGTATGGTCGAACCCTTGGTTTTAATCAACCTTTCTTTGAATTACTTGCCCCTACCTTGATTCAACAAATGGGAGATTTTTTTCCTGAGCTAAAAAATAGAGAAGAACTAATTCTAAAAACCCTTCGCTCTGAAGAAGAATCATTCAATAAGACTCTCGATCGTGGAATCGAACTTTTTACTAAAGAAATCAAGGGAATGAAACCCGAAGATGAGGTTTCCGGTGCTTTTGCATTCAAACTTTACGATACCTATGGATTCCCGTTAGACCTCACGGATTTAATGGCCCGTGAAGCGGGTTTGAAGGTATGCAAAGAAGATTTTCAGAATGAAATGAAATCCCAACAGGAGCGTGCCCGTAAAGCTCACAAATCAGTTGAAATCCGAGTTAGCAAAGCTGATGAATTCGCAGAAAGTACTAAATTCCTTGGCTATGAACTGAACAATTTATCAAACTCCTCAGCCACTTGCATAGATTGTATCTCTCAAGGGGATACAATTTATCTCATCTTTGACCAATCCCCTTTTTACGCTGAAATGGGTGGTCAAGTTGCAGATTCTGGCACTATTGAAATCAATGGCGAAAAGCTGATGGTCACCAATGTTTTGAAAGACTCTTCCGGTCGTTTTCTTCATGAACTCAACTCCTCTCCAAAAAGTAATCTTCTTTCCGGGCAAAATGCCATTTTAAAGGTGGACTTGGAAAAAAGAATGGCAATTCAGAGGCACCACACTGCAACACATATTTTACATTGGGCTTTGAGGGAAGTACTGGGTGATCATATTCGACAGGCGGGTTCTCTGGTTCAAGGTGAGAAACTAAGATTTGATTTTTCCCATTTTGAAGGAATAAAAACGGATGAACTTGCAGATATTGAAAGGATCTCCAACGAGAAGATTCTAATGAATGAACCCATTGAGGCTTATGAAATTCCTTTTTCCGAAAAACCGGATGAAGTAATTGCTTTCTTTGGTGATAAGTACGGGGAATTTGTAAGAGTGGTAAATATCGGAGGTTGGAGCCAGGAACTGTGCGGTGGCACGCATGTTTCTACAACTGGTGAGATTGGTTCATTGCGAATAATAAATGAGTCCGCGATTTCTGCTGGAACCAGAAGAATTGAAGCTGTTGCCGGAATCTCAGCATACAAATGGACACAGGAAAGAATTTCTCTAGTCCAGGAAATTACTAAAACGCTGGCATGTACTCCAAGCGAAATCTCCAGTCGAATTATTCAATTACAAAACAAATCCAAGGAACAGGATAAAAAGATAAAAGCGTTTCAGCAAAAAGGCCGAGCGGGTTTAGCAGACAAATTAATCGAATCAGCCGAAGTTTTAGGAAATATCAAAATCATTAAGGCGGTGGTCCCAGAAACTAGTCCGAATGATCTTCGTTCTTTGGCTGCTCAAATCAATAAAAGAACTGCCCCTTCAGTTGTTCTTTTAGTGAGTGAGCATAATGGAAAATGCGGACTTGTCTGCATTTGCTCGGACCAAGCTGTGAAAGTCGGTCACCAAGCTGGTAAATACCTTGGTGAACTCGCAGCTTCATTGGGAGGTAAAGGTGGTGGAAAACCTGATTTTGCCATGGGAGGGGCTCCTGCCGGAAAAAATCTCAACGAAGCGATCTCCGCTATCTCATTATTCACTGACAAGATGTGAATCTTCGCATTCTCCTCCCGCCAACCCTCTCCGGTTGTGTGCAGCGTAATGCAATACCGGTAAAAATAGAAATCGAACAAAAAGGTGGCTCTCGAACTCCACCGGAAAAGATCGAACCGGAAAAATTTGCTCAGCTTGAAGAAGCAGAGAGATGTGCCTTATTTGCACTTTCACAGTGGAGCGGTGGTAATGTTTCATCCTTCATGCAATTAGATCAAAATCAAATGGGTGAACTTTTGAGGATTTTGAATGGAGTGGATTGTTTTTATATGGCCAATGATCCGGGAAAAAAACTGCTCTGGAAAGAAGGGGGTTTAGCGGGAGTAAGTGAATGGATCGAAATTACAAAGTCAGAGCAACCCAAGATGATAAGGGAAATTAAGCCTGAAGAACAAAAACCATTCGTCTCAAGCACTAAGGAAATACCCGAGTATTCTGGTCCCCCAATTGAGATTGAAGGATCAACCGAATATCTTCGTGTTATACTCCCCTCTTCTGAGCATCCATCCTACACACAGGTTTTGCGTTTACTTCGAGAGTGGAATTTCCTACGGGATCGATCCCATCGCCATTGGTGGTGGCTAAGGGATGAATCCAAAGTACTGGACTTTCTTGCCCAGCATCAGGAAGATCTGAAATTAGATAATCAAGCGGTTTTTACGGATAACTTCAAAAAGCATACCGCATCGATTCGCAAAGCAGTGGTTCGAACTTTTGCATCAGAGTCAGATGACAAAACCGAAATTCAAATTCGTATCGAAGCAGGAGAGGTCTCACAAGATGATTTGGAACATGCACTTTCAACTGGAAAGAATCACATTAGGCACGGCAAGAAGGTTTATTTACTCACTCGCGAACTGAAAGAAAAAGCGAGCCGTTTGCAAAAAAGAATATCAGGAAATCAAAATGCTCCTCTTCTAGCCACAACAAGTCATAGAGTTGAAAACTTCCAAATTCCATCGATGGATGAATTTCTTTTGGAGAACGATCCTCGATTCCAGCCACCCAACAGGTGGAAAAAGCGAAGTCTTGCATTGCGCGATCTCTCGACATTAAAAAAACCTGGGCTAAATAAAAAATTGCACTCCATCCTCCGACCCTATCAGTTGACGGGGGTCGCTTGGCTATTACATCTTTTTAGAAATGATCTTGGAGGTATTCTCGCGGACGAAATGGGACTTGGAAAGACTTTGCAAACTCTTGCGTTTCTATCAGAACTGCAAAAAGAAAGAGTGCAAAATTCTACTTCACTGGTTGTTTGCCCCGCTACCCTTCTGGAGAACTGGAAGAGAGAAGCCGAGAAATTTTGCCCAGAATTCACAATTTATATTCATCATGGGTCCAGTCGATTTCAAGATTCTTCCGAGCTAGATCGATTTGATTTAATCCTAACCTCATATGGAACCTTAACCCGGGATTTGGAGCTATTTATGTCTATCCACTTTCTTTGTGTCATTGGAGACGAAGCTCAGCACTTGAAAAATCGAAAGACAAACAATTCAAAGTCCATGTCTTCACTTTCTTCGAAAGGAAGGGTTTTACTTACCGGAACTCCCATTGAAAATAGTGTATCCGACCTTATTTCCCTACTCGAATTCCTACTACCTGGAGCCCGACCTAGTTTACCATCAGCCTCTCGAGGAGAGGAGCGGAGCTGGCATGAACAAAAAATATTGAAAGAGTCTGCACCGTACTTACTGCGCAGGGATAAGAAACAAGTTGCACCTGAGCTTCCGGATAAAATCGAACAAATCCTGCACATTGAAATGACTGAGGAACAAATGGAATTTTATGCCGAGATTCGGCAATCCTCCAAAAGTGAATTAAACAAATTAGCGGAAAGCGGTGTATCAGAGGGAGCGATGAGAATGAAAACCCTGACTCAACTTCTTCGTCTTCGCCAAATTTGTTGTGACCCCCGCTTGATCAATGCCAATTTCCCTGCCGATCAATCTGCAAAAATCAATGCTTTTCGTGAACTTCTTTACACCTGCCTAGAAGCTGGTCATCGCTTACTTGTTTTTTCTCAATTCGTTGAAGTTCTAAAATTGATAAAGGAAGAGCTGGACACGGCAGGTCTTTCGTACTGCTACTTAGATGGTTCCTCCAAAGATCGAATGGATCAAGTCGACCGTTTTCAAGGAGATGAGTCTATCCCACTTTTTCTTATTTCCCTGAAAACAGGTGGTACAGGATTAAATTTAACCGGTGCGGATGTTGTCGTTCACTTTGATCCATGGTGGAACCCTGCCGCCGAAGCACAAGCTAGTGATCGTGCTCATAGAATCGGACAACAGAAACAAGTCACGGTTTACAAACTTATCACATCCGGAACGGTGGAGGAAAAGGTACTTCAACTGCAGCAGGAAAAGCGTACATTACTGGAGCAGGTATTTGAGGAATCGGAAGCGGTGAACCTCTCATTGAAATCTGAAGAATTACGGGAATTAATTGAACATTAACATTGATTTCTCACCTATCCTTTCCCCTTGAAAAGATGACACTCTTTTGACATGTTAATAACTTTACAAAGTTTTGATTATGAGTACGCACCCCATCCAACAACCCGATCCTGAAGCAAAAGGTGAACACGGACCCGCAATGAAGGGGGCCGATGTTCTTGTACATGCACTAGAACGCGAAGGTGTGGACACCGTATTCGCATATCCAGGTGGTGCATCGATGGAGTTGCATCAATCGCTCACACGATCCAAAAAGATTCGTACCATATTGCCGCGACAAGAACAAGGCGGAGGATTTATGGCTCATGGTTATGCCCGTGCTACAGGTAGAGCCGGGGTCTGTATGGCAACCTCGGGGCCCGGGGCAACCAATCTCGTCACCTGTATTGCAGACGCTTACATGGATAGTATACCCTTGGTTGCGATTACCGGCCAGGTCTACCAACAGTTCATTGGGAAGGCTGCTTTTCAGGAAACCGATTTTTTCGGGATGACATTACCCATCGTCAAACACAGCTACTTAGTTCTTACTGCCGAAGATTTACCTAAAATCGTAAAAGAAGCGTTTTATTTGGCGGAAAGCGGTCGACCTGGACCTGTCGTAATTGATATTCCAAAAGATGTGCAGCAAAAAGTTTTCGAACCTTTCTTCCCAGAAGAAATGGAGGAAATGGAGGGCTACAAGTTGGATTCTCCAAAGGCATCTGACGATGAATTGCTCGAAGTTCTCAATTTAATCTCAAAATCCAAAAAACCAGTTCTCTACACCGGCGGAGGGATCATTTCATCGGAGGCACACAAAGAATTAGCTGAATTCGCCGAATTGACCGGTTTGCCGGTTGCCCATACATTAATGGGGATAGGTGCTTTTGATCCTAATCATGAACAATCCCTGTACTGGTATGGAATGCATGGCACAGTTGCTGGGAATTGGGCGGTTTGTGAGAGTGATTTACTAATTTGTGCCGGCGCAAGATTTGACGATCGAATCACCGGAGTAGTGGAAAAGTATGCCCCGGATGCATATGTGATTCATTTCGATGTCGACAAATCAGAACATAACAAAAATGTTCATTCCCATTTCCCGATTCGATCGGACATCAAGTTTGCCCTCAAGCGTATGTCTGAATTGATTCATGATAAAGGGTTCGAAAAACCTGTTCTTGAAGACTGGATGACCACCATCAAAGGCTGGAAAAAAGAACACCCTTTCAAATACGAAAAAGGTGAGCACATCACTTCCCAAGAAGCAGTAGAAGTTCTTTACGAGGAATCCAAAGGAGAAGCAATCATTACTACAGGTGTCGGACAACATCAGATGTGGGCAGCTCAGTACTACAAATTTAAAGAACCTAGAACTTACATATCCTCTCTCGGTCTTGGAACCATGGGTTTTGGTTATCCTGCCGCGGTAGGTGCAAAGGTTGCTCGCCCAGATAAAGAAGTGATTGATATTGATGGCGACGGTTCTTTCATAATGAATGTTCAGGAGTTAGCGACAGCCAAGATCGAAAAAATAAACGCCAAGTGTTTGCTCCTTAATAATCAACATCTTGGAATGGTAGTCCAATGGGAAGACCGCTTTTATGAATCGGTTCGCGGTCATACCATTTTGTGCGATCCGGAAAATATCGGTGGTCCAGACAACTTGGACGCCATCTATCCAGATTATATTAAAATGTGCGAAGGCTTCGGAGTGAAGGCTAGAAGAGTTCACAAACGAGAAGAATTAAGAGATGCCATGCGTGAGATGTTGGAGGCAGATGAACCTTACCTTTTAGAAGTCATCGTACCCTACACCGAGCATGTTTTACCCATGATCCCACAAGGTAAATCCGCCAAGGAAATGTTAATCGATTAAGTAGATTTTCCAAAAGCCTCAATACCCATTTATTATTACTTATTTAAGAGCTTTTCTTTATACCTTTAGATTATTCCAATCTTAAGAGCCTTTCTAAAGTTCAAAAAATGAACGCTTGCTAAAAAGAATAATTTTATAAGAATACATTCATACTTGCCCTAGCCATGAACGATTTCGACTTTTCAGCTATCGTACAAAACGCCAAAGATGTGGTGATTGTAACCAAATCAGATCCAATCGATGAACCCGGTCCGGAAATCGTCTATGTGAATGATGCTTTTACGGAAGTTACTGGTTACTCAGCTGAGGAAGTAATTGGTAAGACTCCTAGAATTCTTCAAAAGGATGGGACGGACAGAGAGGAATTAGCTAGAATTAGAGTAGCTCTTGAAAAAAGGGAACCCGTTAGAGCTACGTTAAAAAACTTCTCAAAATCAGGTAAAGAATATTGGGTAGATCTTAGTATGCTGCCTCTTAAAAATCATGAGGGTTTAGTTACCCATTTTGCCTCTATTCAAAGAGACATTACCGAATACAAAAAATTGGAGCAAGATCTGCAAATTTTGTGCAGAACTGATCCATTGACAACTGCCGCGAATCGCAGGGCTTTTAATGAAACTCTATCACAGGAATTTTCCCGATTTAAAAGAAGTCAAAAGCAGTATGCCCTAATCATGATTGATTTGGATCATTTCAAGACCATCAATGATCAACATGGTCACTCAGTCGGGGATCAAGTTTTGATTGAGGTAACTGAAAGATGTCGGGACAATCTCCGAGTACATGATATTATGGCACGACTCGGAGGGGAAGAATTTTGTATTCTATTACCATACACGGATTCTACTCAGGCAGAAAAGGTCGCAGAAAGACTACGGGCAATGATTGAGAAGAAACCAATTATTGTGGATGGCTTACGCTTAAAAGTCACCATCAGCGTAGGAATCTCTTTGGTTTCCATCCATGACGAAGATGGTCATCAAGCAATGGATCGAGCGGATCAGAATTTATTAACTGCAAAGAATTCCGGCCGAAATCAAATTTGTGCCTAGTTTTTCAAAGTTTTTGCTTTCTTAAGTACACTTTGCCTCGTAGTTTGGGCTAATGAATTCATTTGCCTGTTCCCGTAAGAGCTTTCTTCACCGTAGTATTGCCGCCCTTCCCTTTCTCTACGCCCCGGGGGTTTTCGCTGAATCACTCACCCTTACCCCCAAACAAACAGAAGGTCCTTTTTACCCCGATCAATTCCCATTGGACACCGATAATGATTTAATCATTATCAATGATTCTATTACACCAGCGGTTGGCACCGTTGCATATTTAAGTGGAAAAGTTACTAATTTAAAGGGCAGTCCGATTCGTAATGCTTTGGTGGAGATTTGGCAGGTCGACAACAATGGAGTCTATCTTCACAGCAAGGGTGGATCCCGCAAAAAACTAGATTCCAACTTTCAGGGATACGGAAAATTTCTAACAGATACAAAAGGTCGTTATTCATTCCGAACACTTCGGCCAAGTCCCTACTCCGGAAGAACACCTCATATTCACATGGCGGTTTCGATCAAAGGACAAAGGAAGCTTACCACTCAGTGCTATGTTAAAGGAGAACCCCGAAATGAGATGGATTTCATCCTTAAAAAGATTAAGGACGCAAAAGCTAGAGACTCCCTTATCGTGCCTTTTAAACCAATCAACGATTCGAAAATTGCTGAAGTAAGTGCCCGGTTTGACATTGTGCTGGGGTGGACTCCTGAGGACTGAGCAACTTTACTCTCTAAAGTCATAAACCAGGACCCTTTCCACTAAAGGCAGTAAAATCTCTTTTTTTGCTTTTTGATGGATTGGATGATCTAGATATTTCTGTAAAGCGTCTTGATCACGAACCACAATCAAGATTCCAATATCAAAGCTGTCATCCACGACTTTACGATCACTCGGAACCACTACTCCGGCTCGAGCTTCTAAGACACCTGGAATTTTCTCGAAAGATTGGGTCATCCTGATTATTTTCCTGATGTTCTGGGGGTTCCCCGGTTCTTTCAACCAGCAAAGAACGATATGGTTTAAACGAGACTCATTTTCTGCTTTTTTTTCTACCTCTCCGACCTGAACTGAGGCAGAGAAACATCCACTCAACAAGATTAGGAGTAAGAAAGTTACAATTTTGGATGACATAATTTTTTTGTTACGGGTTTTCGGAAAATAAGTCAAAGACTTGAGATCGAGTTACTGCATCGGAATTAAATCACCAAAATTTTAATACATAGCACATAAAATAACAGTTCTCACAAAAAATTTAATTATTTCATTAAAGTCTTTGGGTTCCTAACCGATTGTTTAGTGCAATCACATTCAATCTTAATTAGTAAATATCATTTGTCATGGAATCCTTATCCTTGTCGCACTCCGTCGTGAACAACTTAAATCAGGCGTTTGACGACCACGCCAAAATCAACCGACATCTACAAACCGGTAAGAGAGTGATGGATGCAAGGGATGATGTTGGTGAAGCAAGCAAACTCAGTAAAATCAAAATGGATTTGGTAAAAAACCGTAAGATTCAGGGAAACTTGCAGAACTCACTCTCTTTGCTACAGGCACAGGATGGAATGTTTAAAGTAATCGGTGACATTTTAAATCGCAGCTCGGAGCTGAAAATTCGATTTGATTCGCCGGTTGCAAACAATGCCGAGAAAGAAGCATACAACAAAGAATTTATTGAACTGCAGGGAGAATTACGCTCTATTGCACAGTCCAAATGGAATGGAGTCAGTCTTTTTTCCACTCAAAATTCCAGAACTTTATTTGGTCCTTCGGTGGATACGGAAGATTTGTTGCAGGAGTCCAATGAAACTGGGAAAGATGCACCTCTCAAGTTATCACGCTGGGGAATTTATCACCTAGAACCAAAAGATGAATCGACGCCATTGAATAAAAAGTTGTTGGCGATTACCTTAACTGATGAGTCAGAGGGTTCTGGGGCGGCTGAATATAAAGGTCGTCCAGATTCAGCCGCAAATAATGCTGCTGGCGAAGCCAAATTCCTGCAAGACAAAGCTGCATGGGAGGCATTTACAAGTAACCTTGGTATTACTGCTGAAATTGCTGTAGTTGTGTCTCCTTCACTTTTTTCATTAGAGGCGGATAACACTGGGGCTGTAGATCCAGATGGTGGTGAAGTAGTGCCTGCAGGATACGATGAAACAACTGATTTAGCAGGCCTTGCAAGCGTTTACCGCGGAATGGGAAGAGAAAGATTTACGCTTGGATCCGGTCCAACACCCGCCATGTCGAACCCTAATGATCAAGCAGATTTTCTGTGGTCAAAATTTCAGGAAATGACAAGCAACGGAACTGAGTTACCAGATGCACTAGGCATTTTTGTTGATAATTCAGGATCACTATATTTCAACGAAGTAAATGATGCCTTGTTTCAGTTCGTAAATAGAGTAAAGACCAATTATCCAAGTATAATCTTACCATCTGACAACTTGACATCAGGAGCTGGACCAACGGCTGTTAACCTCGTTACCGATCCAAATGGTGAGTCAATTAATAGAGGGCAAACAGGGGTTTTTCGCGGCATTTCTCTAGCTGGTGCAGAAGACTGGATCAATCAAAGCCAGATGGCTTTGCAAAACTTAATCGATAACGATCCAACCTTTCAGGCTGCACTTACAACCGAGCAGGAAGAACCAAAGCTTGCATTGGATCAATATACCCAAGCGGAATTGGTTGGCTTTCTTGATACCCTTACCCAAGCAAGAGGTCAAAATGCAGCAGAACAGCAAAGAATAATGAGTGAAATCGGTGAATTACAGAACCGGGTCGTGGGTCTGGAACAGTCGATTGAAGTTGGGGAGGGACTGGATATTCCTTCTGCAATGGGAATTTTTCACCGGACCAAGGATCAGGTTGATTTGAACGCTCAGTTAGTTGCCGCAGCCAAGGACATGGAAAATGTCCTCTATACCGACTTTCTATAATTATTAAGCAAACACCGACTAGGGACTTCTTTGTTCCTATTTTATTGAATTTGTTAACTTGGTCACATTTTCGTCAAATAAGGATTGCTCGAGTCCAATCTTAATGATCATCTATTCCATTTTTTAACGGGACATTATGGATACGGAGATATGAATGAAGTTACAATAAAGGGTGAGGTAAAGTTTGTGGATGAGATCCGCGAATATGGTGCAAATGGTTTCAAAAAACACCAAGTGGTAGTGGAAACTGGCGACGGTAGGTGGGATAATCCAATACCGGTTGAATTCATCAAGGACAGTATTCAAAAAAGTAAGGATTTGGAGGTGGGCAACAAAGTCACCATTGAAGCGCGAATCAACGGCCGGGAATGGCAGGGGAAAGATGGCGTTACCAAATGGTTCACCTCAATTAGCGGCTACAAAGTCGATGTGGATGGAACATCAGACAATGCCATCACTCCGGACAGTTCCTCATTTGATACCTATGACGAGTACGATGATGGTGTCGAAGACGATGTTTTTTGAAGCTTCATTTACTTCTAATTTCCAAATTTATTTCTGTTTCTTTCCTTGCTCCATCTAATCGTTTAATGCCATTATTCTTTTATGGCTAAAAGCGGTTCCAAGGATGTAGTATTCGAGGCAGAGAAACAACCAGATGGTTCACTTAGAGTACAAGTTTCCTTTGTAAGCAGTAAATTAATCGGTAAGCAAGGCACCTTCTCGATCACGAGAAAGTGTACGGTAAAAGATAAAAGACCGGTTCATAAGGAAATCAAACTGTTCACCGAATACTTCACCGCTTCTTCCAGTGGTCGATTGTTTATTATTCCAGCAAATCGCCTACGAAGCACAGCCGGTGGTTATCCATATGATGGAGCAAAAGTTAAGATTGAGACTAGGGCTGAGGTATCTTTCAGGCAATTTTTAGCCTTCAGTTCCAAATATCATGCAAGTATTTGTAGTGCCCTTCCGGATCCGCTGCCCCATCGAGCAAAAGTAAAAAATAATGCCCAACAATTGATCGACCCCAAAGATGCTTTTAATTTCTTCAAAAATTTTGCAGCCCTTTCTCCGAGTGATCAAATCAGCACTGTTTTACGAATTGTAATTGGCTTTTCAATTGCCGGAGCCAATGCATTTGTCGGATATCATGATCAAATGTCACCCGAACAATGGACTTGGTTTTACAGTCATGTTGACAGCGATGGTGATTCCCAAAGTCCGCTCCTTAATGCATTGGGAATCAGTTTTGGTGTACTTGTTCTCTCATGGCTTGGAGTAAAAAAAGAACTCCGAAAGTATATGTCACTTCACTTCAAACTCAGTTTCAAACGAGTCAAAATTAACCGTGAATCTGAAGTTTTAGTGGGTGATATGGTTACGGGTGTGAGCAGGGTGAACTTGTACGACGCTACACTTCGGGTGGTGGCCTGCAATATGGAATGCGGGCAATATGTTCGTGGTTCCGGAAGCAACCGGAGAACGATCAGTTTCAGGAATCCAAACCGAGCCGTATTATTATTTTCTAAAAAGATACCAATGATTGAAAAAGGTAGGTCAGTCGACTCTTATTTCCCGGAAAGCGTATCCTTTAAGCCAATGTTTCAAGCATTATATCCTCCTCAGATGGTAGGAGAAGTTCATGGCTTAGACTTGGTTTGGGAGGTTCAGTTGCTGGTTGATGACTTCATTGACCAGGAACTGATTGGTAACAACCTAAGACTTGAAAAAAAGGACTTTTACTCGGCATGAATAAAGTTTCCAAAATTCCAATTTTTGACGATTTTCTAGGTTTGAAAAATGAAAAGTTTCAGGGAGTTGAAATGATTGTTTTCTCGGGTACGAGCGGTTCCGGTAAAAGTTCCTACCTCAGCTATCTCGAACAAAGTCACCCATATTTTCAAGATTTTCAGAAGCGATGGATTTGGACCATGCATCGACCCATCAAATTTTCCCTAATTAATCAAAATGAATTACTATTGATTGATGAAATTATTTCTCCAAGGCAATTGCTTTCCTTCAAGCATGCAAGGGGCAAAGGAATATCTTTGGCAATCGCTTCGCACATCAATCCAATCTGGTATCAAATTCTCTTTCCGTTAAGCAAAAAACGCTTCTTTCAAACCGACAAAGGGGTAGAAAAGCTCAGAAGATGGCTGAAGCAGAAAAATGTGCCTTACTCAAATCAATCCCTTCACCTTTTTCAGAAAAAATATGGCTCCAATTATGTCGACTTGAACTGTCTGTTGGAGAGAAGTTCCAAAAAAAATCTCGATTATGCCCTAAATATGCATTCAAAAATGGATTCAATTAAAGTGGAATCATGCAAGCATTGGACTCCATGCACACCGTCTTATAAGTTTGAGTAAAATTTCCTTTAGAAATTGATTTTTGCCGCATCCAAGAGCTTTTGAATGCTTTGAGTCATTCTTTTGGTCTGTATGTTTCGACTAATCTGAGCCCGCAACTGATCAATAGAAGGTGGCTTTAATGGCCGGGCCCCTTCTAATTTCACCACATGCCAACCTGCTCTTGTGCGTACTGGATTGGGTAACAACTCTCCCACTTTTAAATTGGATATCAATTGACCAATCGGAGGCAAAAGCAAACTAGGACTCACCCAGGGGAGCAAACCTCTACTTTTTTTCCCACCGTTTTCGATGGTATATCTATAAGCCAAATCTCCCAATTCCTTACCATCCCCTAGTTGATCCAAAATAAGAGCAGCTGCAGTTTCATCAGCTACGACTACCTGCCTAAGTTGATATTCGGTGGTTCCAAGTTTCTTAATCGTAGCATTGTATTCAGCCCTTATTTCCTGCTCTTCAACTGGATTCTCCTTGGCCCAGTTTTGACGCCATGCGTTCGAAAGAATGGTTCGACGAGCAGATTCAAAGGCAAGTTCAACATCCTTAAACTGATCCACCCCTTCTTCCATTGCCAGCTGACTCAATAAAGTCTGGATAACCAGTTCATCTCTAACTGTTTTACGCAATTCGACACTATCCGGAACTCCGCTTTGTAATTGTTCTATCAATAGTTTCTCAAATGCATAAGTGCTAATGGGTTGTCCGTTTACCTGTGCAACAACTGAATTATCCTGAGGACTCTCTCCAGCAGGCTCTATTTTTTCAATCTTATCGGACGCTTTCTGCTCAGAATTTTTTGCCTCCTCAACAAGAGGCTTAGTTGCTTGTTTTATTTTGGTAACATCAGAATTTTTTTTTGGTTCAGGTTTTAGTTTTTGTGCTTCAGACTTTTTCTGTTCCGCTGATTTGCTTGAATCAACTCTGGAATGAGTGTCTTTTTTTTGCTTTACCAAAGTGGAGGACTTCGCCGGTACAGGCTTGGATTTTTTCTGTTCTACTTTGGCTTTCGAAACTGACGAAGTACTAGGTTTTAAAGACTTGGAAAGCTTTAGTTCTACTTCTTTAACCTCCAGAGTGGACATTTTTGAATGTTCAACTTCTTCCGACTTTCCACAAACATTAGAAAAGGCAATCGCAATAAAAAAAGTGATGGTGATGGGAGTACGAAATAGGATTTTCATAAGATTTTAGAAGCAATAATTTTTGCGGTGCTTAAAGCTAACGAATTGAGACAACACTAATTAAAAACAAAAAATGTTCAATCCGTAAGCTATCTCCGCAATAAAAGATACAAAGCTAATCTTGCCGATCTCAATATCTAAATATAAAGTCCTAAAGATGAAACTTTCCGAATTTAAATCCTTTTTATCAAAGTCAAACCATCTTACTTTTGTTCTTCCAAACGGTTCTTACATCCCTCCTCACTTCCATCTTACAGAGGTTGGCGTTGTGACTAAAAAGTTCATTGATTGCGGTGGAATGTTTCGCGAGGAATCAAAAATCAACTGTCAACTTTGGATAGCAGATGACCTTGACCACCGCTTGTCTTGCCAAAAGGCTATGGAGATTTTCGCTTCAGCTGAATCAGAACTTTCTCTACCCGACTTGGATGTGGAGGTAGAGTACCAGTCCGATACGATTGGCAGATATGGACTATCCTATTCAGAAGGTCGTTTTTTGCTTATCTCTCTCAAGACCGACTGCCTGGCCAAAGAAAAATGCGGGATTAGTGAAACAGTAACTGATGCTGGAAGTCAGACCTCTTTTTGTTCTCCAGAATCCGGGTGTTGCTAATTTCTTTTCCCCTTTCTTCTTTTCTGGAAAGATTTTAAGCTGTTCTTTTCAGGTCTTTTGCCAAAAGCTGAACCGGAACGAATCGAGGATTTTTTTTGATTTCCTCTCTCAGCCACCACAAATGATGCTTGGTTAGCGGTAAAGCCTTTCGCTCTTCGTCGAACAATGGATTTCTTCATGAAACGCTCCAAATTCCGAAGGGTCTTCACATCCTCACCGGTAATAAAGCTAATCGCGACACCTTCAGACTTTGCCCGACCCGTTCGACCTATTCGATGAATATAATCCTCGGAAGTGGGTGGGAAATCGAAATTCACCACATGGGTGATACCATCAACATCAATACCCCGAGCGGCAATGTCAGTGGCAACCAGTACTCGAATTTTTCCATTTTTAAAATCATTTAGTGCTCGTGTTCTTTGATTTTGCGTACGATTCGAGTGAATCGCACCAGTTGAGACTCCTGACTTCCCTAATTGCTTCGCTACGCGGTCTGCACCATATTTGGTACGGGTAAACACCAGAACCGAATAAAGTTCATTGTTTCCAAGCAAGTGTTTTAATAAAGCAATTTTTTGTGCCTTGGTAACCTCATACAAGAATTGCTCCACGGTATCTGCAGGATTCGATCTTCTGCCAATTTCAACCAATTTTGGTCTATTTTGAAATTCTCTGGTTAATTTTTCGATTTCCTTGGAAAGTGTGGCGGAGAACAACAGGGTCTGCCTACGCTTAGGAAGTGAAGAGACAATTTTCCTGACATTGGGTAAAAAGCCCATGTCCAGCATACGGTCAGCTTCATCCAATACGAAAAACTCACATTCAGAAAAATTCGCACATCCTTGCCCCATCAAATCCATCAAACGACCGGGTGTTGCAACGATCAACTCAACCCCATCACGAAGAGCTTTTTTCTGTGGTTTTTCCCCTACCCCGCCAAAAACCGTCGCCACTTCCAGTGGTAAATATTTCGCGTACATACTTACATTTTCTTCAATCTGAACAACTAACTCCCTAGTTGGGGACAACACCAGAGCACGAGTTCGGCGAGTCTTTAACCCATGCCCAAGGCATAATTTCTCCAACATTGGCAGAGTGAATGCCGCGGTTTTGCCAGTTCCAGTCTGGGCGATACCGGTTAAATCGATTCCATTAAGTATATACGGGATCGCCGTATTTTGTATGGGTGTCGGTTCAGAATAACCCGCTTCCGTAATTGCATTAAGAATTTCAGATCTCAAACCGAGTGAATCAAAAGACATTAGGTAATGCTAATTCAAACGCAAATAATTGCCACTCTATTTAATAAACCCAAAAGACTTTGTGTTTTAGTTGTACAAAAGGCTCAAAATTTTATTTTTTTTAAATATGAGCCAAAAAGAAATAAATCCAGCTTTGGATAAGAATGAACTAGCCAGTCGCGGTAAGCGATTGTCTGCCGTTATCGTTGACATCTTCATTTTTCTCCCTCTGGTTCTACTAGTTGCTCGACCTCTTGGATTAATTGAAATTTCAGAGAATGAAACCATTGAACCGATTGGCATGGAACAGAAAGTAAAATTATTTATTACAGGGCAGCTAATCTTTATCCTTGTACAAGGATATTTTCTGCATACTCGAGGTCAAACGATCGGAAAAATTCTTCTGAAGATCAGAATTGTAAATCAAAACAATGATCTGCTCGGCATAGGAAAGTTATACTTTCTGAGATATTTTCTCTTTAACTTAGCCGCTCAGATACCAATTGTCGGTTGGATTCTCGCCCTTGTGAATATACTTTTCATTTTCGGCAAAGATCAACGCTGTTTGCATGATCGGATTGTTGGGAGCAAGGTAATCAACATCTGCTAACTTTTGTCCCGAATTTCATTTAATTCAGTATATTTCTTGGCACTTCCACGAAATTCTTCGACCGGATACTTCTGGGCATTTTTTTTAATTTTCTGGCTCACAATTTCAGAGACATCGAATCCATAACTTCCAGCGAGTAAGATGGCATAAGCAAAAACATCTGCAATTTCTTCCTTAAGTTTTTCCCGATCAATCAAGTCAATTTCCTGCCCCTTTTTCCATAAGAATAATTCATTTAATTCAGCCGCTTCAATGGACAATGCCAGAGCCAAATTTTTCGGGTCGTGAAATTGTTGCCAATCTCTTTCATCTCTAAATTCTTCCAGCTTTTTTTTAAGATCATCTATTTCTGGCATAATTCTCTTTTTTATAAGGAAATTGAAACTTTTTCGCTGACGAATTTTGCTTTTTGGCGAGCCTCTTTGATGGAATTCCCCCGCCCAAGTCCCACTCCCATCCTTCGGTGACCCTTTACTTCTGGTTTTCCGAATAACCGAAGCTGGGTATCTGGTTCGCTTAGGGCATGATTCAAATTACCGAAACTGAGGTTTTTTGATTCTCCTTCAACCAAGATCACACTGGAAGCAGATGGTCCAAAATTATGAATCGTTGGAATTGGCAAACCAAGAATCGCCCTTGCGTGCAGGGCAAATTGTGAGAGATCTTGAGAAATCATGGTTACCATTCCTGTATCGTGCGGACGGGGGGAAACTTCGCTGAATAATACCTCGTCTCCACAAATAAAAAGTTCGACCCCAAAAACTCCCCAACCTCCCAGAGCTTCTGTAATCTCTTTGGCATACCTCTTTGACTCTAGCATTGCAATTTCCGACATGGGTTGAGGTTGCCAAGATTCACGATAGTCACCGGACACTTGAAGATGTCCAATTGGCTCGCAAAATGAAGTTCCTCCTGCATGCCGAACTGTAAGTTGGGTAATTTCATAGTCAAAATTGACTAAGCCTTCTACAATTACTTTCCCCTTTCCAGCTCTGCCTCCCTGTTGTGCGTATTCCCAGGCATCTTCTATCTCATCCTTTTTTCGGATGATACTTTGCCCTTTTCCTGAAGAACTCATGATCGGCTTTACCACGCATGGTATTCCAATTTCCTCAACTACCTGAAAAAATTCTTTTTCTGTCTCAGCAAATAGAAATGGTGAGGTTTTCAATTTCAATTCTTCAGCTGCCAGACATCGAATACCTTCTCGATTCATGGTTAACTGGGTGGCTCTTGCGGTCGGAATAACCGTACAATTACCTGCCTTTTCAAGTTCCGCCAGCACATCAGTAGCAATCGCTTCAACCTCAGGAACGACAAGGTCCGGTTCTTCGAGCTCGATCACTCTCCGGAGGGCTTCACCATCTAACATTGATACCACATGCGAGCGATCCGCAACCTGCATTGCTGGTGCATTTGGATAAGCATCTAATGCAATTACTTCTGCTCCATATCGTTGTAATTCGATAACAACTTCTTTTCCTAGTTCTCCAGATCCGCAAAGGAGAACCTTTTTTGCAGTGGAGGTAAAGGGTGTTCCAATTGAAACTGACATTTTAGTATGAAGAAAAGCTAACCGCTTTAAGGTCGAGCAAAAAGAGTAAAAATCATTTTTGATCCTCTGCTAAAAGTTTTGCTCCTTTGATCAATCGACAAAATTCCTTTTTGCTAAGCTTTGTTGTCTCCTCCTCCACACCATTTACAGAATATGAAAGTTTATATCTGATGAATAACCTAGACCATTCAGTAATTCGATAATGACTATCCCCTTTTACCCATATCTGCCCCTGTTTTAATCGCATTTTTAATTGATAACTAAATATGCTGTTTTCAACCAGTATTAAAATTTCACAAACCTTTAGCCCGCACTAAATCTTTACAAAAATTCTCATTTCGAAAATTTCATCAATGATAATTCGATCAGGCAAAACACAAAAATAAGTTTTAAATTTGCCTTTCGATAAAATGCAGACTTGATAGCACAAAATGGCAATCGAAGACATTATTCCATTGGATGCTTTTTTCAGTAATAAGCCAAAAATAGAAACTGGTGAAAAAAAGAAGAAAAAAGTCGATAAGGAAGCATTGGCATCTCCCATGATGAGAATCCCCAGAATGGATGTAAGAGTTGCACGTGATTTGATTGATATTGGTATAAAAGAATTGTACGAATTAGATGGTAGAGCTCCAGATACTATTTTTGAAGAGATCAAAAAATCCAAGCCGGATTCACCAGATTGGATTCTTCCCTACTTACGGATGGCAATTTATTTTGCGGAGTCCGATTCGCCGGATCCAAATCTCCTTCACCCTCAGGAATGGATGGAATAAGGTAGGCCTTACAAAGAGTTCGCTTCCAATTTCTCCTTTGCCCTTTTTGCTTGCCACACCATAAAGCACCCGTAGCCAAAAAAAAGAAAACCATTTAACATTACCATTGGGTCCTGATTCTGTTTAACCCCAACCCCAAAAAGAACAGCCCCGACGATTGAAAAGAGCCAACCAAACCAAGAGCGATATTTGATGATTCGCTTGAAATGATTGACTCGTTTGGCTTTTTGTTCGTCTGAAAGAGGTACTGACATGATCTAAGAATGGTTCGAAAATTAGTTAATGTCGATTCCATCCTCTGATTTCTCGCCAAAGGATTCCCTTAAATAGGCGAGCTTTTCGTTTTCCGACTGAAGAAAATTTAGAAGGATACGGATGCGTTCTGCCAGTGAATCCTCTTCTAACATCTTTTGCTTTAAGTTGGTATCTCTGCAAACATGATGAGCCGCTAGATCCACCAAAACAGCAGTGTCTTCCAGAGGATTGAGCATTTCAAGAATTTCACCTGTAACCAAGCCATCCAGTTTCACATTTTGCTCGAGGGATGACATCAATTCAGCACGAGTACCGGAGATGGAATCCTCGACCTCCGTTTTAAGAGGCTCAATATCCAGCAAGCGGTAGGGTTCTTCCTGCAAAATTGACCGAACACGCACGCGGTGCAAACCCTGCAACAAAACAAAGGAGGTTCCGTCATCGTGCTTCTTGGAAATTCTTACCAAGCCAGCAGTTGCAACGGAATAAGGCAATTCCAGTTCAACCTCCTCAGCCGAAACATCTTCTCTTTCTCTCACAATAGCAAACATCCGATCTTGAGAAAGTACATCATTGAGCATCTCTCGATAACGTGGCTCAAATATCCGAAGAGGCATCATTGCACTTGGAAAAAGTACAACTCCACGAAGAGTCATAGCCGGGAGAGTGTTCGGGATTTCAATGTTTTCGTGAGTCATTTAAATGCTCATTTTGTATACACTAAGACAAAGGACAAACCAGGATATTCAAGAACAAAGCAGGCTTCGAAATCATTGAAAAAAGAATCCTGCGATAGTTGCGGAGAGCAAACTGGCCAAAGTTCCACCCAACAAGGATTTTAAACCCAAGGTTGCCAATTGTGACCTTTTATCTGGAGCCAGTGCCCCAATACCTCCGATTTGAATTCCGATTGACATGAAATTTGCAAAACCACAAAGAGCGAATGTTGAGAGAAAAACAGTCCTCCGAGAAAGACCTTCGGCTTGCATATTTGACAACTCCATGTAGGCGAAAAATTCAGTCGCAAAAGTTTTTGTACCGATCAGTTGCCCAACGGCCAAAACTTCTTCTCCTCCCACGCCAATTAACCACGCTAAAGGTGCGAACAAGAAGCCAAATATCGCTTCCAAGCTAAGTGAGTCGAAACGGGTATTGCTCAACTCATATAAATGTTGATTAATCGAGCTATCCCCCAACGGAGAAAAAGAACCCAGCCAACCAAGAATGTGATTTACCAACATAATTACCGCATAAAAGGCAATGAGCATTGCTCCGACATTCAAGGCTAACTGCAACCCTTGAGTGGTGCCATTTGCTAAAGCATCAATTGGATTTCTTCCGATCGATTGCTTTGACACAGTTAGGTCCTTGCTTACTTTTTCTTCTTCAGGAATTAATATCTTGGCAATTAATAAAGCTGCAGGGGCATTCATCGCGGAAGCACAAAGTAGAAATTTCCCAAAAGCCAGCTTAGAAGCTTCATCCGCCCCCCCCAGCATTCCCATGTATATGGCAAAAACTGAACCAGCAATAGTTGCCATACCTCCAACCATTAAAGCAAGAATTTCGGATTTAGTCATTTTGGGAACATAAGGTTTTACCAAAAGAGGTGCTTCTGTTTGTCCAACGAAAACATTTGCAGCCGCTGCTAAACTTTCCGAACCCGACAATTTCATTACTCGACTCATCACCCAAGCCATCATTCGCACGATAAATTGCAAAATGCCAAAATAATAGAGCAAGGATGAAAGTGCGGAAAAAAAGAGTATGCTGGGTAATGCCATAAAGGCGAATACGAAGCCTTGTCCTTCAAAAACTTGATTCATTGAACTGATATTGGACAATGGACCGAAGACAAAACCAGCTGCATCGACAGAAATTTGTAGAGCTAAAGAGAACATCGATGCTACCCATCCGAAAAGAACTTCGATTTGTGACACTCGAAGGACGCCAAAAGCGATTACGAACTGAAGTCCCAAACCACCCAAAACAACTCGGGGGTCAATCTTTTTTCGATTTGAACTGAAAATATATGCAATCAAAAGTAAACCTGCCACTCCTAGGATCACTCGAAAAAAAGAAGATTCGGCTTCGGTTGTTGCAAGATGGTTCATACTCCTGATCTGAAATTGAGTATATGTTAGTTCGGTAAGCCTTCCATGGTCAATCCTTGCTTAACACTTAATATTTATATTCCCTAAGAAAATTCTTCTTTTGATCAAACTAAGATCACTTCTGGACTGAGAATTTATCCGGTTATGATAATGGTGCATGTGATTCTTAATTTGAACGAACTTCTCTCTTAAATTTTTACTACTGTTTTCAAGTATTCCCGAAAATTTGGGGGTTGGATAAGGGTTGCTAGTGGCTAAAGCTTGGTTCATTTCTTTCGGCATGAAGAATTCAGAAAGAGTTGAGAAGAAAAATATACTTGTCATAGGTGGAGGCTCCGGCATGGGGCAAGCTATCGCTTTGATTCTTGCACAAAGCGGGGCAAAAGTTGCGATTGCAGGGAGAAAGATGCAATCGTTGAAAAATACTGCAAACAAATATAATCAAAACGAAATTTTGTGTAAACAGGCAGATGTTACTGATCGTGACTCGATAAAAGAACTTTTTCAATGGTTTGATAAGACCTTAGGCAAGATTGACTGTTTGATCCATGCTGCAGGAATAAATGTCGTCATGAGATCGATGAAGGAGCTGACTCCAGAAAATTGGGACAAATTAATTGAAATCAACCTTACCGGATCCTTCAATGTTATGCATTTTGTGTTAGAAAGAATGAGAGTTCAAAAAAACGGTCTCATCATTTTGATCAATTCGGTCGCCGGCAAAAGATCGGTTCCACTTGCAGGTATCGGTTATAATGCCTCCAAATTCGGAATGAGTGGCTTGGGGGTAGGAGTTGCGGAAGAGGAGAAGGATAACGGAATCCGAATTACAAACCTGTATCCTGGCGAGGTAAATACTCCAATCCTTGAGAATCGTAAGAATCCACCCAGTCAAGAGCACAAAGAAAGTATTCTTCAACCAGAAGATATTGCTTCGGTTGTGTTAGAAATATGTGGATTACCTGACCGGGTTCATATTCCGGAATTAGTGATCAAACCTGCGAGACAGTCATTTGTTTAAAACCAATCCCCTTTAAGAATAGCCGTCTAAATTTTCAGTTTTTCCTTAATGGAAGAAACTGCTTTTTCCACATTCTCTCTATGTCCAAAGGCACTTAAACGGAAAAATCCTTCTCCTGCAGGCCCGAAACCAGACCCTGGGGTTCCAACCACATGACATTCGTTAAGTAACTTATCGAAAAAGTCCCAAGACGATAATCCATCAGGGGTTTTTAACCACACATACGGAGCGTTTCCTCCTCCATAAGTTGTGATCCCAAGACTGGTTAATCCATCATTAATGATTTTGGCATTTTCCAGGTAGAAGGCCACTTGCTGATCGGTCTGTTGACGCCCTTCGGTACTTAAAGCAGCTACCCCACCTGCTTGAACAATGTTTGATGCTCCATTGAAGAAGGTGTTTTGCCTGCGAGTCCAAAGTGAATGAAGCTTACCGGGACCAGAATCCTCCGTACGACAGGCTTTGGGTACGATTGTCCATGCTAGGCGAACTCCAGTAAAACCTGCAGTTTTAGAAAAACTGTTAAATTCGATGGAACAATTTTCTGCTCCCTCCACTTCATAAATAGAGCGAGGAAGGTCGGGGTCGGTGATAAATGCAGCATATGCGGAATCAAAGAAGATGACAGCTTTGTATTCGTTTGCATAATCAACGAATTTTTTGAGTTGTTCCTTGGTTGCAACCGCACCCGTTGGATTATTCGGGCTGCAAATGTAAATCAAATCAACTTTACGGGTTGGCAGATCCGGAAAAAATCCGTTGCTTTCCGTACATGGCATGTAAACCAATCCATCATAACCCGAATCGGTAGCTAATCCAGTTCGACCAGCAATAACATTACTATCAACATAAACTGGATATGCTGGATCTTGCACCGCAACCACGCAGTCTTCCGAAAAGATTCCTTGGATATTTGCCGAGTCGGATTTAGCTCCGTCACTGACAAAAAATTCGCTTGGATCCAGAGAAAGTCCCCTTTCAGTATAAAGTTTTGCTAATCCTTCCCTCAATGGGGATATCCCTTCGGATGGACCATATCCAGAATAAGATTCAAGGGAAGCTAATGCATCAACCCCTCCTCTTAAACCATCAACGACCGAAGAAACAATCGGCTCCGTGGTATCCCCTATTCCCAGCCTTAGTACTTGAGCTCCAGGATTACTTTCCAAAAAGGCATTAGTTCTTCTGGCAATCTCGGGAAAAAGATATCCCGCAGCCAACTTATCATAATTTTCATTTATTCTAGCCATCTTTAAAATTCGAGGTTTATGATGTTAATTTAAAAGACTTTGGCAAATGGGAATAATAACTTCTCTATTCACCAGCTTGTAGGAGTAAACCGTGTATTCTTGATAATCGGAATGCAAACAAGAAGGAAAACATTCCGAGAGATAAATAAATCAGATTAAAGCTGAAGGCTTGAATGAGTAAATCCTGTCGCCAAACTCCCTCAATAAGGAGAGCTCGCATGCCCTCAAAAACATAAGTGGTTGGAATAAAATAAGCAATATCCTGCATCCATTGTGGTAAGGTCGACAGTGGATAATAGATGCAGGAAAAAGGAGCGATCAAAAAAGGAAGTACCCAAGTGAGGCTTTCAGCACCTAGACCATAACGAATCAAAATGGCAGTCACAAATTGAGACATTGCCCATCCGGTCAAGACCAAGTTGAAGAAGAACACAAATAATGGAAAGCCCATTTCGAAGACCGAAACTCCAAAAAAAGGAATTGCAAGTAGGGCCGCTGGGATCATTCCAATTAATGTACGAATTAGGGATATGCAGGCTAATCCGAGCATCAGTTCCCATGGCCGCAGTGGGGAAACAAATAAATTCCCTAAATTCCTGGACCACATCTCCTCCAAAAAGGAAAGCGTATAACTAATGTGCGAGCGAAATAAAGTATCCCAGACCAAGACCACTGAAATTAGAACTCCACCAGCAGTGAGTTCTGGACTACTCGGAGCGAAATGCTTCGAAACAAAACCCCATACAACCATCTGCATGGTTGGCCAATAGGCAATTTCGATAATTCTAGGCCAGCTACTGCGAAGAAGAAAATAGTATCGAGTAAACAGAGCATGTATTCTCCCAATCGATGAGGATTTGATTTCAGTTCTCATTCCAAAACCTCCCGGTTTACCTGAAGGAAGACTTCTTCCAGATTGTTCCTTTGATATTTGGATAAGAGATTCTCGGGAGAACCTTTTTCAACAAGCTTGCCCTCCTTCATTAACAAGGCTTCATCACAAAGAAGTTCAACCTCCCGCATATCATGACTTGCAAAAAGAATCGTGGCCCCCCTTTGATTTCGATACTCTCTAAGCAATTCTCTTATCCATACAGTTGTATTGGGATCCAGACTTGCGGTTGGTTCGTCGAGCAAAAGAAATTCTGGTTCATTAATCAGGGATTTTGCCAATGAGACCCTGGTCTTTTGTCCGGAAGATAGCCGTCTGAGCCGCTGATCCAATAATTTCTCTATTCGCAACAACTCGGCCACTTCTCCAATTCGTTTCAGAGGTTTTGCGACTCCGTACAATTTTGCATACACCAATAAATTCTCACGCACGGTAAGGCGTTGAGGCAGATCTACATATGGTGAAGAGAAATTCATTCTCCCCAAAACGGTAAATCGATCCCGAATAAAGTCTTGCCCGAAAAGGGTTATCTTTCCTGATGTCGGGCGCAGAAGGCCTAGTAGCATCGATAGCGTGGTTGTTTTCCCCGCTCCATTCCCACCAAGTAAAGCGGTAACCTTTGCCTCTTCCAGGGAAAAAGAAAGATCATTCACTGCAACTACAGAACCAAATTTTTTGGTCAAAGATTGAGTTTGAAGAATTGCATTCAATAGATTTACGAATACGAGGGATCAATCCTCTGTTATACGATTTAATTCCATCTCGGCAACTCGGGTCGCTTCTTCTAAAGTTCTATTTTTGAATAGTTCTTCAAATTCCAAAAAGCGGGTTTTTACCTTAACTGAAGAAAAAGGCAGGGGAATCCGAAACCGATCCCATGATTTCAATCGGATAACCCAGGTGAATTTGAAAGTTAAAAGAAGAACAGGTGATTTGGTTATTTTTGCCAAAGCCAAAGCACCAGATTTTGCTTTATAACAAGGACCTCGCGACCCATCCGGTGTAATCCCCACATCGTTCCCTTGGCGAATAACCTTAACTAAATCCCGAATCGCCTGTGCCCCCCTACGGTTTCTTGAACCACGAACCGCATGTATTCCGGCCCAACCATAAAATGTTTCCAACCATGCCCCATCCCGACTTCCGCTGATTAACCCGTAACAGCTTTTTCGTTTCCTGAAACGAATATGCCATTCTCCAGCTAAAAACAAGCGATTATGCCAAAGTATGATCACAAGTGGACCTTCGTAATTCTCTATTTTTGCTCGATCTTCTTGATCTTGATAGCGTAATCGAATGGTAAATGTCCAAGCTCGATAAATTATTCCGAAGGGAGTTAGAAATACTTTTTTCAACAAGCTTTGCCGATGGGGATCTATCCTCCCAATCCCAGGATGGGATGACATGATTCTAGAATTCCAAGTCCAATCCAAGCTCAGCTACATGAGCCGGAGCTTCTTCTTCATGGAGATAGCGATAACCAAACCTTAAAGCAGCCATCTGATTAAAGTTGTAAGCTACTCCAATATTTCCAGTGGCAAAGAACCCGTGATCCAAATTTCTTCTAGGATCCTTTATGACCGATAGATAGTAACCCAATCCAAGACCGATAAAACCGTCGAAGTTAGCGAACAAATTAGCTTCATAACCTAGATCAAGGAAACCGGCAAAAGTTTCAGAAGAACGATTAATTTGACCCTTGTGAGGATAAGTGGGATAGAGAGAAGTATGAAATTCGTATGAAGTTTCGTGATGTTGCAATCTTTTGTACATTCCACCAAGTCCAAAACGAAAATTATTTCTCTCAAAACCACCAGCAGCAACAACGCTCACCCCAGGATCATACCTTTTGTATCTTTGAGAATTAAAAATGGGATGCGATGGCTTATGAATCTTATGGGGTATGGCATAGCCTGGAGTAAGAATAAAATATTTTCCTAAAGCTCCCGAAGTGTGACTTTTCGGATCAAACAATGCTTTTCTTTTACCATCCTCGGTGTAAGTACCGGGAGCTTCCACTTGAAAGGCAAGCTGATTTAAGGAATCGCTCTCATTAGGGTCGAATAAATCAGCAGGTGGTTGATTGGTAGAACTAAATCCTTCAGGGAAAGGTTTTTTTTCTATCTCTGGCTCGAAAAGGTCTATTCTTTCGACCCGTCGAGGCATATTATTTGTATCAAAAGGTTTTTGGAAGGATCCACCTCTTGATAGACCGTAAAAAATTTCATCAAATCGTTTTTGTAGACCATGCAATCTCTCAGAGTAGCGATTAATCTCTTGCTTCATCCCGTGGATACGCTGACTTTGGTAGTAGCTCTTGTCATCCACGCTGTCGAAATACTCAGTTACGGGCTTTTTAGATGAAACACTTGGATATCCTCTATCTCCATTGTATTGTGAAAAACAAAAAGTGACAGTGGATAAAAAAGCAAAAATGAAAGTCGAAATTTTCTTGGGCATGAACATGATCAAGGTTGCTAAGGGTAACTCGACTATGCAAAAAGGATTTTTCCTTTAAGCAACACAAAAGATAAAAACTTTGGCGGTCAAAGTTCTTTTTTGTGCTTTTTTAGTGTATTTGTGAAGTAAATGAAGAGAAGATGGTATGCGAGACAATAAAGCAGATTCACAATGATCCCCCCTATAAACGCTGTCCGAAGTCCCTCTTCCTGCTGGGCAGAACGACGATACAAGGAAAGGTTGGATTTACGAATCTGCTCTTTGGAAAGTGGTAGTCTCGCATCATAAGCCTCGGGGGGAAGATTTTTTGAAAGAATGCTTTCGGGAACCACTGGTTCAACTCCAAGAATGATTTCCACATAGGATCTTTTAGGCATTCCTAAAATGGGGCCTACCTTAATCGCTCGAAAAATGGTCAACTGAATAATCAATGCAGTTATGATCAAAAGACCCTGCGAAACAAGCCATGCCTTTGTTTTTAATTTCATTTTTATAATCTTTGTTAATTGAAAATTCCTAGATTCTCGAGTTCTATTGTCGAATTCTTATTCTCCAAGTTAAATTCTAGGTTGCCAAGATTCATAGTTTCGAAAAGAAATATAGGGAGGTAGATGAGGAAAATTAGCATAGTTTTATTGCTCTGCTTGGGCACATTTGTGGTTCTTGGAGAACAAATTCATGTCGTTCAAAAGAACGAAACTCTTGGGGGAATAGCTGCAAAATACGGTGTATCGATTGCTGCCTTACAAGCTTTAAACAGCATATCCAATCCTAATCTTCTCTTTGTGGGGAAGAAATTGAAAATTCCTAAGAATGGACTACAGGAAGTGACCTACTCCGTACGTAAGGGAGATAGTTTAGGTGGAATTGCCAAGCGCTTTGGGGTAAAGGTTTCCACTTTGTCCATCCTAAACAGAATTGAACGCCCCGATCTAATTAAAGTTGGGCAAAAACTCAGGATTCCCGTCAAAGGATCTTCCTACACTCCTCCTCCACAATTATTGTCGAGTTCTACACTCAAATCCTTAAACGCAATAAAGGCACATTCCAATAAATGGAAAAGAATCGTGATTCACCACTCTGCCACTCCGGTAGATGATGCAATGAATATGCACCGGGTCCACAAAGCAAGGGGAATGAAAAACGGATTGGCTTACCACTTCGTAATCTCCAACGGTTCGAGAAAAGCTTATGATGGGGAGGTTTTCATTGGCGATCGCTGGAAAAGTCAACTGGATGGAGGTCACATGAAGAAAATGAGTTGGAATCAAACAAGTATTGGGATTTGTCTAATAGGAAACTTCGAAATTCGAGCCCCCACCTCAAAACAGCTAAAAGCATTGGAGGGGTTGTGTGAATATTTGATGAAAAAATGTCGCATTTCGAAATCATCAGTTACAACGCACAAAATTCTTCATAAAAATCACACCGTTTGCCCAGGCAAATATTTTTCTCTGCCTGGACTACTAAATAAAATTTAGCGAGGATTTCTTCGAGTCTTCTGAATTCGGCACAATGACCACCTTACCCAATCTGGACTCTTGGTTTCGAGCCCAAGCTCCCTGAATCTGTCTAAGCTCAAAAGTTTGATCGATGGAGTAACGGACTTGATCTAGTGCAAGAAGCTGCAGAACTCGATCGATCTCTTTTCTTAAATCTTCAGGGGTTTGCCTCTTCTTCCATCGATCCAGCCAGAAACCTAAAAATCGGATATCATTAAAAATTAATTCCCTAGTGGGAAAACGAATCGGGCTCCCGTCCATTGCACCAAAAGTCAGATGTATTCCTCCCTCACAAATTGACTTGGCAAGCCGAAGCGCACTTCTTCCACCGATCGAATTGAGTGCCATTACACACTTTTTTCCTTTGGTCCATTCATCCACTTTCTCAGGCACCTCATCATCATCCATTAAAACTAATTCGGCTCCGGATTTTTTTAACTCTAGCAATCTTTCTTTTGTTCTTACCAGACTAATACAGGAGACACCTAGTAATTTGGAGAACTGAATTACTGCTTCACCAACAGCTGAATTCCCGGCATTCTGAATAATGAAATCTCCTTCCCTTAAATACTCAAAGTCATGCAAAATACGCCAAGCAGTGAGGGGATTGAGGATTGCCACTGTCAGTTGTTCCAATGGAACTAGCGATGGTAAGAAAATGAGTTCATTAGCATTAATTGTAGTGAATGTTTGCCATGTACCCATACTTTCAGACATGGAAACTATTCTCCCCACAAGTTTTCGATCCGCTTGTGAACCAACTTCGATAACTTTCCCCACCCCTTCCCTTCCACCAATTGCAGGAAGTTTCCGGAGCTTGCCATAGGAACCGTTGATCAAACCAAGATCTGACGGATGAATCGTTGAAGCTAACATCTCCACCAAAACTTCATTTCCCTTAGGATGCGGAACAGGAAGCTCCTCCAACTGCAAAACTTTGGTCGGGTCTCCAAATTCGTGATAACGAACGGCAAGATTCATATTTAATTAATTTTCAGTCTCAATCCATTTATTTGACCTCAACCACTCTTCGGCTCGGTCCGGCCACCTAGAGACTGGATTGCCTTTATCCCGTATCCCATATCCATGGCCTCCATACGGATACACATGCAATTCATTTCCTATTATCCCTAGTTTCTCTAGTTCAAGATAGGCAAGCACGCTCCCCTCTGCGGGCACAGGATCGTCCCCCGTGTGAGCAAAAAAGCAAGGAGGAGTACGCTTGGTGATTCTAATTTCCGGAAACAAAGAATTCCGATTTACTCTATCCACCAGATAAGCTGGATAGATTAAAATGCCAAAATCCGGACGACAGGAAAACTCATCTGCTTGATCAATCTTTGAATAAGTTCTTTTTTCGAAATTTGTTAGTGCCATCATTGCTAAGTTGCCTCCAGCCGAGAAGCCAAGAATTCCTATTTTTTTAGGATCAATACCCCAGTCATCCGCTCGCTTTCTTATGATTCCCATTGCTCTTTGTGCGTCCTGCAAAGGAGCTGCATGCTTTTCGCGGTTCGTCCTTCTCGGGACACGGTATTTTAATAAAATCCCCGTTACCCCAATCTGGTTCAACCATCGGCATACCTCAGTACCCTCATGCTCGTAGGCTAATATATTGTAACCTCCTCCCGGACAAACCAGTACGGCAGTACCATTGGAGACATTAGGGGATACAGGATAAAGAGTTATCGAGGGGTTTGAGACATTCTGAATACGCAGAACATTACTTTTTCCAGGAGTTGGCTCACGAATACTCTCGGGAGCGATTTCTCCATCGATGTCGCCAGGTGCTTCTTTCGGCCAAAGAGCGATGGTTTTTGCATGCAAAGGTAGCGATAATAACAATAGGATTATTAGATGTTTAAAAATCTTCACTCCTTCACTTCTCAGAATCCAGAAGCAACTTGCAAAGAAAAAAATTTTTCTGGTAACTGTTTTTTCTTGGCGTAAACTTAAAATCAAACAAGAGAAAGGAATGAAATATAACTGCTTCATTTTACTGTTTCTTCTTCAACAAGCTTTTGGAAGCCTGGAGAACAGAGCCCTTACCACTTTCATCAACATCGAAAGTCACGGCAAGGGGAATCAAGAAGCAGTAAAGATAATGGATTCCATCGATGAACTCGGTCCGAAATCGATTCTTCCACTTCTAAAAGGCATGAATGAAGCTAATCCTATTGGAGACAATTGGATCAAGGGAGCTATTATCAAAATTCTTTCTTCGTGCGAAGATTCTGATTTTCCAAGTCTAGAAATAAGAAATTTCATCCAGAACAGGCAGAATATCGGCAGCTCACGCAGAAACGCTTTTGAACTACTTCAGGATTATCGGCCGAAACTAGCCGCCTCCATGATTCCTCAAATGTTGGATGATCCGGAACCCAGTCTTCGTAGAGAAGCAGTGGCAAGACTTCTAGAAAGTGCATCCCAAGCAAAAGAAGAAAGGGAATCAGTCCGCATCTATAAAAGAGTACTTCTTGAGGCAACAGATGCTGAACAGATCAAGACCGCAAGCAACGCATTAAAGCAAAAGGGCGAAGAGATTGATTTAGTAAAGCTTATGGGTTTCCTAACAGAGTGGGACATGATCGGCCCGTTTGATAATCTGGAAAGGCAAGGGTTTTATCAGGATTATGGCCCTGAATTGGGTTTGCAAAATCAATACATGGGGAAAGACGGAAAGGTGAAATGGAGTCCTTTCAGCACCGCTGATCCATTTGGAATGTTAGACATCAATCAAAAATTTGGAGCGATCAAGGAAGTATTGGCTTATGCAAAAAGTGATTTCTTTTCAGAAAATGAACAGGATATTCAAATACGATTTGGATCGAAAAATGCCTGGAAGATTTGGTTGAATCAAAAGTTAATTTTCGCTCGCGATGAATACCACAGAGGAGGTACTCGAATTGATCAATTCATCTTAGATGGAAAATTAAAGAAAGGAAGGAACCTGATTCTAGTTAAAATTTGCCAGAATGAGCAAACCCAGTCATGGACCAAACAGTGGGAATTCTGTCTTCGAATCACCGACCGAGCGGGAAAAGCCATCCAATCATCCAAAAAGACTTTTACCCGTTAGTAAAAATGAAAAGAAAATCAGCTTTTTTTACCCTTGTACTTTTCGGTCTATCATTACATGGAGACTGGCACTCCTTTCGAGGACCCAATGGTAATGGTTCAACCGACTACGAAATACCCCAAAAACCCAAACTCATCGGATCTGAAAGTTGGTCTGTAGATTTACCTGGTCGAGGACTGTCCAGTCCGATTTCAGTAAATGATGCAATTTTTCTTACCGCATCCAGTGGAGCAAACGAAGAAACGCTCCACATATTGGCTTTTCATGCTGATTCCGGTGAAGCCCTTTGGGAAAGCAAATTCAAAGCAACCGGTAGAACAATCTGTCACAAAAAAACATCTGTTGCTGCCTCAACCTTATCCAGTGACGGGAAATGTCTGATCGCACAGTTTTCATCCAATGATATATTTTGCTTAGATTTTAAGGGAAACTTGAGATGGTTCAGAGGGCTTGGATTTGACAATCCAAATATTGCCAATGGCCTAGGTATGTCATCTTCTCCGCTTATCGTAGATGGGATTGCGGTGGTTCAGGTTGAAAACGACGCGGAATCTTTTTCTTACGGCTTGGATATTATGACTGGCGAAACCAGATGGGAAAAGAAAAGACCAAAAGCAGCAAACTGGACCTCACCCATCTTAATGCAGAATGGGAAAAAAGTAATCATTGGATTGCAATCCAAAGAAGGACTTGCGGCTGTAGAACCTAAAACGGGGAAGCTCCTCTGGGCTTACGAAGACGGAGCATCTACTATTCCATCCAGTTCTTGGACCAGACAAAATATTGCTCTCGTCCCGTCTAACGGGATAACTGCTTTAAAAGTCGACGAAGATTTGACAAGTTTTCGTCAAATTTGGAGAGAAAACAAACTCAATCCAGGAACTGGAAGTCCATCCTCTAGGGATGGTAAGCTTTATGTGATTAATAATGCCAATGTGCTGACATGTGCATCTGTTGAGACCGGTGAAATCGAGTGGCGCCTTCGCCTGAAAGGCCCTATTAGCAGTTCTCCAATTATCGGCAAAAACCATCTAATTGTATTTAGTGAAACTGGATTGGGACAAATGGTTGATTTAAGAAAAAAGGAACCGAAAGCAATTCAAGTCATTGATTTGGAGGATACCATTTTGTGCACCCCAGCTTTGTCAACGAATGCCATTATCGTCCGATCAGACAGTAAACTTTGGAAACTCAGCGATTAAAAATTAGAGAATAATTACGGAGTAATCTTTGCCTCCCTAAGTCGATTTTTCAGAAACTTTAGTCGAGCATCAGAGATGCCCGTTTCCCAAAGATGCAGATTTTGCAAACTCTGAATCTTAAGTAGAGGGTGAATCCCATAGTCAGTTATATTAGTCTCCGATAAATTCAAAGTAAGCAAATTACTCAAACCGGAAATTTTGTTAAGGCCGGAGTCCTCAATTGATGACTTTCTAAGATTAAGATGTGTTAGACGCTGAAACAGTCCGATTTCAGACAATGATTTATCGGTCAATTCCGCACCATACAGATCGAGTTTCGCGAGATGTTCTTTCAGCGGATTGAGAGCAATTATTGTATCTTCGTTTACCTCAACCCCTGTGGACACCCTTCGGGCTTCCAGTAAGTGATGCCCCACTCCAATTGGTCGAATTAAAAGACCGGTTTCTTTGGATATTTTTTGAATTAAAGTTTCGGATATGGGTGATAGACCGTTTCCCAATTTATTGTAAAAAATAATATGTGCTGGAACATATTTCTCCTTTGCCCTTTCTTTCTTTACTTCATCCACGCCATCTGTTGCTCCAACCCATGCTCCAAAATCAACTCCCTGAGCAATCCATTTACGCAAAATTTCCTTTTGTTTGTCTGACAAAGGTTCTCCTTTCGGAGGCATATGCTCATCATCTTCGTAGGGAAGAGTTACCCTTATGTATAGCGAACTTTGACTAGGGTGATCAACTTTGATTACCGGACCATCATCACTGCCTAGCATAATGTGGGCTGCACCATCCAGACGGAGCCCGGCTTTGGGATTTTTAACTCTCCCTGCTTGTTCATAAGGAGCTTTGTGGCATTCGATACAACGATTCTCTAAAATCGGCCAGACTTGTTTTTCAAAATCAACTACCCCGTGAGAAGGAAGAAAAGAGGTGACAAACAATAAACAAAAAGAACATCTGGAAAAGTTAATCATTTTCTAAAGCCTATTCATATTGAAATTTAATTCCAGTAATATGAGTGAACAAGAGGAAGAAAAATTCCAGAAGAAACTATATTTCAACTGAAAATTAGGCTTTTATCTGAAAGAATAAAAAATTCTTAAAAGAGCTTATTTTTTCTATCCATCATTCGAGGAATCGATTACGATTTTCTTAGCGATTAATTTCGTACATCTGTATTAAGCACTAAATCTTCTAATCATGACAATGTCAGATTAGAATTTGCATCGATTCATATATAATTCTTTTTCAAAAAAACTTTGGATTTAAAAATAGAAAACATCTTGGAAAATCAAACATCCCCTTTGATTTTCGCTCTTTTAGCAGGATTGCTATACGCCTTTAGTGCAGTACTTTGCAAAAAAGGTTTGGAATTGGGTAGCGGCACCATCCGTTCCCTTGTCTTCTCAAACTTTATTATGTCAGCTTTTTTTCTGCCCTATCCCCTACTTTCATCCGAACCAATTTCCTCTTACGAGATTGGGATAGGAGCTACATTAGGACTTCTTTTCTTTCTGGGACAGTTTTTTTGCTTCTGGGCACTCAAGAATGGTGAAGCCAGTTTAATCACCCCGATAATGGGTTCAAAACCAATCTTTGTTGCTCTTTTCGTTGTTCTTCACGGTTTGTCGACAGAAAGAATTACTTGGACCATTTGGGTGGCAAGTTCTCTAGCTGCGATTGCCATTGCCTTAATCGGGTGGCCTGAAAAACAAGGAAAAAAACCTTTTCCGAAAATAGGTCTATTTCTTGCCATTTGCACTGCAGCTACCTTCGGACTGCTTGACTCGCTTGTTCCTCATTATACCCACCAATCATCCCCTCTGAATTTACTCTTTTTTCTTTTTGGGTCGGTTGGTATCTACTCCGTTTGTCTCATTCCATTCACCGAAGGGAAATTTATTCCCTTTCGTAAAAAAGCTGATTTTTGGATGTGGCTATCCGCTGCATTTATGGGAGCTCAAGCTGTGCTGATGTCGTTTGCTATTGGGCTTTACCAAGTCCCTGCTCAAGCGAATGTTTTTTATGCATGCAGAGGACTTTGGGCTGTATTACTCATCGCGTGGATTGGAAATAGAATCAGAATCCATGAGAGCAAAGCAGAAAAAGCAACTATCTATCGCAGAGCAATTGGCTCCTGCATACTCATACTAGGGGTTTGGTTGACCAGTGGTTTTTAAGTATCGGTCTCGAATAATTTGGAATTAAGTATTCGGTCTTTCAAAATCTCGATGATAGCTGGATGGTTGGCTAGCAATTCGGTACGATCAATTTCAAGAGAAGATTTGGAACAAATTTCTTCCAAGTCTCCCCCCTTTCCAGCATGCCGTCCGGGAGATAGAAATAGCTGAGCTAAGACCAATTTTTTGATTTTCTTTTCCTCTAATTCTTTAATAAGCGACTCGAGGAGAGGATCATTAAAGTCATACTCGCTACCCTCCCTTCTTTCCATGCAGCAAGTGGCAAAACCTTTAACAGTCCCTTTTAGCCTTTCTTTCATTTGGGATCCAATCTCCTCGCGAATCTGGTTTACTGAACGAAGGGGAGTTCCGTGATCCACCAAAGCAACAAAAGGTCGATCCATCTTCGATTTATTGATCATTTTAAAGGTATAATCCAAAATTGCTTTCGAGATTCTCTGATCGCCTGCTTGATGCAAACATGGGAGGATTTCAAAGTTCCTGTGAGTACCCTGATTTTTCCATTCGGTTAATTTTTTGGGTAACCAATCGGTAATCGCCAGACTTGGACCAAAAAAAAGGGGAACCATTACAACCTTCTGCCAATTTTCTGGCTCATCACTGGTCAAAAGTGCATCCATACTTTCTGCCGGTTTATGAAAAAGCTTACTTGAGTCTACCTTATGTGAATGCATCAAACCAACTGGACGAATGAAAAATCCAACTTTTTCAGAAAGTGAAGCAGCAACTTTTCTTAGGCTTAATGTCGCTTCCGGATTATATGATCCATTATCGACCAGAAAATATTTTATTTCGCTCAAACATTTTTCCCATTGACGAAGTCTGGCTCGCGCGCAAGAAAAATCATTATATTCGATCAAATATGGGAATTTGATCTTTTAAATTACAAAGCGGGATTAATAGTTATGAAAAATTGGTTGTGGACAATATCAGCAATCGCAATTGCGGTTATCTTTTCAGGTTGCTCTAAAAGCAAAGGACCTTCGCCAGAAGACACAGCTTTGATAAGGGGAACAGACCGGGGAAATTATGTTGGAACCTTACAAGGTGATGAGACTACAGGCGAAGACGAACTCTCTCCCGTAGGAGCGACGATCGCAGGATTGGATGGATCCGGAGATTTGGTAGCACAGGATTCTACCTGGTCAGATCCAAGTGCCTTAGCCAACGCAGAGGCACTATTTGAGCCTATCTATTTTGGATTTGATCAATATGCAATCGGTGCAGACGAACGGATTAAACTCCAAGATGTCGCTACTTTCATGGCGAGCAATCCAAATTCCAGAATCTTGGTCGAGGGTTATTGTGACTGGAAGGGAACTCCGGCTTACAATAAGTCGTTAGGCGATCGCAGAGCATCCAGCGTTCGCGATTACCTGGTGGATTTGGGTGTACAATCATCCAGAATCCAAATCCTCTCTCTTGGTGATGAGCAGGCCACCCCGAATGCAGATCCAACCACCGCTGGTTTAGAGCGTAAGGCTCAATTTTTGGTGTTACGGGATTCCTGATGAAGTTTATTCAGGTCATACTCTTTTGTTTTTTCGGAGCAGGATTTTTTTTAATATCCTGCTCCAAAAAGCTTGATCCAGATTCCACATTAAACAGAAACTCAGGTGACCAAACCTCTGAACTCTCAAGCCCAAGCACTGGGTTTAATTCCGGCGATGATCTTTCACCAGCAGGAGGTGAACTCGACGGTAATCTACTCGCAAGCGATGAACTGTTATCACCTCGCGATCCAGGATTAGATGCATTTGGTGATCCCCTTAATGTAATTCGTCCTTTCAATCCAGTTTATTTCGGATTTGATCAGTACAACATTTCAGCATCGGAAAGAGACAAATTAGTCGAGATCGCTGAGTTCCTTCAAAACAACCAAGAAGCTCGCTTACTGGTAGAGGGATATTGTGACTGGAAAGGTACGCCTGCCTACAACAAATCTCTTGGAGAGAGAAGAGCTACCACCGTTAAGGAATATCTTATTGAACTTGGTGCCGATGGCAGTCGCGTAGAAACCGTTTCGATTGGCGACGAAACCGCAATTCCAAATGCAAATGGGGAGCAAGCCAAACTCGATCGCAGGGCATCTTTTGTGGTTACCAAAAGCGAATAACTAATTTCGTTTGCAGATAGATAACCTTTTCACAGTCTAGAAATTATACTCCGCATCAATAGGGCATTGTATCTCAAAACCATAAATTCTGATCGGAAAAGTGAATTAAGTTCTAAAGCTAACACGATCAGAATGGTAGCAATACCAATAATATACATCTCTAAAAAAATTATTAAGATTAACCCGAAAAAAACAGCACCTATATCTGCAAATGCTCGCTTCCAATTATTAAGATAAAAATGGTGGAGACCAATTGGTAGGGACCAAGCCAAGGCTGCGTAGGTGTCAGAGTCTTTTAGTTTTTCGGAACATTCTTGATGAAACTTTTTTCTTTTCTCATCAGATAATTTCGAAACCTGCTCTCTGATGATTTCCTCCTCAGATTTCAATGCCTTAAAATCCTGCATCACGACGACAAATAACTAAGGGACCGGATCGATAGTTTTGCGGCAAAGATCTCTTGAATTACACCTTAAGATTCTATTCATTGATAGCCAAGTTGCGAATAAGAAACTGTGCTTAGAAAATGCCTGTTTTGCAAAATTCGAACAAGAAGGCTCAAAGTTACAGTCTACAAATCTACTTTTTCTAAATTTGGATCTCTGATATCTCTCGATTAATCTTAGAACAAACTGGTTGGCAAAGGTCAAATTACCTACCAAATGTTAGAATGATCGCTTCCCTTTTCCAGAAAAGTAAAAATCTTTTATTTTCAACGACTTGAAAAACAAGTTGCCAACCATCTGATGCATGCTGGTTGATAATAGCTTCCATTTTTTTTACCGGTATTCCTGCTGAACCAAGAAGAATCGTTCCGCATCCCCCTTCAGCAATCCATTCAACTTTGTACTCTCTGAATTTTGCCCCTGCGACATTAGTTGAAATTCCACCCCCACTCTTTAATGATTGCACTTGGTCAAAAGGTAGATTCGTAGCACCAACAATTTCTCCGGTTTCTGGATCTTTTAAAATTCTTTTTTTCATAAGACTCAACTAATTGGATAAATGAAATTGGATTATGAACTGATTCGAATTAATGAGTCAAAATTTTAATTCATTGCAGATAAATCTTCAAAAAATCCACTGAAGGTATCAATTGCATTTGTCATAATTCCAAGATCAAAGCTCTCATCTGGAGCATGAAGATTATCTTCATTTGTGAAAAGTCCTAGCATCAATGCATCTAATCCTGCAACTTCCTTGAGATCTCTTATAATGGGTATGCTACCACCTTCCCTGAGATACAAAGGTTTGGAACCAAAGGAAGATAGGACGCATTTCTCAATCAATGGAAACGCTTTTTTCATCAAAGCTGACTCTGAACCCGTAGATCCTGGTTTGTTGGGCGGGATGACG
>JAYYRA010000009.1:0-61338 GCA_036127675.1 Verrucomicrobiota bacterium
ATGGCCATATTCGCGAATGGAATGTTTCAACTGTTACAAATATGTCCGAAGCTTTCATGGAGCGGTCAACCTTTAATGAAGACATTAGCGGGTGGGATGTATCATCGGTGACAAATTTCTATCGAATGTTCTTTTCCGCCTCCTCCTTTAACCAACCCATTGGGGACTGGAACATGTCCTCCGCAACTAGTCTTAATGGAATGTTCCATTTGGCGACTTCCTTCAACCAACCAATCGGGAGCTGGGATGTCTCCAAGGTCTATGATTTCAGCAGCACTTTTCACAAGGCGACTTCGTTCAACCAGGACATTGGGAACTGGGACCTCTCCTCTGCCAGGCATTTGTATCAAATGTTTCATAGTGCAACTTCCTTTAACCAGCCCATCGGAGATTGGAATGTTTCGAAAGCAACGGGCTTGGTTCGAATGTTTTGGAAAGCTGATTCTTTTGATCAAGCACTTGATAGTTGGGAAATTTTAGATGATGCAAACATGTCCAACATATTCTTCAATGCGAGTGCTCTCTCCGATACAAATAAAGGATTCATCCACCAAGCCTTTTCTCCTAATCCAAGTTGGACCTATGACTGGTCTGATTTTGTTTCTGAAGATTTAAATGGCACGGTCTCCGGCAAGGTTTTCTACAACGGAGTGATTCCAGGTCCAACTTATGTTTGGGCTACAGATGCGAATAGAAGCAAGGTTGCAGAATTCATTCTGCCTGAAAAAGAGGGAAATTATTCACTCATTCTTCCAAAAGGTCAGGCATATGACATTAAGGCATTTGTGGACGGAACCGGAAATGGTTATCCCGACGCAGCGGAATCATGGAAACATTATGGTGACTGGAACAGCACTTCCAAAAGATTCAATCTTACCAGGGTCGAGGGCAACCTGACTGGAATTGACTTTAGACTCTATGATAATGACTACGATCAGGACGGATTTCTGAATTGGTACGAATACCAGGCGGGTACAGATATTAATGATGCCAATTCGTACCCTCCAATTCATTTTGGACTGCAGGGAATCTGGACACTTAAGGAAATGAATGGTAGCAGAGCGATAGATTTCTCTGAAAATTCCAATCATGCAGAACTACGAATCGATCAAAACACTTCTTCCTCATACTTAGAAATCCCCCATATCGAAAATTACGAATCCGACCGGGGAACGGTTTCAATGTGGGTAAATTTTGAAAGCTTGGAAGGCAAGCAAGGCTTGTTCTCTAAGGATGCTAAAGGCCTGGTTGATGGAGGTCACTTATCGATTTACTTGTTGGACGGTAATCTTTCTGCACGCCTACAAAGTGCAAAACGGACTCATTCCATGACTTATAGTGCGGGAATTGAGACCGGGACTTGGTACCGGATTGCATTCTCATGGGGAGAAAACGGAATGAAACTCCACTTGAACGGGCATTTGGTAGCATCGGACTCTTACGACGGTGGACTGGGTAAGAGTTCCGGCGGCTTGGGTAACCGGGAGGAAATTCTTCTGGGTGCAGGCTCATGGAGGAAGGATCCGATAACCGATGAATCCATCGAAGGCTTTCTGCAGGGCAAATTACGGTCGGTAAGATTTTATAATCGCGTATTGACCTCTGCGGAGATCATTCGACTTTCGACCATCGAACGAAGCAATGCAAACGATCCGCCCTTCAATTTAAATTCAACTGCTCCCCTGCAAGTCTTTGAAAATCAACCCATCGGAACTCAGCTCGGGTTGCTCACGGCGGACGATCCCGATGAAAACAACACCTTAACCTTCACATTAGTTAGCGGGGCATTAGACAATCATCTTTTCACCCTGGATTCGAACGGGAGCTTAGAAACTGCAGCAGCTTTTGATTTTGAAAGAATTTCATCCTATGCAATCAGGGCAAAAGTTAGAGATCAGTACAACGCATGGATCAAGAAAGACTTTATCATTACCGTTTTGGATATGGATGAAAAAGACTCCCAAAATTCAGAAGATGATCGAAATCAAACCAATGATTCGAAGATAGATGAGAATCAAAACGATGACCTGGATGATGGATTACCTCCAGTCACTGACGGAAACCAGGTGGTTGTGGATCATAATGACACCAAGCCAGATCCTACCGTTGTCAAACCGGTCACTCCAAAATATGTCCCAATTGTGCGGACGCAGGAGGTGGTGATCAATGATAAGGGAGCCTATGTATTTCGAGGTCGAATTTTAACCGATGGAGGTGCGGAAATTTTGGAAGTGGGCATTGAAATTAGCCACTCCCTGAGTTTCCGAAAAGCTCAGCGCCGTCTTGCCCAACTGGTAGAAAATAATTTTCAGGTAAAACTGAAAGACTTGGAACCGGGTGCCCGCTACTACTACCGGGCCTTTGCGATCAATCAAGTCGGGGAAACCAAGGGTACCCGTAAGCGCTTAAAAATTCCCGCCCTACCCCAGCCCAGTACCTGGTGGGCAAACATGCCGGATGCAGGAAATGGCTGGATCGATTCCCGTTGGTTTGGAGCCTTTCAAAAATTTGAAGAAACTGAATGGATCTATCACACCCAATTGGGTTGGATTTTCGCCCCGGCGGACAGTACGGATGGAATCTGGTTCTGGATGGAAAAGGAAGGCTGGCTATGGACCAACCGGCAGGCATGGCCTCATCTCTGGAAGCATCATTCCGGATCTTGGCTCTATCTCCACGAAACCCGCAGAAATGGAAATGTCCTCTTCTTCGACTACGCCAGCAAACTCTGGCGATAAAAGAAATTTTCTTTATTCCTGAATTTGAGGCTGGTCCCAAAAGCGGAAGGGATCATCCAATCTTTTCATTTCGCTTAATAAAAGAGCTTCCATTTCCTTTAGCTTTTTGGAATATTTCGGGTTCTTGGCCAAATTGACCTGAAATTTCTTTGGCTTATTTCCGGTTTTGGAAATTATGTTTTGCTCCTGATGCTCGGCAAGTAATTCCTCCGGGTTCTGCTTGAGATTAAAAAGCTGAGTCTGTCGAACCTTGCCTTCCAGCACATCATATTTGATCAGTTTCCAGTCCCCTTTACGAACCGACCGCATTCCCGGTTTGGTTCCTCCGCAATAGGCACCGTACATTACGTTCCGAATTCGGTCACGACTCCCCATCAGTACAGGCTTCAAGCTTTTTCCCTGTGCGGTTTTGGGAATAGTGATTCCGCTAAGATCACAAACAGTGGGAAGTACATCGAGCAGGTAATTATTTCCGCTTGCCCGGGAGCCCGGCTGGATCCCGGGCCCGCTGATAATAAAGGGAACCCGCCAGGAATGCTCATACAAATTCTGCTTCCCCATCAGGCCATGCCGACCCACAGCGATTCCATGATCTGCGGTGTAAAAAACATAGGTGTTTTCCAGTTCTCCCATTTTTCTTAATTTTTCAAGCACCAACCCCACTTGTTCGTCGATATTTTCGATACAGGCATATTCGCGTCCGAGTTCATTACGGACGGTAGCCTCGGTGCGGGAAGTCATTACTCCAGGAACCCGGACTTCGTCCCGTAAGTTAGGGTGGCCGTCAGGAAACGGATGCTTGGGCAACCAGGAAACTGGAACCCGGGGTGCTTGATCACTTACCTCAGTGGGAGGCTCCTTAACATTTCGGACTCCATACTTTTGATTAAGATCATCCCGTCCCCAGCGCTCGTCATGAGGATGGGAAAATCCGAAATAAATCAGAAAGGGCTTTTTTTGTTTTCGTTCAATTCGGGAATCCAAATAGTCGAGCACTTGGCGACCATGCCATTGACTCCCATCCTCCTCCCCCGCTTTCCGAGCAGTTTTGTCTTTTACGATCTGAAAAAGATCATTGGCCAGAGAATAACTGTTTCCCTTTTTACAGGTACGAAAGGTTTCATACCCCGCCTGATTAAAAACCGCAGGCAAGGTGTTGTTGAGAATATCCGCACCGGTGGCTTTGCCCTCTTCATTCTTCAGGTATTTCTTTCCACGGGGCGGCAAGTGCCAAAGCGTTCGTCCGGACATGATCATAGTTCGCGAGGGAGAGCAAACGGCACCACTCATTGAACCCATGTGATAGGCTTGATCAAGAACCATTCCGGAAGCGGCAAGCTTGTCCAGATGTGGGGTCTGGCAGATCTTATTTCCATATACGGACAAAGTATGCGGGGCTTGGTCGTCGGTTAGGATAAAGAGAATATTGGGACGCTTAGCCCAGGATAAATAAACCGTGGAAAAAAAGCAGAATGATAAAAGGGCAGACTTCAGAAATTTCATGATAAAACCTTATAAGTCTCCGAGCCTCCACTCGTCAAGCGGAGCACGAAAGAATCGATGGGATTTTTTGTTCGGGATATTCCGAACTACCAGGGAAGGATTCCGTTTCGCTTAAGGGCAATCCCCAACCAAACCGTTAGAAGCAAGTAGACCACGCACCATGGTCTGGTAGCGGGAAAAAATTTGGAGATACCGGGGAAAGAACGTTCATACCAGCCGGGATAGAACCAAGCGACCACATTGGCAAAGGCACAATCCGCAACCAGAATGTACCAGAGGACAGCTTCAAAGTTAAAATCCATAATATTCGTACTGAACTTACTTTAATCAAACACCACGGTCTTGTTTTGGTAATCCAAAACCCGGTTTTGTAAGTGCCTGCGAATCGCAGTGGAAAGAACCAGTTTCTCAAGGTCCCTACCTTTTTCAATCAAATCCCGCGGACCATGGCGGTGGCTTACCCGGGCAACATCCTGCTCAATAATCGGACCCTCGTCCAAATCCTCGGTAACATAGTGGGCGGTTGCACCAATTAGCTTTACTCCACGCTGATACGCTTGATGGTAGGGCTTGGCACCTGCAAAGGAGGGAAGAAAAGAGTGATGAATATTAATTACCGGACAACCCACTTCCTGGAGAAAGCTTGCGCTGAGGATTTGCATATAACGGGCAAGGATGACCAACTCAACACCCTGCTCCTGCAACCAGGAAATTTGGCGTCGTTCAACTTCTTCCTTTTCGGACGGGGAGACCGGTAGATGAAGAAAGGGCAAACCATAGGACTCGGAAACCGAGCGTAAGTCGTCATGATTGGAAAGCACCCCAACGAATTCAGCATTCCATTCCCCTGCCCTGACCCGCAGAACCAGATCATGGAAGCAATGATCCGCTTTGGAAACCATGATGGCAACCTTTGGGCGGTCATCGCTCAAGGCAATCCTTACCTGCATAGTTAATTCACTCTGAGCGAAGGATACGAATTCCTCCGACTCTACCCGGGCGGAAAGATCGCTGGATGGTTCCCATTCCACTCTTTGAAAGAACACATTTTCCTGCCGGTCCAAATGTTGATCCGCATGTAAGACATTTCCCCCACGCTGATGAATCCAAGTGGCAACCTTGGCCACGATTCCCGGTTGATCGGGACCGTGCAACAAGGCGATGACCGAGGAGTTCACGGATTAACGGGAATAGTCCTGTAAGGATTTAACCGAAAATTTCCGGTCTTTTAAGGATCGAATCCCATCCAATGCGGCGAAAGCCGAACCCAAAGTGGTGATGACCGGAACATTATTAAGGACCGCTTCGCTGCGGATTCCATTTTCATCCCGTCTGGGAATTAAGCCAAGAGGAGTGTTTATCACCAATTGAACTTTTCCATTCTTGATTAAATCCGCAACATTGGGACGCCCCTCACTGATACGGAGGGTGGACTCAGCTGGGATACCATTTTCATTGAGAAATTTTGCGGTTCCCTCAGTTGAAGTGAAGGAGAAACCGAGTTCTGCCAAGCCTTTGGCAACTTCCAACGCCTTGGGTTTGTCGGAATCCTTTACGCTGAGAAAAACATTTCCTTCCAGTGGAAGCGAGGGTTTGGCCGCCATCTGGGTTTTGGCAAAGGCCATGCCAAAGTCCTCATCCTGTCCCATCACTTCCCCGGTACTGCGCATCTCCGGGGTCAACACGATGGAAGCACCGGGAAATTTATTAAAGGGAAAAACTGCTTCCTTAATTGCCCAGTGCTTTGGAATGATCTCCTTGGTAAAGCCCAAGTCTTTCAATTTTGCACCGGCCATTACCCGGGCGCCCAATTTGGCAAGAGGAACCCCGATTGCCTTGCTGACAAATGGTACAGTTCGGGAGGCCCGTGGATTAACCTCGATTAAAAAGAGTTCGCCGTCCTTGATTGCATATTGAACATTCATCAGGCCAATAACTCGCAGTGCTTTAGCCAAATCATGAGTTGCCTGGCGTACTTCGTCGAGCATTTCAGGAGACAAATCATGCGGGGGCATAACCATCGCCGCATCGCCACTGTGAACCCCGGCAAATTCGATGTGCTGAAGCATACCACCCACCACGGTGGTTTCTCCGTCGGAAATACAATCTACATCCAGTTCAATGGCTTCTTCCAAAAATTTGTCGAGGAGTACCGGTTTGCCCGGAGCGACTGCGAAAGCTTCCTTGACCACTCCGTTTAATTCCTCCTCATCATACACGATAAACATACCCCGCCCGCCAAGTACGAAGGATGGCCGGAGCAAAATTGGATACCCAAGTTTTTTTGCCTTTGCTGCAGCCTCTTCGGGCTTCATCGCAATATCATTCGAAGGTTGCTTCAATCCTAATTGATCGAGAATCGCCTTAAATTTCTCCCGGTCCTCGGCGTCGTCGATGCTTTCGGGGGAGGTTCCAATGACATTGACTCCGGCAGCCTGCAATCCGCTGGCCAAATTCAGTGGTGTCTGCCCGCCATACTGAACAATAGCACCGTCACATTTTTCCTGATGATAGATTTCCAGCACATCCTCCAAGGTGAGTGGTTCGAAGTACAGACGATCCGAAACATCGTAATCGGTGGAAACGGTTTCAGGATTGGAGTTTACCATAACGGTTTCAAATCCCGCTTCCCGTAATGCGAGGGATGCATGTACACAACAGTAATCAAATTCGATTCCCTGCCCAATACGATTTGGTCCTCCTCCCAAAATCATGATTTTCTTACCCTCTGAGGTAGTGATTTCATTCTCATCACCATAAGAGGAATAATAATATGGAGTGTAAGCCTCAAATTCTGCGGCGCAGGTATCCACCAAGCGAAAAGTTGTGGGTACACCAATCGATTCTCTCGCGGTCCGAACTTCAGAAGGTTCACAGTTCCAAAAATCTGCAAGTTGACGGTCAGAAAAACCGGACTCCTTTGCCTGACGAAAAAGCTCCTCATCCACCGATTCCAACTGGACCTGCTTCAGTTCCTTTTCGAGTTCGAAAATCTGCTGTAGTTGGGTGGTGAACCAAAGATCGATCCCGGACTGCTCAGATAGTTGTATCGCATTAAAACCGTTCTCCAAAGCCTTGTACAAATAAGTTGGGCGTTCGGCGGATGGTCTCTTAACCCCAGCACGGATAGCAGATTTATCCAACTCCTGACCTTGAAGCTTTCCGGCCTCAAATCCCTTCAGTCCAATCTCGAGTGAACGCATTGCTTTCTGGAAGGATTCCTTAAAGGTTCGACCGATTGCCATGGCCTCACCAACGGACTTCATTGCTGAAGTCAGGGTGGAATCAGCCCCGACAAATTTCTCAAAGGTAAACCGGGGCATTTTGGTAACCACATAATCAATCGAAGGTTCGAAACAGGCAGGGGTTTCCTTGGTCACATCATTTTGTAACTCATCCAGCGAATAGCCCACTGCCAGTTTGGCGGCAAACTTAGCAATTGGAAAACCAGTTGCCTTGGATGCAAGGGCCGAGCTTCGCGAGACCCGTGGATTCATTTCAATCACCACCATTCGACCGTTTTCCGGATTGGTTGCGAATTGAATATTACTTCCTCCGGTTTCCACCCCAATCTCCCGAATACAGGCGAAGGAGGCATCCCGCATCAACTGATATTCCTTGTCTGAAAGAGTCATCGCCGGGGCAATGGTTATAGAATCACCCGTGTGCACTCCCATAGGGTCAAAATTTTCGATGGAGCAGATCACTACGCACTGATCCTTGTAGTCTCGCATCACTTCCATCTCGTACTCTTTCCAGCCAAGGAGGCATTCCTCCATCAAGACCTGACTAATTGGAGAGGCCTCCAGACCGAGTCTCATCATTTGATCGAATTCCTCCCGGTTGTAAGCAATTCCACCGCCGGTTCCACCAAGAGTGTAGGCCGGACGTAAAATAATCGGAAAATCACCCAGATCATCGAGGTGGGACTGTGCCTCCTCCAAGCTATTGACTGAATAGGAACGGGCGACGTCCAGGCCGATATCCAGCATTGCCTGTTTAAAAAGCTCACGGTCTTCCCCCTTCTTGATAGCTGCGGGCTTTGCCCCGATCATCTCGACTCCGTTGGCTGCCAAAACCCCGGCTTCATTCAATTCAAGGGACAGATTCAAACCGGTCTGGCCGCCAAGGGTTGGTAGCAAAGCATCGGGCTTTTCCTTCTCGATAATCGCAGTCACGCTTTCAACGGTCAATGGCTCAACATAGGTTGCGTCAGCAAATTCCGGATCAGTCATGATGGTGGCAGGATTACTGTTCACCAATGAAATCCGGTATCCCTCTTCTCGCAATGCCTTGCAGGCCTGTGCTCCACTGTAATCAAATTCGCAGGCTTGACCAATGATGATCGGCCCGGAGCCGATGATTATAATATGCTCGATGTCGTTTCTTTTAGGCATGCGGAAATATCAATTCAAATAGGATGTGGCGAAGGAACCGAAATCTTTTAAACCCACTTTGCTGGAAGGAATCAATTTCATTCGATCCTTTTCGAAAGAAATTCCTAATTTCTCTCCGATGAGCAAAAGAGTTCTCAGGCAATGGGTGGAAGATCTCCACCACCAGCAACTTTCACCATTGCATCCTTGATCTTGTCTGACCCGCTGACAATCTCAATAGTCTTTCCGATGGTGTAGACATTGCGTAAAGTTTCGATGATACAGGTGGCTAAATCCTCTCGGGGAAGAAAGCCATGAAATCCAAGCTCTTCTGAAACTTGAATCCGGCCGGTTCCCGGTTCATCCAGTAGAGTACCGGGGGCTAAAATGGTATAGTCTAATCCGGATGACCGAAGATATCCATCCGCGACTCCTTTTGCTCTCAGATAATGTTGAATTCGGGTGGATTCCGAATTTGGGTCCGCACCGATCGCACTGACCATAACAAAACGACCAACCCCATTTGTAACACAATCCTTGATCAATCGAATCGCACCGTTCTGATCCACATCCAGAGTTTTTTCCGGCCCGGTATGTCCACCGGAACCGGCGGTGAATACAACGGCATCCAATCCGGAAAGATATTTTCCAACCCCCTGCTCTAGATCACCGGTAACTGCCGGAACCCCCAGACCGGTAAATTTCATTTGTTGACGGGAATCCCGGATCAAACCGACCGGAGAAAAACCATGAGCGGACCAAAGCTTACCGCTTAAAATCGTTCCGACTTTTCCATTCGCTCCGGCAATCAATACTTTCATATACTGGGTGGTACTTGTATTCGGCTCGGTTGGCAAGTACGGGTTAGAAGGAAATCTTCATCCCATGAGAAATGGAATTCGGAGTTCGGGCGATTTTGTTCGTCCTCACTACTTACAAAACTTATATAGGTATCCTTTATAAGTTAATAAATATGAGCTTAAGCGTACGAACCAGAATTGCACCTTCCCCAACGGGAGCCCCTCATGTGGGTACGGCCTACATGGCATTGTTCAATCTTGCCTATGCGAGAAAGCACGGGGGAAAAATGATTCTACGCATCGAAGACACGGATCAAGCCCGGTCCACCAAGGAATCCGAGACTGCGATTCTTGATGCCCTCCGCTGGCTTGGCTTGGAATGGGATGAAGGCCCGGATTGCGGAGGAGAGTACGGACCCTACCGTCAAAGTGAAAGATTGGAAATTCACCAGAAAGTTGTGCAGAGATTGATCGACGAGGGTCATGCTTATCGGTGTTTTTGCTCTGCGGAAAGACTAGACGCCTTACGCAAGGAACAAATGGCGAATAAGGAAACTCCCCGTTATGACGGGCATTGCCTCTCCCTCTCTGAAGATGAAGTGAGAGAGAAGATGGAACGGGGAGAACCCTATGTGGTCCGCTTGAAAGTTCCGCCCGAAGGAGAATGCGTATTTATCGACGAGTTGAGAGGAGAAGTTCGGATTGACTGGAAACAAATCGACCATCAGGTGCTGCAAAAATCTGACGGCTTTCCAACCTATCACTTGGCTAATGTTGTGGACGACCACATGATGAAGATCACTCATGTCATACGGGGAGAAGAATGGATCAGCAGTACTCCAAAACATGTTTTGCTCTACCAGTTACTGGGATGGGACGCCCCGACCTTTGCCCACTTGCCGCTTTTGCGTAATCCGGATAAGTCAAAACTTTCAAAACGCAAAAATCCAACCGGAATCTTCTATTACAAGGATGCCGGTTTCTTGCCCGAGACGATGCTTAATTATCTTGGAATGATGGGTTACACCCTACCCGATCAACGAGAGATTTTTTCATTTAGTGAAATGAGTGAAACTTTTGAGATCAAAAGAATGAGTCTGGGTGGCCCGATCTTCGACCTGGGTAAATTAAAATGGCTGAATGGAAGATATTTGAGGGAGCAGATCGAACCGCAAGAAATTATCCAGCGGTTGATGGATTGGAAAGCCAACGAAAAACAATTTTCAAAAATCCTCGATCTTGCCCTGCCCAGAATGGAAACTTTGGCCGATTTTTTCCCACTCGGAAAGCACCTTTTCGAAGAATGTCCGGAATATTCGGTCGAAGATTTGGTGGGAAATATGGAAGCTTCCCAGGTATCCCGCCTGTTAAAAATTGCTGAATGGGAACTGGAAAAAATTCAGGATTGGAATCGGGACAGGCTCTCGGAGATCTTTCAAAAGATGGCGGAAATCGAAGAACTAAAATTGAAAAATCTTTTGCGACCGTTCTTCTTTGCGGTTTCGGGCAGTGCGGTTTCCCTGCCTCTTTTTGACGGAATGGCCCTACTCGGTGCGGATTTATCTAGAGTTCGGTTAAGGATCGCTCTGGAGAAATTATCCGAAATCAATGCCGGATTGAGCAAGAAAGGATTGAAAAGTCTCGAAAAGGAATATCGATCCCTTTATGGAAATCGGATTGATTGAATGAGAACCATCCCCCTTACCCTTTGCAGATGAATCAAACCGAAGAAGAAAAACCTCTGGACTTCATTCGAACTATGGTCAAGCAGGACCAGGAAAATGGGAAGAATGACGGGCGGGTACACACACGGTTCCCACCGGAACCAAATGGTTACCTACATTTGGGACATGCGAAAAGTATTTGCCTGAATTTCGGAATCGCCGGAGAATACCAAGGTATTTGCAATCTCCGTTTGGACGACACCAATCCGGTTGCGGAAAAAACCGAATATGCGGAAGCAATCATGGAAGATGTCAGATGGCTCGGTTTCCACTGGGAGGATCGGCTCTTTCATGCATCGGATTACTTTGATCAATTATATGAATGGGCAATTCAACTGATTAAGGACGGTAAGGCTTTCGTGTGTGATCTCAGTTTTGAGGAAATGAGAGAATTGCGGGGTAATTTGACCGAACCTGGAAAGGACAGTCCTTATCGGGATAGATCCGTTAAGGAAAACCTCGACCTCTTCAAGGGAATGAGGGAAGGAGAATTCGATGAGGGGACCAAAACCTTGCGAGCCAAGATCGACATGAGCTCTCCAAACTTGAATCTCCGGGACCCCGTGCTTTACCGAATCCTGCATAAGAATCATCCTAAAACCGGTGATAAATGGAAGATTTATCCCTCTTATGACTTCGCTCACGGTCAGTCGGATTCGATCGAAGGTATCACTCATTCGCTTTGCACCCTTGAATTCGAGCATCACCGTCCATTGTATGATTGGTTTTGCCAAAATCTGGGCATCCATCATCCCCAACAAATTGAATTCGCCCGCTTGAATCTCAACTACACTGTAATGAGCAAACGTAAAATGCTCCGTCTGGTTGAAGAAGGTCTCGTGGATGGATGGGATGATCCAAGAATGCCCACTCTTAGCGGAATGAGGCGCAGGGGTTACACTCCGGCTTCCATCCGCTCCTTTTGTGAAAGAGTCGGTTTGGCGAAAAGAGAAAACATTATTGAAATGGAACTGCTGGAATTCTGCCTTCGGGAGGATTTAAACAAGTGTGCTCTTCGTAGACTGGGAGTACTTCATCCCTTAAAAGTCACCATTTCCAACTATCCTGAGGGAAAAGTGGAAGAGGTGGATGCAGTAAATAACCCGGAGGACGAACAAGCAGGAACGCGAAAGATCAGCTTTTCCAAAACCATCTTCATCGACCGGAATGATTTCATGGAAGATCCTCCGAAGAAATATTTCCGAATGGCAGTCGGTAAAGAAGTTCGTCTGAAGTATGCTTATTATGTAACTTGCAAAGAGGTTATTAAGGATGAAAACGATGAGGTCACTGAACTGATCTGCGATTATGATCCAGAGAGCCGTGGTGGAGGTACTCCTGACGAAAGAAAAGTCAAAGGAACCATCCAATGGGTGGATTCAACCACCGCAATCAATCCGCAGGTGAAACTTTATGATCGACTGTTCAGCGTAGCAAATCCGGAAGAGGCTGAAGGCGGGCAGGATTATTTAAGCAACATAAATCCTGACTCGCTTGAACTCCTCAAAGGCTGTTTGGTTGAAAAAAGCGTCGCCGAACTAGCACCCGGACAACCCTTTCAATTGGAGAGAGTTGGATACTTCACCGTGGATTCCAAAGCCGAACAGAATGGTGAATTAGTCCTCAATCGAAGCGTAGCGATGCGTGACAGTTGGGCAAAAAAGGCTAAAAAGTAAATTAATCCATCATAAAAGGCTCTGATTCAGGCTTGCCTTAAGCGGATCATTTGAGATCATAAAATACATTGTTACCCCAAGTATCAAACAACCAGCCCAAATAAAATACTATGAGTAATCAAGAATCTGAACCAGATATGAAATTATTTTGGGGGTGCTTCATTGCCCTCATTACAACCGCCTTCGCGTTTATTACTAGAGCATTCCTCGTAAACGCAGAGCCCTTTTGGCCAAGCACTTTTGGTTTGGACCAAGTTCAAGCACAGGAACTTTTCGGAGCAGGGATTTGGCCCTTCGCGATCAGTATCATTGTTTTCAGCCTGATCATAGATAACATCGGTTATCGGGCCGCAATGATTTTTAGTTTCGTCTGTTACGCGGCATATGCTGTTTTGGCCTTTCAGGCTTACGGAATTGTTATGGCTGAGGGATTGACTGGAGACGCACTCAAAGCTGCCCAAGATCAAGCATACGGCAGACTCTATTTAGGATCTGTAATCTTGGGTCTTGGAAACGGAACCGTGGAAGCCTTCATTAATCCGGTTGTGGCAACCATGTTTAAAAAGGACAAAACCAAGTGGCTCAATATACTTCATGCTGGTTGGCCGGGCGGATTAGTTTTAGGCGGAATTTTGACGATTATGCTTGGTGCACAAGCAGCAGAAGACTGGAGAATTTTAATTTATCTCATCGCAATTCCCGCAGTGGTATATCTATTGATGCTCCTCAAAGCTGAATTTCCGGTCAACGAGCGGGTTGAATCGGGAACATCCTATAAGGAAATGCTGGCTGAGTTTGGCGCCATCGGAGCATTAATCGCAGGCTATCTGATCTTTAGGCAATTGGGTATGGTATTCGCTTGGGGTGACACTGTTGTCTATGGATTAACTGCAGCTGCAACGGTTGTTTACTACCTGTATTGTAAATCTCTTGGTCGTCCATTGCTGATTTTCCTTTGCATTATCATGATCCCCTTGGCTACAACCGAGCTGGGAACCGACGGTGCGATTTCTGGACTGATGGAAGAACCAATGAAAGAAGCAGGCTACAATGGCCTTTGGGTTCTGATTTACACTTCGGCCATTATGATGATTCTGCGTTTCTGGTTTGCAGGTCCCATCGTAAATGCTCTTGGGCCATTGGGACTTTTAGCCACATCCGCTGTGTTAGCAATTGTTGGTCTGTACTTATTAAGTTCTGCTTCCGGACTTACGATGATTTTTATCTTCGCCACCCTTTACGGTTTTGGAAAAACCTTCTTCTGGCCTACTACCTTGGGAGTGGTATCGGAACAGTGTCCGAAAGGTGGTGCCCTCACTCTTAATGCAATCGCAGGGATTGGAATGCTCGCGGTTGGTATTCTTGGTGGTCCGGTAATCGGAAAAATGACTGAAGATTCCATCAAGGCCTCTATCGAGAGTTCCACTGATGCAGAAACCTATCAATCGGTTTCCAATGATAGTACCTATTTTCTTGGAGATTACACCGCGGTTGATCCTGAAAAAGTAGGAAATCTTCCGGCTGAAAAAATCGAAGTCGTCAAGGAAAGCATTCAAACAGGAAAACAGGGATCGCTTGCCAGCGTTGCAATCTTCCCGGTTTTTATGTTGATTTGTTATATCGCTTTGATCTTTCACTTCAAATCGAAAGGCGGTTACAAACCGGTTGAGATTTAAATTCGGACTTAAATTCTCTTTACAAAAAAAGCCATATCCTTTGGGATATGGCTTTTTTGTGATTTCACATCATCTCCCGAATCACCTTTTACAAAAATCAAACTAAACCCTTAATAAAAAAGTATAAATTATGGCTAAGAAAAAACCATTGCGTATCGGATTAATCGGTTATGGCTTTATGGGCCGCACCCACTCCAACGCCTTCCGTAAAGTACCCAACTTTTTCCCGGAATTGAAATACGAACCTCAACTGGCGGCGGTTTGTGCTCGAAACAAGGAAAGAGCTGAAGATTTTGCCGAACAATGGGGATATGAATCCGTGGAAACGGACTGGAAGAAATTAATTGCTCGGGATGACATCGATGTAATCGACATTGCTGCCCCAAATAATGTACACCATGAAATTGCTATTGCCGCGGCGAAAGCAGGAAAAGGAATTCTCTGTGAAAAGCCACTTGCCTTAAATTGCAAGGAAGGTGAAGAAATGGTTCGTGAAGTCGAAAAAGCCGGGGTTCCAAATATGGTTTGGTATAACTACCGACGAATTCCTGCCGTTACCATGGCCAAGGAAATGATTGACGAAGGTCGTCTTGGAAAAATCTATCACTACCGCTCCAACTTCCTGCAGGATTGGACCATAAGTACGGAACTACCACAAGGCGGAGAAGGCCTATGGCGTTTAGATGCCAAAGTGGCAGGGAGTGGGGTTACCGGTGACTTGCTCGCTCACTGTATTGACACTGCCATCTGGTTGAACGGCCCCGTAGTTGAGGTAAATGCAATGACGGAAACTTTCATCAAAGAGCGAGTGCACACTGCAACCGGCAAAAAACAAAAGGTAACCATTGACGATGCCTGTGCATTTCTTGCTAAGTTCGCTAACGGTTCTCTGGCCATCTTTGAATCCACTCGCTATGCCCGTGGTCATAAGGCACTTTATACTTTTGAAATTAATGGTGCTGATGGTTCCCTCTTTTGGGATCTGCATGACCTTCATCGCTTGGATTACTTCGAGTACGACAAGGAAGATCCAAAGACCCGTGGATGGCGCTCTATTCATGTAACTGACGGTGGAGAACATCCATACATGGATAAGTGGTGGGTTCCAGGTCTGAACATTGGTTATGAGCATAGTTTCATCAACCAGTTTGCAGATTTCGTAGCCGGTTATGGATCCCGCAAAAAGCGTCCTTTACGACCCGACTTCCGCGATGCTCTGGAAACACAGTATATTTGCGAAGCCGTTCTGGATTCCGCCAAAACCGGAAGATGGAAAAAAGTCGGAAAGATTCGTTCTAAAGCGAAGTAAACTTCCGCAAATTTTCTATTTAGTAAAAGGAGTCAGGCTCAGGTCCTGACTCCTTTTTTTTTAAACTGGTTTCTTTCGGCTTGCACGATGCCGATGTGTTGAAATGATAATAAAAACTATGAAAAACTTACTTTCTTGCCTTGCTTTTATCGCCTGGGGTTTACCCCTTTTATCTGCAGGAGACTGGCCAAGTTGGCGGGGTGCTGCAAGGGACGATATATCAACAGAAAAAGGCTTGCTAAAAAGTTGGCCCACCGGTGGACCGAAGAAAGAATGGATGACTGATGATGCCGGACTTGGTTACGCTGGATTCTCCGTAGCAAATGGGGCTCTTTATACAATGGGTGCCTTTGGCGGAACTGAAAAATTGATTGCTTATCGTGCTACCTCGAATTCTTCCAGCAACAAGAAAGTATGGGCTCTTGAAGTTGGCGATTTACTCACCAACGGATGGGGAGACGGGCCTCGAACGACCCCCTCGGTTTCCGATGGAAAAGTTTATGCTTTGGGCGGCAAAGGAAACCTGGTCTGTGCGGACGCCAAAACGGGAAAAAAGATTTGGCAAGTCCATATGGTTAAGGACCTTGGAGGGAAAGTACCAAATTGGGGATATACCGAATCTGTACTGATCGATGAAGGAAAAGTTATTTGCACTCCAGGGGGTAGCGGTGGTGCATTAACTGCCCTCGATGGAAATAGCGGCAAAGTGATCTGGCGTTCAAAAGAATTTACCGATCCCGCCCAGTACTCCTCACCCATTGTTATCAATCACGAAGGGAAGCGTCAATATGTACAGCTGGTTATGAAGAAACTTGTCGGTGTGGATGCAAAAAACGGTAACTTGTTATGGTCCTCAGATTGGTCCGGTAAGGTAGCAGTTATTCCTACCCCTGTTTACAGTGATGGCCATGTCTACATTTCTTCCGGTTACGGGATTGGATGCAAGTTGGTAAAATTAACCGCTACCGGAGCCAAAGATGTCTACGACAACAAGATTATGAAGAACCATCATGGTGGAGTCATCAAATTCGGAGACCATTTGTATGGCTACTCAGATGGATACGGTTGGGTTTGTCAGGATTTCAAGTCGGGCGAGTTAATGTGGAATGAAAAGAAAGCTCTTGGTAAAGGTGCAATTGCCTACGCCGATGGTCGATTTTACTGCTTAGGTGAAGGGGATGGACGAGTCATTCTGATTGAAGCAACCCCGAAAGGTTGGTCACCCAAAGGAGAATTTACAATTTCACCCCAAACCAAGCAGAGAAATCCCAAAGGTAAAGTCTGGACCCATCCAGTCATCGCGAATGGAAAGATGTACCTGAGGGATCAGGAGCTTATTTTCTGCTACGATGTAAAGGGCTAAGTATCGGCTTATTCCAGTCCGAGAATCTTTTTCCCTTCCTCCGAAATCATTCGGGGGTTCCAAGGGGGATCCCAGACGATATCGACTTGGGCCGACTCCACCTCTGGCAAGGCTAGAATCCGCTGCTTTGCGTCATCCGCGATGACCGGCCCCATACCGCAACCCTGTGCGGTCAAAGTCATTTTAACGGCGATTTTTTTTCCTGATTCGCCCTCTTCGATTCGACAATCATAAATGAGTCCGAGATCAACAATGTTCACTGGAATCTCAGGGTCATAACATCCACGCATCGCATCCCAAACTTTCTCCTCACTAAAGGGTCCCTGTTCTTCGGTCGGTTTTTGAGAACCAGCAACCTCTTTCCTTACTTCCTCTCCGAGTGCATCCAGTTCTGACTCCCCAACCCGATACATCCCGCTGGCATCGCGAAGTGTGACCGAACCACCTAAAGATTGAGCAATACTGAAGGTGGACCCCTCGGCAAGAGTGATTTCATCCCCCGCAGGAATGATAGTTGCGATACAATTTTGAACGAGAGTTACTTCTTTATTCATTAGATCTAATTATTCTACACCATTATGAAGTTCTATCAATCGACAAATCCAAATCCTCTTCGATACCATGGAAGAAGCCCATAAGCATGTCTCGGATCATTCAGAGTTTGAACTGAAGACAGGGCATTTTCCAATTCCTCGGTAATTTCCCTTATAAGGGAAGAGCCTGAGGAAGTGGATTGAAACCCTCCCTGAGAGACCGCGAACATGTCTTCCAATGCCTGGAAAGGAGTTTGTAATGCTGGAACTTCTTTCACACCGAATGATCCAGGTTCTAGTTTGGCCAATTCGGCGGCTTTTTGAATCGATTCCCTCAAACCACCAAACCCATCAACCAGACCCAACCTCTTCGCATCCAAGCCGGACCAAACCCTACCCTCTGCGATTCGATCGACCCTCTTGGGATTGATTTTTCTGGCATCAGCAACCAAGCCAATAAATTTTTGGTAGATTCCATTGACGTATTCCTGTATCACCTGCAATTCCGCTTCGGTTTTGGGTCGGGCAATCGTCATAATATCAGAATGGTCGTGGGTCTTTACAGCGTCCCAATAAACGCTGTATTCACTGGCCATCTTTTTTAGATTTGGGAGCAAGCCAAATACTCCAATGGATCCGGTAATGGTTTGCTCCGAAGCATATAATTGATCACATTCCGTTGAAATCCAGTATCCACCAGATGCAGCAACTGAACCCATAGAGACTACCACTGGAATTTTCTCTGCACGTAAACGACGAATCTCCTGAAGAATTGCATCCGACCCTGAAACACTCCCCCCCGGACTATTGATTCTTAGAACAACCGCTTTGCAGTCCTGATCTGCTCGAGTCTCTCTCAATCTACTCGCAATCTCATGACCGCCGACCGCGTTGCCGTCATCGCCCCATCCATCAACAATCGAGCCTTCTACATATACCACATGAATTTTGGGCTCGCCATCCAATTTCGAACCTTCCAATTCTGCACTGGACTGTGGTCGATCCAAATATTCAATGAAATCAATTTTCTTAAAATCGCCATCCTCATCAAGAGAACCTAATTCAATTAACTCGTCTATCATTGCATCATAGGGAAGAAGAGAATCCACTAACCGGGCACCAAGGGCATCTTGGGCCTGAAAGAGATATTTCTCTTCCAGTAATGATTGTAATTCATCGGTATTAAAGCTTCGGTTTTCAGAAACTGATCGGATGTAATCCCCCCAGCGTTGGGAGATCAATTGATCAATTTGGTGGCGATTCTCCGCACTGAACTCGGTTGAGGTGAACGGCTCGACCGCACCTTTAAAATCCCCGGTACGAACCACTTGCATTCCAATTCCGTATTTTTCTAATGCTTCTCCCAAAAAAATCGATTGGCTAGCAAGACCACTCAGCAGAATGCTTCCACTTGGGTCCATGTGCAATTCGTCACAGGCAGAATAAACCAGATAATCCAACTGGGAGGGATTCCGTAAATATCCAACAACTGGTTTGTTTGATTTCTTAAAATCTTTGATCCCTTTGATAAATTCATGAATCGAAGCGTACCCACATCCATACCCCGATGGCACAAAACCACCAGAAATGAACAATGCCTTAACTTTTGGGTCCGTCTTTGCCTTTTTTAAAGCTTCTAGCACTTCATACAAGTGAAGTTGCGGTGGCTCGGCTTCTTCGGTTAATGCTTGCCGGGTAAGATCTTCGAGTCTGAACCCTCCCGGACGATCAGTTAGATTCATGCTCAGACTCAAAGTCAGAATTGAATCCGGATCATGAGATAATTCCGTCTCTTTCAAAAGGGATGAAAAGAGAGCACCAATTAGAAAAATCGAGAGTATGGCAAATAAGATACTGGATACCAGCGTGACCGCCATCCTCTTTAAAATGTCCTTTAGAAATGATTTCATCAAAAAAGAAAAAATATAGCTTTTTAAGTTTCGTCGAAGAAAAACTTTGCCTGTCTTTCAAAAGAGCGCAATTTAGCACCCTGATGAGTACTGAAGAACTTACCGTCGAAAGAAAAGCTCTCCGAATTAACCTGGACTCCAGCAAGTATGGAACCTTTGCTGAGATTGGGGCCGGACAGGAAGTTGCCCGTCATTTCTTCCAAGCCGGCGGAGCGGCAGGAACCGTGGCTAAAACGATGTCCGCATACGACATGAAATTCAGTGATGCGATCTATGGTGAAGCTGGTCGCTATGTTTCCCGTAAACGGCTGGTTCAAATGATGGAACATGAATATGGACTGCTGGAAAAGAGGTTAGCTGAAATAAGGGGGTCGGAAACTTATTTTTTTGCATTTGCCAATACGGTTTCCGCACTCAACTACCATAAGAACAATGAATGCCATGGATGGATGGGTGTACGCTTTCAGCTAGACCCAAATGGCGCCTTTCATGATATCATACTCCATGTTAGAATGCTGGACAGGGAAAACCGCCTACAACAAGAGGCGATTGGCATGCTTGGAGTAAACCTTGTCTATGGGGCCTTTCATCTAACGGAGAACCCAAACGATTTCATCAGCAGTCTGATCGACGATATCGGCAAGGAAAGAGTTGAAGTTGATATGATCGAGTTCAACGGACCGGCATTCGAAAAAATCGACAATCGGATTCTTTGTTTAAAATTAGTGGAAAACGGTCTCTCGGACGCAATCATGTTTGATCGTAAGGGATATGTGGTCCAAGCGGCTGACATGCTTTATAAAAAAGCCTGTTTAATTGAAAGGGGTAGTTTTCGGCCAGTGACCCAGGTTAATCTTGATATGCTGGAAAATGCCAAAGTTCAATTTATCGAAAGGGAAGATGTCGAAGAGCAGAACCTTGAAGTCTTCATGGAATTAACATTGGGAAACTTGCTAACGGAAGGGGATATTGACCACAACGATTTTCTTGCCCGAATCGAAGTGATTAATGCCTGTGGTTACGGTGTGTTGGTATCGAACTACTTCGAGTATTTTCGACTTTCGGCCTTTTTGCGAAGACATATCAATAAGCCGATTGGTCTCGTTATGGGATTGAATAACTTAGCTGATATTTTCAAAGAGCAATATTATTCCCAACTGGATGGAGGAATCCTCGAGGCATTTGGAATTCTCTTCAAGGATAATGTAAAAATATACGCCTACCCGATTGAACAAAAAAACTTCCAGCGCTACCGCAAGCAGATCGGTCGGGGAGATAATGTTGAAACGATTGGAGACGAAGGTGGACTGGTCACAATCGATAATCTACTAGTCGCTCAAAACTTAAGAAACCTTTACAAATATGTAAGGGAAAACGGTTTTCTGGTAAAAATCGAATCCTGGAACCGGGAAAATATGCAATTTTTTTCCCGAGATATTTTGGATCTGGTTCGCAAGCGGGAAGACGGATGGAAGAACAGCTTGCCAAATTGTGTGGTTGATATGATCGAAAATAAAAGCCTTTGGCTCGAAGGAAATTAGAATTCGAAGTCTGCGTAAACCATTCGGTGGTCGGAAGCCATCAATGAATGATACCCATCATAAATCTTCGCAGAATTAGGCAAGTAATGAACTTTCATCATTGGAGAAACCAGTAGATAATCCAACCGAGAGTAGCTATCCTCCTTGGAATAATAATGCGTCCAAAAGTGATTATTTTGATCTTTGCAGGGTAGCATCCAAGTCAATTCGGTATCATTTACTTGGGTGAATCTTTTTAAGCAGGGCGAATTCTTGTGGTCATTGAAATCGCCGGCAACCAAAAATCTGGGTTTGGAATCAGGGGGGAATTTTTGACGAATAAAATCTCTTATTGCACGGGCTTCTTTTTCCCTTCTTTGATCTGCCTCAGGATCATCATTTCGCTCCGTCCACTTACTTTTCAAATGTAGATTGAAGAGCGTCCAGTTTATCTGATTACTGGTAAAGGAAATTTCCATGAGTCCACGGCTTGGTTTGGTAAGTTCTCCAAAATATCCAAAACTGATATCTCTGTGCCGCTCGATGGATTGAAAAGGAATTTTGGATAAAACTGCTAAGTGCCTCTCCTCTTCCTCGTAGGACCCACTCATCCATCCAGAGAAATCAAATTTTGTACCATTGGTAACATTTAAATCCATCCATAATTCATTGAGATATGGAAGGTCTCCAATCTCCTGAATCAAAAGAATATCCGGATTTATCTGGTTGATCATGGAGCGTAAAGCCCTCTTTTCTTTGGTCGGCTTTGGATAATCTCTCCTCCACTTACCATCAACCCATCGATCCATAGGAAGATAATTTTCCACATTTATGGAGGCAATTCGGACGCTGCCAGCCCAAAGGAACTGACAAAGAAGTAAGGAACCAGCTAGCCCAAAGTGGAAGAGGAACCTATTAGCCTCGCCCACGAGAGATGTTTACCTGAAGTCGCTTGCTTTTAGAAATCTCCAGTCTGTCCTTGTAGTCATCAAAGTTCTTTTCTCTTCGGGCGTTATATGCGTCTTCTGTACGGTGAGAGAGATGAATCCCTTGAAAAGGATAAACTCCACTGTAGCCTTTACCCCAAGTAAAATGCATTCCGCGAGTACTTGCTGGAGTAACTTTGATTTTATGCGCCCCAAAAGGAGTACCCATAAACTCGGCTGATTTGATTGGATTCCAGTCGGTCCCACGGGCTTTGCCCATAATGTCGGTCCATTTATCCATCATATCGAGTTGCTGCCTCTTGGATTCGAGCGGATCTAAATACATTTTTCCCGTACCAACCAATGGCTCGATTTCCTTGAGTGACATGTTGGTAACATTGGGAATGAAGTTAGGTGAATAAAATGCGATGGTCAGTGAAGTGGGATACTTTTCACTTCTACTTTCATTTATTTTCCCCCAGAAACTTAAACCACGATGAGAAATTTCAATATTATATTCAAAAGTTGCCCCGTTTTCAAGAGTTCCTGCAATGGTAGTTTTCTCACGTTCTGAAGATACTTGGGGCGGATTTTTAAAGGAAGCAATCCGACGGTCCCTCCAATCCCATGTCTTAGTCTCCGGGGAAGGATCGTACCATGCACGAAAGTAAATCTGAAGTGGTCTTCTATCTGCTCTAGTACCCTCGGCGGTGTTTTCGTCTTCAGATTCATCCTTTAGCCAAAGGCTTACATGCTTTCCATTTGCATTCAGTGCGACATCATAAACCGCACTTTCCAGAACCGTGTTATAATTCTTCCATTTTCCATCGAGATAACGAGGAAGAGTCGCGGAGGAGGTAAGGAGTCCTTCATCATTCTTTTTTCCCGCCATGTAAGGACCCAGTCTTGGTGCCTTGGGAGCCAGCTTTATCTTCAATTTTTTTAAACCCTCTGCCATCGCCTGCGATTCGATACTTAAACGTTCCCATGGAATCTCAACTGGGCGATCAGGAGAGCGCTTCATAAGGACTGTCACGGCCTGCTCATTGGTATCGACAAAGGCTGCCTCAATCTTATTACCGTCCGAACTTGTCCAATCTAAGTATCGTTTAAGGTCTTCAGGCTGAAGCTCGGGAATCTTCATGTTCTTCCTATCCCTTGCCATTTTTGCCCGAGCTTGCTTTTGTTTATCAACGATAGCCTGTAGTTTTTTCGCTTGCTCGACAGAGGCATCAGATAAACGACTTAGCGGAATAGTCTGTTCAATCCGACCGCCACTCATGAGAATATTTAGGTCGGTTCCATCGATCGATGAAAATTTTGCGTAGAGGGTTCTTCCATCCACACTTCTCCATTCATGCTCGGCTTCCAAGGCTGAAGCGTCCGTCAGAACTTTTGGTAATTTGGGCTTTGCCGGTTCAACCTGTTGGGGGGCGGGTGCGGGTGTTGGAATAGGTGCAGGTTTTGGGGTTGGAGCTGGAGGAGTAGGACTGGGAGAAGCTGCCGCAGCCAATTGACGGGCTAAATTTTGTGATTGCGGACTAAAATAGGATAGATCCAGAGGAAAATCCTGTCCGTTCATTCGGATCGTAAGTTGATTACCTTCCAACTTAACAAATGATGCTTGCAAGGTTCTGCCTTGAGTGTCCGTCCAGGAATACAAAGTTTCAGCAAATGATCCGCTTCCACTTAATGAAAGTAAAAAAAGGCATGTAAGTAATAGATTTCTGAATTTCATGGTTTTTAAATTTTCTGTTATTTCTCCCAGTGAAGGTCAACCTTTAGTTTTTTTTGTTCCCAGGGTTTGAAAACCTCAAAAATTTTACCCGGATTCAGGATTCCTTTCGGATCCATAGTTTTTTTGATCTTTTTCATAAGATCCCATTCCGCTTGATTAAATTGTTCTCGGACAAAAGGAGTTTTGGCAAGACCGACTCCATGTTCTCCACTAATCGCACCTCCCATTTCAATGACTTTGTTCATTAATTTGGATAAAGCTTCCACAGATCGAGCAGTCTCTTGCCGATTTTCCTCGTCATACATAAAATTGACATGGAGATTTCCGTCTCCGCAATGTCCAAAAACTCCAATTTTCAAATGGTAATCTTCTCTTAACAAATTAACAAACCGTACCAGTTCGATCTGCTGATCCAATGGGACAACAATATCCTCATTCAACTTGGTAGGGGCAAGCTTCTTCATTGCAGAAGAACCCTGTCGACGTACTTCCCAAAGTCTTTCAGCTTGCTCATCGTCTGCAGCAAAGCGATAAGCTAGGGATTCTTTGGATATCCAAGCTTCAAGTTTCTCTGCCTGGTGTGCAACTTCGCTATCATTTCCATCCAACTCGATAAGTAAAGTAGGATTAGCTCCCACACCTTGGAAAACTTCAATACCGGTATATTCCTGTAAGCAATTGATTGTCCACTCGTCCATGTATTCGAGAATGGACGGACGCAACCCCAATCTGGACAAGGCAAGTGGTGCAGAGAGAGCAGATTCGTCATTTGCAAAAACTCCCAGAAAAGTTTTTCGTTTTGTTGGACGCTCGATCAGTCGCACGGTGATTTCAGTAATTATTCCCAGCGTTCCTTCGCTTCCGATCCACAAGTCCCGAACATTGTAAGCGGTGGCAAATTTACGGGTCGCCCTACCCCAGGTAACCTTCTCCCCATTTGCCAAGTATCCAGACAAGGAAAGCACATAATCTCTGGTGACGCCATACTTTACGCACCTTAAACCCCCTGCATTACAGGCCACATTCCCTCCGATTGTACAGAACTTTCTCGAGGATGGATCTGGCGGGTAAAAAAGACCTAGTTTCTCGGCTTCTGCTTGTAAAGTAGAGACCACGACTCCGGGTCCACATCGGACCAATCTATTCTTTTCATCCAGAAAAAGGTCATCCAAATTCGACAAATCAAGAACCCAGCCTCCACGGATTGGAGTTGCTCCACCAGTAAGACTGGAACCGGCACCTTTGGTGGTAATCGGAATGCCGTATTCGTTGGCTATTCTCAGCACTTTACCGACATGCTCATCTTCTTTCGCCAGAATGCAGGCACCGGTTTCTCCCTGAACTTTCAGACCGTCAAAACTTGCTTCATAAAGTTCCGATGGTTTCGTCTGTACAACTGCTCCAAGTTCTTCGATGAGTTTGGAGGTTGCCAAATCTGTTTTACTTTCAGTCACTACCGGTAATGTTTTAACATGGAGTGGATTATCATGTAAGGATAATCCACTCCAAAATACTAATCAAATTGCCTTGGTGTCCAAACTGAGCTTTGTGAGGTTGCGAGCTTTAAGCATATTTATCACATCGAAAATCTTTTGGTACCGGAGGGATTTGTCTCCACGGATGTGGATGACTGGCTGTTCTTCCTGACTTGAAGCAATTTCATCCAATTTCGCCTCAAGTTCAAACTTGCTTACTTTGTTCTGCCCCCAATGATAGGCACCGTCCGAATCAATGGTTATGAATTGATCGTCCATCTCAGGAGGTGGTTGATTTTCATTGGTTGTCTGATCTGGTAAATCGATTCGGTTGTATTGTTCAATTACCGGAGTGGTAATCATGAAAATAATCAATAGTGAAAATGCTAAATCAATTAATGGTGTTACATTGAGATCAGATATAACCGCTAACTTGTTGGCTCTTTTGAAGTCTCTGGCCATCAATTTTTCCTTTTAGGCATTCTTCTCCAATTCGATTCGGTCGGCAAGATTACTGGCGAAATTTTCGAGCTTTGTCATTTCTCCCCGAGCCTTCCCCAATAATCCATTGTAAGCGAATACGATAGGGATAGCTACGCACAAAGCGGCAACCGTGGTCAATAGTGCTCCAGAAACTCCCGGGGCCAGATGCTCAATGGTGGCACCGCCGCTTTCCATGGTACCGAAAGCATCCATCACTCCCCAAACTGTACCCAAAAGACCCAGAAAAGGAGCACCTGAAACAATCGTGGCTAACCAATACATTCTTCCCTCATATCGATCACCAACTTCTGCAAGAGCTCGACGAATCGCATTCTCGACATAATTCATACGAACTTCGCCGGTTGACTTCGTTCTTCTAGCGGCTTCCATAGCTCTGGAGCATAGGATGAGGTATGGACTGCCCTCTCCGGCAAAAAGTGCGTCATCGTAATCATAAATTGTGGGTAGATCATTAATCCTCTTCTCATCTCGGGCATTGTTGGTAGCGGCTTTTTTGAGTTCCTGATACTTGGACCACATCAAACTCAAGGCATAACAATTCATAATTATCAACACGAAGATGACTCCTTTACCCGCCAAGTTCGAGTCCACAAAATAGGTAAGCAAGCCAGTATCTGCCAAAATTTCTACAACTGGTATATCCATCTTATTCCCACTTTCATTTAATCCTTTATTCAAACACCACCCTTATCTTTTCACTTTTTCCCCAATTGAAATCAATGAAAAACGATCTCTCATTAAGATCTTTCATCTTCACTCCGATTAAGTTTGCCCCATTCAAGAAAGAAATTTAGGCAAGAGCGATCATGCGGATTTCAGAAAAAATCATTAACGAAATAAATCAGAAAGCTTTCTCCACAAGCGGAAAGTCTTCAGTGGTTGGCTTGGATGGTTTCGTGGATAAAATTGTCACTCCGGTCGACAAACGGCATGGTCTTGGGGAAAACTTCGATCCGATTGACACCATCGCGGACCTTGGAAACAGAATATCAGCAGCAGCAGGGAAAAGTGCGAACTTGGAACTTTTCCCGCGATTTGAAAAGTTGGGAGGAAATGGGCCGATCATGGCAAATGCCATGCTTTCACTTGGCTTGAAAGTACGCTACATTGGAGCCTTGGGACATCCGGTCATCCAACCAGTTTTTGAGGAATTTGCGGACAAGACAAATGCAATTTCACTCACTGAACCTGGAATCACCACAGCTTTGGAATTCAAAGATGGCAAACTGATGCTTGGAAATACCAGAAGTTTAGAAGAGATTGATTACGCACGAATCATGAAGTGCTGCGAGGAAGGCAAATTTTTAGAGATGATGGCTAACACCGATGTGGTTGCCATTGTCAACTGGACAATGATTCCAAAAATGACTTCTATTCTGATCGAATTAGTTGATCGTGTTTTGCCAAATCTGCCTCCTCGAGATACTCGTTCCTTCTTTTTCGATCTGACGGACCCTGCCAAGCGCTCAAAGGATGACATCTTTGAAGTTCTTCAAGTGATCGGTCGTTTCCAAGCACATGCCGAAGCCACTCTGGGTCTCAACTACAATGAAGCCCTACAAGTTTGTGAAACATTGGGACTACAAGGTGGGGACAAGGATGAAGAATCCCTAAAAAGAATCGCCAAGGAAATTAGGAAGAAACTGGATCTTTCCTGCGTAGTGGTTCATCCGATCGAATCAGCAGCATGTGCTACCAAGGATGGGGAATGGTGGACCGAGGGTCCTTTCACCGACAACCCCAAGATTACCACTGGTGCGGGTGATCATTTCAACGCTGGCTTTGCCTCCGCTCGACTGTGCGGTTTTTCACCGCTTACTGCACTTGCTCTCGCAACTTGCACCTCAGGTCATTATGTGCGAACTGCACAGAGCCCAAGCACCAGTCAAGTTATTGAACTCCTCAAGCAAGCAGACACTTTTTAATTTATGAGTCATGAAACTGGAATTCTAATTTCCTTCGAAGGTTCCGAAGGGTGTGGCAAATCAACGCAGATACGACGGTTGGCGGACCGGATGGAAGAGATTGATCATCGGGAAGTCGTCGTTACAAGAGAACCGGGTGGCACGATTATCGGTGAGGACATTCGTCATCTATTGATGCATGCTGATTCGTCCAAAAGTATCTTCCCAGAAACTGAACTACTTCTTTTTGCCGCAAGTCGAGCCCAACTAGTCAGAGAAGTAATTTATCCATCTGTTGAGGAAGGGAAAATCGTGCTCTGTGACCGCTTTCTTGACTCAACCACTGTTTATCAAGGAGTTGCCCGACAAATAGCGGATGATCCAATTACGCAGATCAATTCCTTTGCAGTTGGAGAAGTCGTGCCCGATCTGACGGTTGTTTTGGATGTTCCCGCAGAGGTTGGCCTTGAGAGAATTAAACACCGAGTTTCCGACATGCCCGACCGTATGGAGCAAGAAAATGTGGAATTTTACGGCAAGGTTCGAGAAGGATATCTCCACTTGGCCAGAAGTCTGCCGGATCGCTTCTTTGTTGTGGATGGACTTGGAGATCCAGACGACATCGAAATTCTCATCTGGAACGAAATACATACTCGTTTCTTTGCGGAAGATTAAGATTGTGGAAAAGGGAGAGCAAAATCCCAACAATGTTTTAAGAAACAGGTTCTCTGAAGGGGATCTTCATCACGGACTTATTTTCCAAGGAAATTCAATCGGCTGCCTTGAAGAAAATGCCCTCGATCTATCGAGGGTCATTCTGAAAATGAACCAAGATTCAAGGGAGCATCCGGATTTGTTTCACCTTCGACCCGCCGGGAAGATGAGGATTATCTCGGTTGAAAAAACCAGAGAGCTTATCTCGGATTTATCTCGCACCTCCAACCAGGGGGGAGGAAAGGTAGCTTTGATTCACGAGGCGGATAGAATGAGGAAAGAGTCTGCCAACGCCTTTCTCAAAACTCTGGAAGAACCACCGCCCGACACTTATCTTCTGCTTCTTACCACCCGTCCGAATTCGATGCTTCCAACCATTCGCAGCAGGTGTCTGACCATGCGTTTCAAATCAAAAAAGCAGGAGAGAAATGATCAGGATTGGATTGATTGGAAAGAACGCTATGAACAATGGATACTGACGCTTCTGGATCGGGTGTCTTTGGCTAAAGACCGAGTTACTCCAATTTTTTCCGCTTATGGATTGACCTCCGGCTTGCTTCGAATGATTCGCGAAAAGTCGGAAGAGGAATGCAAGATTGCGGTAAAATCACTCGAGAGCCAACTGGATGAAAAAGAGAAAGACGCATTTGAAACAGGCATACGTAAAAGTATTCGATCCCAATTTCTAAGTGAATTGTCTGATGTTACTGCTACAATTGCAATCAAAGCAGGTCGGTCATCGGATAAAATAAGCCTCCTTTCTGGAAAATTAGCCAGAGTGATCGAAAACTTGGAAAAAAATACCCGGCTTTTAGAGGTAAATCTAAAGGACGAAGCGGCAATGGAAGACTTTTATCTCTCTTCCCTACGAATCTGGTCCGCAAAATAAGTTTTGAATCTAGTAGAATGAAGACCCTGTTTGAAAAAATCATTGACCGCGAAATTCCCGCTGAAATCCTCCATGAAGACGAAGACTGCATTGCGGTTCGAGACATTGCGCCCCAAGCTCCAGTTCATGTTCTGATCATTCCCAAAAAATTGATTCCAAGGGTTGCCCAGGCTGGAGAAGAAGACGAACGGCTTTTGGGCAAGCTCTTGCTCATAGCCCGTATGATTGCTAAGGACGAAAATTTGGAAGATGGGTTTCGGATTGTAATCAATAATGGTCCAGACGGAGGTGAAAGTGTCCCTCACCTTCATGTGCACCTTCTGGGCGGAAGAAAACTGAATTGGCCCCCGGGTTGAGATTAAAAAAATGAATCGTATTTTCATTCTGATTTCATTGTTTTCATCAACAGTACTTTTGGCGGATGAAGTCGAAACGGTTGATGGATCCATCCTGCAAGGTGAAATTCTGACGATAGAAGATAATAATTTGACTATTCTCACTGAGTTTGCCGGTAAGCTAAAGATTCCGGATTTTCGAATATCCCGAATTTCCTGTGAAAATGAATTATCTTTCAGAATGGAAGACAATCGAACCTTTCAGGGAAAAATCAATTTTTCCGACGAAGGAAAGTTCTCCCTGGAAAACCGACAGGAGCCCTTTTTGCTCTCGGAGGTGAAGCACTTATGGACCCAGCAGGAGAGTGATCCCTTGATCCTGATTGCCCAAAGTAAGGCCGAAGCATTACTCTTGAAATGGAAGCATGCTCTGGGTTTCGATTTGACTGGTTCCTCCGGTAATAGCGAAAACTTTGGCCTTGGCATTCGGTTAGACAGCTCTCTGGGAAACAAATTAAGAGGCTATGACTTGTACTTATCATATAACAAAGCAGACAAAAAGAACACTCCCATTGTTGACGAAACCAAATTTGGCATCGAGTACGACTCAAAGTTTTACGACACGCTAGCATGGTACGCTAAATCGGATTTGGAAAACGATCGACTCGAGGAAGTCGATCTTAGAGCAACCACTGCTTTGGGTCTAAAGTACCTTTGGCTGGAACAGGAAGAATATCAAGTCGATCTTCGTTCTGGTATTGCATTTAGGTATGAAAAATCTGGATCATCTTCAACGGATGATTTGAATGATCCAGCCATTGATCTTGGTCTGGAATACACTCATCAAATCCGAGAATTTTTATTGTTGGAAAGTGACTTCACCTATGTGCCAAGTTTGAACAATTTCGATGATTATTTGATTACCAAAGACACCGGGCTTATCTTCGCTTTAAATGAGGATGTTTCCTGGATGCTCCGTTCGGGTTTGTCAGGTACTTACAATTCTACTCCGGTCGATTTGAAGGATGAGTTGGATTTAACCTATTACCTTCGAATGATTTATAATTTCAAATGACAGTCTTTACCAATGATGCTTTATTTCAGGAAGGTAAAGAATCCAAAAATTTCGTGCATTAGAGAGCTTAACTGGCTCAGAACTAGGCACCCCAGTGCTAATAGTAGAAAATAAATAAAGAGCTTGGGCAGAGAGTTCTTCACAAATCAACTCCAAAAAATTGAGCATTTATCTTCCTTTTTGCTGGATCCATTTAAAAGCCTCTTGAAAACGATTTTCCTCGCCCTTTTTATCCTCTGGTTCGAAATCAACACCTCCTCTTTTTTGATTCCATGATCTTGCCTTATCCCATTTCGGAGAGCTAGAGGAATTCAGACCCGATGGATTATCTTCGGACCTCCAAAAGAACTCCCTCAAGGCATCGTAGCGACTATTTGAAACCTGATTTTTCAGAACAGGCTCTTGCTTTTTTCGGTCTTTTTTTGGAGTTCCAATTTCATTGGATCCCCAACCCACCCTCAATTTGGATTTCTGTTGGATTGAGAGTTTATCGCCGGTAGTCCCAAAAGCGAGGTTCGGACTGTCCTTAGCAGACAATTCAATATTCCGTTTCTCTCCTCCACTCGGATTTAGACCAACCGAAAGGGATTTGGAGTCAATTTCTTGGCTTCTTTTTTCAGGATTTATTTCAAATTTGGATGGTGAATTCAGAGTACTTTCTGTAACCCCTTCATGCTCCTTCTGCTTGATTTGGATAGTGGCGGAAACTTTTGGACCTGATTGTTTATTTGGCTCAGAATTCTTTTCTTGAATGGTTAATTGATCTGATTTTGGAGCCTCCAAGTTTTTCGACGAATCAATGGCATTTTTCTTTTGAGGTTTTACTCCTAACTTATTTTTGTGATTCGCAGAGTGACGATTCCCATCTTCATCTGTTTTCTCGGTCAATGATCCTTCTTTCCTTGTTTCCATCGGTTTAACTTGTCTAATATTATCAGAGTTCTGTATCTCTTTTTTATCTGCCTTTGCCTGATGTAAATTGGAAATTGGATCCGACCCATCTAATGGCTTAGATGCTTTTGCTTTGGAAATGGCCTTGTTATCTTTGAGAGTTGAATTTGGTTTGGAAGGGGTTGGATTTTTTTTAAGACTCTTTGTTCTTTTCGACGCTTTCGAACCGCTTACATCCGTTGTCGCCTTTTGCTTTTCTTGCTCCACTTTTCCTTCCTGAATTTTTTCGGAACTTGATTTTTGAATACTTCTATCCGGCAAATCAGAAATGGGCTTTTTTATTTCCGTTTGAGCACAACCATTCCAGAAGATCAAAGCCGTCAAATGAACAACACATTTGGAAAAACCTGCCTTCATAAGTTCGCTAAACTAATCTAATTAATAGGTTCTTTGAAAGGATTTAAGGATTCAACCAATAAATCAATCGTGAGTCTCAATGAAGCACCTCCGGACTCAATAGAATCTGCTTTAACAGAAAAAGTCCCCAATCGATTCCCTTGAATTCGGCTGACAAAATCCCAAGAGCGAAAAGCCTCAAACCCAGTTGATTGACTTAAGTCGATCCCTTTCAAAACATTAACGACACTCTGAAAATCAAGTCGCTGCAGAAAAATCTCCACAAATTCGGCGAACACTGAAGTTTCGTTCAAAAAGTTTTCATCTTCTCTAACTTTATTCATCAAACTTGCAACCCGAAGGCCAAATCCTGCATCCAAAACTTCTTCCTGATAATCGTATTCTCCAAAAAGACTGACTCCATCCAATCCGCTTTTTGCTTTGAGACTCAGATTAAATGAGAGGAAATCTCGGAAAGTTTGTAAAAGACCTTCTTCCTCAGAAGATTTCTGAAAGGGGTTGAAAAAGTTTTCCCCAAAGAGAAAAAGAGCCACATCATAATCGTCCGCTCTTAACTTGGATGCAAATCTGGGGTTGAGGGAATTGGAATTCTGCCCGTTTTGGAAGATAGATCTCATTTCCTCATCCAAAAAGTTTGGATCAGGACGATCCGTCCACCATGAAGAAAGTAGAACGAGACAATTTGCATCCAAGCCGATTGAAACATGAGCTTTTTCGTGATGAATGGAATGAAAAATCGGGGACTGGTTTTGCAGAACTTTCCAGTTTGGATTTTGAGACTTCAAATCCAATTCACCAATAATGAAATTTTTCACTTTGTCTTCGTTTCCAATTGGAAGAATCAATCCAAATAAAACATCACCGGTTCGCTCGACTCGATTCATCTCGGTAGGCAACTGGGTAAAGTAAAGAGCCCTTCCATTGGGTTGTACCCCACACTCAACTGGATCCCATACCATATCCTCCAGAAAAGGCACTCTGGCTAGCAACTCGTTGGAAATGATTTTGGGCATTCCGACTTCCTCAACCATTCGTAAAGTGGAAAAACTACAGACTCCAAAAGCTTGCTGCGGCACATAAGCCAAGGCCCTGTCGTCCACTCTATCCCCAATTAATTCGGTTAAAAGAGAAACGCTTTTTGAGCCTGCTTTCTTATTTTTCTGGTTTCCAGAATCTGGGATAATTTCATAAATTAAAAATAAAAGTAATCCCACTCCAAAAAAGAATAAAACCCCACTCCCCTTGGCTTTTTTTTCCTGAGAATTGATCTCTTTCTCAGCACCCGAAGGATTGTTTTCTTCAATTCCACTTTTCCGAAGAAGGCTGGCATTAAAAGCCACGACTAAGGCGACAGCGAGAGGGTCAAAAACAACTACAAGGATTAATATGAACCACTTTACGACCCGATGAACCGCCCGGTCCATCGCTTCAGCAATCCGAATCGGGTCCTCTGATTTTTCAGCGGCTGTAACCTCAGGATCGAAAGCTCGGGCCACAAACTTAAAGGAACCGATATCCGTGGATCGAATTTTCCCCTCCAGCTCAAGAATTCTTTGCTCGGCTTGCTCTTTTTTCGTCTGTAATTCACTCTTTTTTTCCTCCAATTCTGCTGAGCTATCCGGACCAAATGCGGAACTCATCTCACTCATTGAAGTGATCTTCTTACTGGCCTCAGCAATTTCTGCTTCCAAGGACTGAATTCTTTGATCCACGGAGGCCCTCGCCTGCTTCAGGTTTTCCAAGGCGGTACGTACACGGTCTGCTTGATCGGATCCACCGGTTGTCAAAACAGTGATTTTTTGATTGGCATCTGAAATTTCCTTTTGGATCGACTCAATTCTTGCGTCCAGTGAAGTATATCTTTGATTCAGATCGTCTCTGGCTTTTTGTATCGCAGCATTGATCTCCGAAAGGGAAGCACGGAGAGCTTCCCTCTCTTCCTTTTGAGACTTCAAAAGTTCCGCTGCCTTCTTAAAACCATCCTCCTTAAGGAATCCACCTGGGCCCTGATCTCTGTAAGCTTTTACCGCTGCATCCAGTTCGGCAATTCTTTGATTAATAACTTTCTCCTTTTCGAGCTCCTTTTCAATCCTTTCATCGTTCTCGACTTTGGCACTTTTTCTATCTTCCTCTAATTTTGAAATATCATTTCTTCGCAGGGTGATCTCCTCTTGTAATCGCTTTTTTTCCTCCTCTCTCTTTTGTCTTTCCCCTACGATCATTTGATCCGTTTCCTCAGCCAGGCGACCTTTCGATTCTTCTGCAGAAAGTATATCCTTTCTTCTCTCTTCGATATATTTCTCCAGTCTTGCTCTCTCCTCACCTTGCTTTTCTTCGCGCAAGGCAGAGCCTCTCTGACCAGAAGTTTGATAGGCTTGTATCAGACGATCGAATTCATTTTGCTGGCGCTGTAGACTGGAAATTTCTTTTTCAAAACCTTCCACCTGGCTTAAAGTTTCCTCAAACGCCTGAGATAAGTATCCGTAAATTCCTGCTGAAGTTATCCCAATCAGCAAGACCACCGCTAACGATAAATAAAACCTTAGCTGGGAATTACAGGTGTGCCAATGACGATAAAGGAACGACGCAGCCACTAACTTTCCAATCTCTAAGCTGGAGGCCATTAGCATGATAGGGATGGTAAATGCACTTACCGCTCCAAAGGTCAGAGCAATTCCACGAACACTGAAGTATGCGGCACACCCGGCAATAAAGAAAGCCGAAGCACCAATGACCATGGAAAAGGGTCTCATTAAATCCCTTCTCTCAAAATTAGTACTTTAGGGAAACAGAAACTTATTCCCAAGATCATTTTTTATTCACGAAGTTCGCTTTTCCGTTTCCTCGGATGCCTTAAAGTATTTGGATAGATACGGATGGATTATCACGAGCAGTTCACAAATCTCGACTGGTTACTAGTCGCGGCTTATTTAGGCCTGACCACTTTAGTTGGACATTTGCTCAAGGGGAAACAGTCTACCATAAAAGATTTTTTTCTGGGTGGCAGATCCCTACCTTGGCCTGCGGTTTCCGGTTCGATTATCGCAACGGAAATCAGTGGTGTTACTTTTATTGGGGTACCAGGAATGGTTTACGCTGCATCCGGAGATTTCACATATCTTCAGTGGGGTATCGGATCGATTATTGCAAGGATTCTGGTTGGCCTTTTCTTCGTAAAAGTTTTTTACCAGAGAGAAATTTACAGTCCTTACGACTACATGGGAAACCAACTGGGAGAGGGTGCTAAAAGATTGGCAACTTTGATCTTCCAGATTGGAGGTATTTTAGGACAAAGCGTTCGAGTATTAGTTGCCGCACTAGCTCTTAAGGTAGTAACTCCACTTGAATTTAACCAGTGTATATGGATCATTGGCACATTTGCGGTTTGCTGGACCTTAATGGGGGGAATGCGAACAGTTATTTGGACCGATGTCATGCAATTCTTTCTTTTTGTAGGTGCAGGACTGCTTTCTTTGTTCTGGATGATCTCTGAACTTGATGGCGGATGGAGTCAAATGATGGAAATCGGGAATTCGGCCGGCAAATTTACCCTATTTAACTTAACCACCGATCCAGCAGTTGGTTTTACCCTGTGGGTCGCGATTATTGCGGTGCCTTTTCAAAACTTGAGTGCCTTTGGAGTTGATCAACTCAATGCCCAGAGAATGTTTTGTTGTAAAGATGCCTCCGATGCTCGAAAGGCAATGATCGCAAGTTCCGGTGCATTGGTCCTTACTTTGCTGATGCTTTTTGTTGGAACGGGACTTTTTGCCTATTATGAACCGATGAGAAACATCGGTGCGGAACCGTCCATTTTTCAGGAAGACTCGAATTCCGTCTATCCAGTATGGATTGTAACCGAACTGCCGGTTGGATTACGCGGTCTGATTCTGGCCGGTATTTTCGCGGCAGCAATCTCCAGTCTAGATTCGATACTCGCCGCTCTTTCCCAAACAACGCTTGGATTATTTAAGCGAAAAGACGGAAAAGATGCCGAAAGGAAACAACTTATGTTTTCCCGTGCTTTGGTTCTGATTTGGGGAATACTCCTATCCGCTTTTGCAGTGGAGCTCGACGCCCTCCGCGGCAAAGTCAATGTTGTTGTATTAGCTTTCGGGATGATTTCGTACACGACCGGTCCTATGCTAGGGATGTTTTTGGCATCACTTCTTACCCCCAAAGCTAGCGTCAAAGGTCTAGCCCTTGGCTTTGCAATTTCCTTTTGTCTGGTTGCAAGCCTACGTCCTGACTTTTATCAAATTTTCATAAATTACGAATTCATCACCTTTGAACAAGCGATTCAATGGAGTTTTCTGAAAGAAGAAGGGGGGAAACTTGGAATCCAAATAAATACAGCATGGGCCTGGCCAATTACCGTTCTAATAACTTGGGGTTTCGGATTGATTGTTCCAAGAAAAACATCTCCAAGTTTTGAGTGAGATTCCATTCATTTTTCCAACGCCTCGAAAATTAACCCTTACAAAGGGAGTTTTTCGATCGGACCACTTATTAAAAGTATGGGCGGCCAAACCTGAATTCAGAAAAACTATCGAAGAATTCCATCCTTTTCTCCAGCTTGAATTACTCGATTCAGAGCAAGATGCGGATTTAAAAATTCACTTTGCAAGACAGGACGATAAAGAAGCTTATAAAATCCAAATCAAGCCCAATGAAATCTTTATTGAGGTGGAAGAAAGTGTGGGACTTTTTCGTGCCCTAAATACGATTTACAAGTTAGTTGAATCCGGATCCGATTTCTTGCCATGCATGCTACTGGAAGATCGCCCCGTCCTTTCTCGCAGAGGCTTTATGCTAGATATTAGTCGCTGCAAAGTACCCACTATGAAATGTATTCTCGAACTGATTGATTTGCTCGGCAAACTTGGATACAACGAACTTCAACTGTATATTGAGCATACCTTCGCTTTTAAGGATCATTTAACGGTTTGGGAAAACTCATCTCCCTTAACGCCCAAAGAGATTCAATTGATCGATTGTCATTGTAAGAAGCGATACATTGAATTGGTGCCAAATTTAAATTCTTTTGGACATTTCGAACGATGGCTTAGACACAAAGAATATCATCATCTCGCAGAGTGTCCAAATGGTTTTCGGAGAGAGGAACCATTTATGGAAAGAGATCATGGAAGCACTCTTAAACCAAATTCTCAAAGCTTGGAATTCATGGATCTGCTTTATGCAGAATATCTGCCAAACTTCAGTTCCAAAAATTTCAATGTTGGAATGGATGAACCGTGGGAACTGGGACAGGGATGGAGTGCAGGTGAAGTTAAGAGACTTGGAAAAGGAAAAGTATATTTGAAACACTTAAGTGGCATCCGGAAACTGGTGGAAAAACATCATAAAAATATGCAATTCTGGGCGGATGTGCTCTTGGAGGAACCGGAAAATGCAAAATTGCTTCCCCATGGTGCAAGTCCGATCATTTGGGGATACGAAGCCGATCATCCATTTGAGGAACAAGCTAAAGTGGTCGCTTCCTGTGGATTGGGTTTTTGCCTTGCTCCCGGAACCTCAACTTGGAGAAGTTTTGGTGGAAGATGGAAAACCGCTAAGGATAATATCGCTCAGGCAACTCGAAATGCGATCAAGTATCAGGCAGAGGGAATCCTCTTGACGAGCTGGGGAGACGGAGGAAATCATCAACCGTGGTACACTTTCCTCCCGGCTTTGTCACTCGCTGCCCAATGGGCATGGAGTGGAACTCCCCCTGAAGATGACCAAGTGAATCAAACCTTGAATCAATTGGTCTTCAAAAATTCCGAATCCGACCCTGGAAATCTTTTGATGGAATTTGGTACACTAGACGAAGTGATTGATTCTAGAATTCCCAACGCTTCTTTGACTTGGAATCTATTATTTAGTTCTCAACCAGATATGCTTCCAGAGTTTTTGAATGAAAATTCTTCACGGAAAATCCTTTCAGAAGGTGTTGAATATCTCAACGGTTTACACACAAAACTAGAAGAAATGAAGGATTTCTCTGAATGTACAAATTTTCAATGCGATCTTTCTTTGGGGATCGAATTATCGATCATGTCTCTAATGAAAGGCCTTTCGATTTTAAGTGGAAGTTCTTTTTGCTGTTCTTCCACCGATCAAATTGTTAACCGGTACGAAAGAAATTGGCTGAAAAAAGCAAGGGTTGGGGGACTCGAGGAAAGCAGCACGCTACTCAGAAGTGCCTTGTTGAGTGGATAGCTCAGATTATTTCAGGCATTTCACGAATCACTCCGTCGGCCAACATTCTTCCTTTCTTGGATAATTTCCATTTCAGGTTCTTTTCAACCAAATCCTGAGAGTGCAACTTCCATAAAAAAGATTCAATCAGTTCGAAACTAGATAGTGGAAGGTCGAAATTTTTCGCTATTTCATCCAGAGAAATGCCTTGATTCATACGCAAGCCGAAAGTTACTGCGTCATGGGCAAGTTCGTCTGCATCCATTTTTTGGAATTCCTCGAAGTTTCGTTTTTCTGGAAATTTAGTCTGCTCTTCCCATGCTTCAAGGTTCGAAAGATTTTTTCTTCGAATTCCTTTATATTGCGTGGATGCGGATGGTCCGTAGCCAATCCATTCATTCATGCCCCAAGTATTTAAGTTATGAATACATTCGTTTCCTGGTTTGGCAAAATTGGATATTTCATACTGGGCATATCCCTGTTGAGGCAAAAAATCCCAAGCTTTTTCGTAAAAGACCGCCTCTTTTTCCGGGTCTATTTTCAATTCTCCCTTTGAAAGCTTCACGAATAAAGCAGTATCTTCCTCGAAAGTAAGGCAATAAGTGGACAAATGATCTGGTTCAAGCTCGACCGCTTGTCTCAAATCTTTTTCCCAAATTTTTTCTGATTGTCCGGGCATTCCAAAAATAAGATCTAAATTAACGGATTCAAAACCAACTGAACGAACCAAAGAATACGATTTTAAAGCAGTTTCAACTGAATGTGCCCTACCCAACTCTTGCATCAGACTTGAATCAAATGTTTGAATTCCAAGGGAAATCCGAGTCACTCCAATTTCAAGCATGGTTTCTAGTTTTTCCGAGGTGATTTCGGCAGGTGCAATTTCAACAGTCCATTCAAGTGGGCTGGAAAGATTTTGAGCTTTTATCAAGCCTCCAATCTCCTCCAATTGATCCGTACTCAATATTCCAGGGGTTCCTCCCCCAATGAAGATTGTGGAAAAAAAACGATCAGATCCGTCCAACTGAAATTCTCTTTTTAAGCCATTAAAATAGCTATCAAATCCCTTTTTGCTTGGTCTCTCTTGGTAAAATGCGCAAAAGTCACATGTGGTAGAACAAAATGGCACATGAACATACATTCCAAGACTTGGAATTCTTCCGATCCTTTTTTTTGTTTTGAGCATTTTCTAGTCTTCTCCTAGCCTTATTCAATTAATCATGAATCAAATCACCAAACTAATCGTTTTTACAGCATTGTCAGCAAGCTTGTTTCTTACATTAGGTTGTAAAAGACCCAGTTTTATTAATCTGACATCGACTAATATCAGTCAAAACCCGTCGGGAATTTACACTCTTCAAACAGAGGTCGATTTACAAGACCGCAAGATCAAGTCCGACTCCATCGAAGTCCTTCTGGTCGTTGGGGGTGAAAGTTATCCGATGGTCAAAGATCCAATTAACCCAGCACTATGGAGTTGTGATTACAAACTTCCATCGGGCTTTGATGAAGCCACCTATTACTTTCAAGCAAATTACATTAGCCAACGAGATAATGGCTCGGATGTTGAAAGAAGTCTAAAAAGTGATCTGCAAGTTTTCCGGCTTGAAAATAGATATGTGGGAAATTTGGCCGCATATCGCGGACCTGTCGGGGTAGAAATCGCGGTTCAAGGTCGTGGCTTGACCAAATACGATGCCATTACCATCGGAGGGGAGAAAACTGCCACCAGATACCTTTCGGAAAACGAATTAAGATTTACCATACCAGCTCTTCCATCAGGTGTGGACTATCCGGTACAATTAATTGGTGGTCCGCATGGGGCTCTCGATATTGGTAATTTCCGAATTGACGAAAGCATTCTTAGTGTGGTTCCAAACACTCTGGAAATTCAAGCAGGTGATACAGCTACATTGTTATTCAAAATTGATTTTGAAGCCCCTCAAGGTGGTCTCCCAATTGATATCAAGACAAATGTTCCGGCATCGGTTATCATGCCTGAAGCGTTTATCAATCAGGGAGACAAAACGGTTAATGTTCCAGTTCGAGGAGGTGAACCTGGCGAAGGCAAATTGATTGTATCCGCTTCAGGTTATGAACCGGTGGAGATTCCGGTTAAAGTTTTTTAACCGACTTCCGGATTTAATAAAATGATCGCATCCGCTTCAGCGTGCGATCCTCGCATTTCGGTGGTGATTCCCTGCCGTGATCGCATCGGGTATCTAAAAAGGGCCTTAAAGTCAGTTTTCCAACAGACGGTAGAACCTGGCGAGATCATTGTGGTGGACGATGGTTCCGAAAAACCTCTTCAGCAATCTATTTCGGAAGAATTCCCAGATGTTCGCTGGATTCGTCAATCGAATGCTGGAGTTTCTTCTGCTCGAAATTCGGGAATTCGAGAAGCCTCCAATGATTGGGTCGCATTCCTAGATTCAGATGACAGATGGAAGCCGGAAAAATTGGAGTTGCAAATGGAATTTCACCTGAAACATCCTAGAGTTGAAATTTCTCATACTGATGAAATTTGGATCCGAAATGATAATCAAGTCATTCCCCCAAAATATCTCGACAAAAATCCGCAATTTCTCTTCGAACGCTCATTGGAACGATGCCTAATCTGCCCCTCATCGGTTATTGTACACCAAAATTTATTGGATAGAGTTGGAAACTTTGATGAAAGTTTACCCGTTTGCGAGGATTATGACTTGTGGTTACGCATTTTGATGAAAGAGGAATTTGGCTTCATTGACCAACCACTCACCTTCAAGCATGGTGGTCATGCAGATCAACTATCCAAAAGCTTCTGGGGAATGGACCGTTTCCGTACACATACACTAGAAAAATTACTTAAATTGAATGATTCCGCTTCGAAAAATAAACTTATTCTTCAGACGCTTATAAAGAAATACCGGGTTCTGGCTCAGGGTTATGAGAAAAGAGGAAAGATTATGGAAGCGAAGACTTACAAAGAAAAATTTCAAATCCATAGTTCCAGTCTGGAAGCATTGGCATCCAATCAAGTACAATGAATTTTGTTGTAGCACACCATTCGGAAGCGAAGTCCATTATCAATCAGCTTGGACTTACCAAAAATGTCTCGATTTCATCCTTCCAAGTTTTCCAGAATGATCATCATAAGCTTATAATTAGTGGAATCGGAAAAGTTGCATCCGCTGCAGCTACTGGCTTCTTGATAGGTCAATCTGTGAAGGATCAAAGGGCTGTGCCATTCTTAAATGTCGGAATTGCCGGTCATGGATCCCTCGATATTGGGACTGCATTCATTGCAAACCGAATCGAGGACGATCAGGGAAACACGACATTTTATCCTCCTCAAATAACCAACTCAAAAATGATGCAAAGTAGACTTCGAAGTTGCTCACATCCCAACCGAAACTATGCAAACCTCGGTTTCGATATGGAAGCTCATGCTTTCTTTTCAATTGCATCCCGTTCAATAACCAGAGAACTGGTTCAAGTAGTAAAAGTAGTTTCAGACAACAATGATCATTCCTTCGAATCGATTACTCCAACTATTGCCTCTGATCTTATTGAAAAAAATCTTCCTGAAATCATTGATTTAGTTGATCAACTGGAAGGTTTTTCTGCAGAAATTTCAGTTGATTCTAGCATTACATCAATGCAAGAAAAAGCACTGGGAATGCATTCTTTCTCCCAAACCCAATTATTTGAACTCAATCGTTTGATTTCACACGCCAAAATTCTGGAAATTGATTTGAATGAAATTATGCATGAACTCCGTAGTGGGATTTCTTCCAAGCAAGCGTTACAAAATCTAAGGGAGAAACTGGAACCTAAGCGAACTATCCAATGATCGAACAGATTTATTATGAGGATGACTTGGAAGAACACCCGGGAACTCAAGATTTCTTTCGCCGGTTTCCCCAAGCCAGTAAAATATCCTGCAATCACTACAAAGAGATATTCAACCCAAGTGGACAAAATTTTAGACTCCAAAAGAAAAAGCCTTCTTTGATCCTGGCAAAACAAAGGGGGAAGCGAATCCATTCCATCCCTGAAAGCTATGGGGTTGGTGGACGCAGAAACTATTATTTCTCACACCTTTTCAATTGCCTTTATGATTGTCGCTATTGCTTCCTCCAAGGAATGTTTCCTTCTGCAAATTATGTGCTGTTTTTAAATTACGATGATTTCTGGATGGATATTCAAATGAAAACTGCAGAGGAGCCGAATCACCCGAGTTGGTTTTTTTCGGGCTATGATTGTGACAGTCTGGCAATGGAATCAACTACTGGGTTCGTAAATTATTTCATCCCCAGATTTGCGACTCTTCCAGAAGCATTTCTGGAGTTGAGAACCAAAAGTGTAAATATTCGTTTTTTATTGGAACATACTCCCATTCCAAATGTTGTAGTCGCGTTCAGTTTCACCCCTCAAGAAATCAGTCAACAATTAGAACATGGGGTTCCGCCCGTTTCATCGAGAATAAAAGCAATGAATCAACTTGCCGGTAAGGGATGGACCATAGGAATTCGCATTGACCCAGTGATCGAGTGCATTGACTTCGAGAAAAGATATTCAAATCTTTTTCAAGAATTGTTTGTAAATTTGCCCCCAAATTCGATCCACTCCGTTTCTCTTGGTGCATTCCGAATGCCTGCCAATTTTTTCAAAAAAATTGAAAAGCTCTACCCCAACGAACCTCTTTTGGCGGGAAAGTTTGAAAAAACCGGAAACGCCGTTTCTTATCGAACTGAAATTGAAAGTCATCGATTGGAGTTCTGTTATGAGAAATTGTTGAAATATCTTCCATCTAAAAAATTGTTTAATTGCGAAATCCAGACAGTGGATAGGAAATGTTAGGTCGATTCTCCGATTGCCATTTCCAATTCAATCAACTATAAAAATAATTTCGCCACCTTAGCTCAGTTGGTAGAGCACTCGCCTTGTAAGCGAACGGTCGTCGGTTCGAATCCGACAGGTGGCTCCATTAGCACAACTTCAGCTAAGGCTGTTGGGCCATTTTTTCAATTTGAGTCAATAATTCCTTGGATTGCGTATTCTCAGGTTCCAACTCAATCAACCTGCGTACATGAGGCAAGGCGTCCTTCCACTTTCTTTGCTGGGTGAGTAGTTGCAACAAATTCTGTATAAACTCAGGATTACCAGGATCTCGCTCGATAGCCTGAAGAAAAGCTCTCATAGCTTCTTCAAACCTTTTACTCTGCCAATACGCAATAGCCAGATTATTGAAGACTCGGGGATTATTTTCCCAGTATGCGGAAGCTCGCTCCAAAGACCGTATTGCATCAGGTAGTCGTTTCGGGTTCTCAGCAAGAAGTAGCCCCAATGAGTAGTGAACTTGACCCCAAGTAGGTTGGAGACGAACAGCCTCACGAAGAATTTTTTCGGCTTCTTGATTGCGTCCGCGTCGACTCAAAAGAGTCGCTAAATTCATTCTGGCTGGTACATAAGTATCTTCCCTACGAATCGCCTTTCGATAGTGCTCTTCCGCTTGCTGTGGTAGATTTTGATTTTCAGCGAGAATCCCCAAAGACAAATGCGATTCTGGTCGGTCCAGATTACTTGTGTAACGCAATTTCAGCTCAGCAAAAACCTTTTGGAACAATTCCAATTCTTTTTCATCGAAAAGTGTCGATGGAGCCCTAGCGAGAAGGCGTGCAGCTTCGGTTCGAACCGAACGAATCGGATCGGAAAGCTTCGGAATCAGATCATCATATGCCTCTGATATCGGCAATCCTTCAAACTTGGAAATTGCTGCTGTACGAATAACGGACTGATTGGAATCCAAATTTCTTCGAGCCTCTTCAAAACTTGCATCACTTATAAATCGACGCATGGCCAACAAAGCACCCGCCCGAGTAAATGCAGGAGCTTCTTCATCCTTGCAAACATCAAGCAGCAGGTTCTCCGCATCAGGATTTCCCATTCGAAAAGAATGAAAGGCTTTCGGATTTCGTACTTCTTTAGGTCGGTCAGGTCCTTTGTGGGCAATAATTGCATCCGCTGCCCACTGGGCATCTTTATCTTTATGACATTGATTACAGGCATTGGGGGAACCAAAACTAACAGATAAATCAGGTCGGGGTATCCGGATGCTATGGTCCCTGCGATCGTCGATTCCCATGTAAGTCTTGTGAGGCATATGGCATTCCACGCATTTCGCTCCGGCACTGCTCATTGGATGAAAATGATGAGAAGGATTGTCATAACCAACAGGATTTTTTTCGTTGGGAACATGACAACGCGTGCAGAGTTGATTGTCATAAGAATGAAGTTTTACTGTGTGAGGGTCATGACAATCTGTGCATTTGACTCCCTTGTGGAACATTTTGCTCTGGATATAAGAACCGTAAACATAAACTTCATCATCAATTTGCCCATCGACATGGTAGGTAGGCACTTGCATATCCGGAGACCAAGGCTGCACTACCTCTGGTAAGAAATGGTCCAAAAAAGAATTTCCTGCATGATGGCCAGGATGAACAAAACCTCGGCGGGCATGGCATTTCGCACAGGATTCGATTTGGGCTACATTAGTACTATTGATGTCTACCAATGCGAAATTCGGCATATTCTTAAAACCTTTTCCAGTTCGAGCTAATTCAATGTGCTTACGACCCGGACCGTGACAAGATTCGCAAGAGACATTGATTTCTGAATAAGCAGTTGAAAAGGTTTGAGTCGCATCATCGAATTCCTTCCTTAGGTTTGTAGAATGACAATCGGCACACATATGATCCCAATTCTGCATGGAACGAGTCCAAAAAAGTGGATCTTCAGGAGCAATTCTTTCGTTTGGATAAAGATGGTACCATTCTTCTTTCTCTACATCCCAACAAGTGGGTAGAACCTGCATTCTACCGTCGGGGAACCTTACCAGGTATTGCTGTAAAGGTTCCCATCCGAAAGTATAAGCAATTTCAAATGTTTCCATATCACCATTCTGGTTTTCAGTTTCAACTAAGTACTTATCTCCATCACGAAAAAATTTGGTTGTTACACCAAAGTTCTCAAATTTAGTATTATTAAAGTCTGCTCTTACGGTTTTTTCGTTGGGCAACTCCATCGCGTGAAAATGATGGGAATCCTGCCAATTTTGATGTGATTCCTGATGACATTCGGCGCAAGAATCCGCACCAACATATTCTTCTAACTTAAAAAGATCCTCCTTTTCATTGTAAATTTTTGCAGACTTTCGTTCCTCACCGCATGAAATAAGAAACAGAATGACAAAAGCTGATAGAATCTGAAAAATCCAACAATTCATTGTAACAATCCATAATTGTAGATAAATTTCCTTTCAGCAACCAACAAAAGAAAGAAAAGGTGGATTTTTACGCCACAACTATTTCAATCAACAGATCCATGTTTGAAGCTGAAAAATTAAGAATTTTAAACATATTTTCATCCTTCGTGGAAATGCAGGCTAAAAATTAAAGATTTTTGAGAATATTTGGAAAAAAAATTAAAAAAACAAAAGATTTTTCAATATTTGGAATAACAAGTATCTTTAAATTTTGCTTTGCACTTAGAACCAGAAAAAAACTTGCCATACATACATTTTCTTAACAGATTGTTATATATATGAAAAACCTTCTCGCTTTTGTTTCTTTTTTGGCATTTTCCTTTTCCCTTACTTTCGGCAATGCCGAACGGGATTTCCACTCGAAAAATGGTCAGAAAATTAGAGGATCCGTTCAGAAATTCTTTGAAGACGGTGACATTTTGCTGAAGCGAAGCAAAGACAATCAATTATTTCGAATCAATCTCGATATATTTACCGAGGATGATCAGGCTTTTGTAAAAAATAATTTTGCACCTAACCACGATGCACTCCCAGAATTTCAAAAGCCACTTTCTGCTTCTGTTTTGCAAGCAAATTCGCGATATATTGATAGTTTAATCGAGAAGAGACTTAAAAGCTACAATCTCAGACCTAATAAAATTGCTAGTGAAGAAGTTTTTCTTAGGCGAGCCTACCTGAAGATAATCGGACGAATTCCAACTTTTGAAGAAGCGGAGCAGTTTTTGGAAAACAGGGATAGATCGCAGAAGAAATCTGACCTAGTTGATAGCCTGCTTGGAAGCCATGGGTATGTCAGTCATTGGTTTCACTTTTGGGCAGATATTTTAAGAGCTAAGGAGAATTTGGGTAATCGGGTATCAGGAAGGCCTTACATTGATTACATTCGTGAATCTATTGCTACGAACAAACCTTATGATAACTGGGTAAAAGAAATGCTTTCCGCCTCTGGTGCGATGTGGGAGAAAGGCAACGGTGCGGTTGGATATTTTGTTCGGGATCGGGGCATGCAGCTGGACAACATGTCCAATACGGTTCGAATTTTTCTAGGCACGAGCCTTGAATGTGCCCAGTGTCATGATCATCCTTTTGATCGTTGGACCCAAAAACAATTCTACGAGATGGCTGCTTTCACTGAAGGAGCAGGTAACATCAGAATTAGAGGGGAAGAAAACATTAATGTTTTAGGACGTTTGTCTAGAGATGAGGAAAGAAGGCTTAATCGAGGAGACGACACTGGTGCGTCCCGTCGTTTGTCTAACGCAACCAGAGATATTCGCGAACTAGTTACAACTGGCCTCGCCAGCATGGGAAAAGGCAAAATCAGGCTTCCTATGGACTACCAATATGACAACGCAAAACCAAGCGAAGAGTTAAAAGCAAATACCATATTTGGTTTGGCTGCTGAGTTGGATGAGAATTTAGAAATGACTGGATCGCGTACCTCTTACGCAAACTGGGTCGCTTCTGAATCCAATCCAAGATTTACAACGGTTATCGTCAATCGGTTGTGGAAGGAAGTGTTCGGCTTAGCACTAATTGAGCCCTTAGATAACATGTTTGACGACACAATGGCGACTGATAGAGAACTTCAGCTTCATTTGGAGAAGGTGATGGTTGCTCTCGATTACGACCTCAAAGAATTCTTGCGTATCCTCTATAACACTCAGGCTTTCCAACGCGAGGCTCCAAAACCCGATCTTATGGCACGAGATGCGAAAGACAATGTCATGCCACCTGAAGTCAAATGGGTTCTAGCTGGGCCTAATATATCGGCACCGACCCGTGGAAGTATACCTTACTTCTATCAAGGTCCGATTATGGAACGAATGACTGGCGAACAACTTTGGGACTCTTTGGTAACTCTCAACTATCCTGATGTTGATACCCGGCAACTCAAAAGAGGAGACAAATACTCTGAGTATGAAAGATATTTAGAAATGAGCGGAGAAGAACTCTTCGCAATTGCAATGAAAAGAGCTGGCTTGCAAATTGGTGCTGAAGTGAAAGCTCCACCTAAAAATAATGAAATGGCTGCAAAACTTGGTGATCCCATTAATACGGAATGTCCGCTCAAGCCAGGGCGTGCCATTGATCCTAGCTTACTCGCTCTGAACGAAAAGGGAGAAACGATTGGGTTCTGCTGCCGTTCTTGTTTGAATCGTTTCAAATCCAGTCAGCCTGCACCTGCAAGCACCGCTGCAACAAAACCAGCAACCAAGAAATTTGGTAATCCCATCAATTCTGATTGCCCAATTAAGCCCGGCAGACCGGTGGATCCATCCATTTTAGCATTCAACGACGATGGTGATACTGTTGCCTTCTGCTGTAAGTCTTGCCTCAATCAGTTCAAACAAAAACAGATGGAAACCCCCGGAATAGCTAAAAATTCTTCTTCCGCTCCTTCTCATGACTACGGAAACTATGTGAAAGATAGAAATTCGGTTCGAGCATCAGAAGTCGGTTCTCCAGCACCAAATGGCCACTTGATTCGTGAATTCGGAGCGTCCTCCAGAGATCAAATTGAAGGAAGTCATAAACAGGCATCTGTCACCCAAGTTTTAAACCTTCTTAATGGGTATGTTGAAAAAAATCTGCTCAAGAATGACAAGGTCCGAATACTTGATATTGTAAAACAAGGGAAGACGGTTGATAGTAAGATCAACAAAGCATTTCTTGCAGTTTTAAATCGAGAACCGAGTAGTTCAGAAATCAGAAATTTCAAGGATGCTATCCGTTCCAGTGAACACCCGGAAAAAGATTTGATCTGGGTCCTGGTTAATAGCCACGAGTTCCTATTCGTTCAATAATTTGTAATTCAATCATTTAAACATAGAAAAATCAAAGGTCATATTATGAATCCATCATTAAACTCAATCGACGAACTTGGACGTAGAGAATTTATTGCCAATGCGGCAAAAGCCTGCCTCGGGGTAGGATTAATGCCCATGGCTGGTTCTTATATCCATAACAGCGTGAAAGCCTTGACACCTGGAGCCAGACCAGCAGCAGCCCGACATGTGATCTATTTGAACATGTCAGGTGCAATGTCTCACCTTGATACTTTCGGCCCTAAACCCAATAATCCTGACATTCAAGGACCGGTAAAATCTATTCCTACAAGTGCAGATGGTGTGATTCTTTCTGAGAATCTTCCACTTACCGCCCAGCACATGCATAACTCTGCAATTATCAAAACGATGGTTACCAGTCAGGGTGCACACGAGCAGGCTAGTTACCTCATGCACACCAGTTATCTTAAGCGTGGTACAATCGTTCATCCAACCTTTGGTAGCTGGGTTTCCAAACTTTCTGGTCCTATTAATCGCACCATACCCCGAAATGTCAAAATTGGTGGTGGCGGCGGCGGTGCTGGATTCCTCGAAGCCGAACATGGTGCCCTTCCGATTGGTAATCCTAAAGCCGGACTCGCTAACAGTACAATGGCAACTTACCTTGACCATGAAAAGTTTGGTAGTCGTATTGCCATGGCAGAGAAGATGAATGTTAACTTCACTGCAGAGTACAATCAGAAACAGGTTCGTGCTTATTCCAAACTTTACCAAGATGCGGTAAAACTAATGAATAGTGAAGACCTTAACGCATTTGACATCACTAAGGAACCTGAGTCGATGCACGAACTGTATGGAACCTCGAATTTTGGTCAAGGCTGCCTTCTTGCTCGCCGCTTAATCGAAAATAAAGTCAGATATGTCGAAGTCTCACGCGGTGGTTGGGATACTCACGATAACAATTTTGAAGCTGTTTCTAATAATTGTGCTGACATCGACAAAGCTCTAAGTGCTCTACTTACAGATCTTGAATTACGTGGTCTGTTGAAAGAAACTCTAGTCGTTCTTACTTCCGAATTCGGACGTACTCCAAAAATCAACGGTAGAGATGGACGAGATCACTGGCCTTACTGCTTTACTGCATTTATGGCCGGTGGAGGAGTCAAAGGAGGCACAACATATGGTGAAACAGATGACCAAGGTCGTTCACCTGTTGAAGGAAAACCCATCAAGCCGGAAGATTTGAATGCAAGTATCGCATATCTTCTCGGTCTTCCTCTGAATGATGTTCAATATTCCCCTTCTGGCCGTCCTTTCACAATCGCTCATAAAGGCGAACCACTATTCGATGTAATTGCGTAGCGGCTAAATGACCACAAATGATTGAGAAAAGTCTCCTCCTTTTTTGCTCCTGTTTCTTTTCTCTTTCGTTTGTATTTGCAAACGAACCTTTTAGGATATTCAAAACCCCTCAGGGACAATCTTTTGAGGGACGTGCAGTAGGATATGAGGGTCAGACATTCATTCTTTCTGACAAGTCTGGAAGGTTGGTAAAAGTTCCGTTGAGGGCTTTATCCATTCCTGATCAAACCTATCTTATAGAGTCTGCTAAAGCCAACCGTATCCCAAGAGGTACGCCCCAAGCTTCCCCGAACACAGCGGCATCGAGTAACCCTAAATCTTCTTCCGCAACTACAGCCTCAGGAGTTGATTTCCATAAAGAAATCATGCCCATATTTGAGTCTCGCTGCAATGAATGTCACAAAGCACCGTATGAAAAAGATGGTCGTACGATTAAACCTAAGGCTGGTCTTCGATTCGATACCTATGAATTGGTAATGCAGGGCTTCGGGGATGACGATCCAGTAGTCGTTCCCGGCGATGACAAAGCGAGTATATTAATGGAGGTTATTTCACTACCTCCTGATGACGACATGGTCATGCCACCCAAGGGTGATCCACTCACTGACAAGCAAAAGAGTTTAATTCGCAGGTGGATTCTTGAAGGTGCCTCAGAAAAACCTTCTGTAAAAGCAGTCCAAATTGCCGACTCTTCTGCTCCGGCTACAGATGCTGGTTCTAGCGTCGAAAATTCGGATGAAATATACAAACCTAAGCCTGCCAAGAAAGCTACTTATCGTCCGGGTTCATTTTTTGCACATGTCCCTGTACCATTAGGCGTCAGTCCTGAAGAAGCTTTAGCCAAGATAGCCGGTGCAAAACCCAAACCAGGTGAGCCCATTGACTTTGATCGGCATGTTTTACCAATTCTTGAAGAGCGTTGTAACAGTTGCCATCATGCTCCTTTTGATCGCAGCGGTAGGTTGGTAAATCCTAAAGCAGGTCTCAGGCTGGATAATTATGCCCAAGTTATGAAAGGAAACATTGAAGGTCCTGTGGTAAAAGCTAATGACTTGGAAGGAAGTAACTTATATCAGGTTTTAATTCTTCCTGAAGATGACGATCTTTTCATGCCTCCTAAGGGCGGAGCATTAGATGCTGACCAAATAGATACGATAAAGAGATGGATAACCGAAGGTGCGAAACCCTCTAAAAATAGCGTTTCTGCATCAAAAGGTGGTATTCCCCCACTGGATGAACCAGTAAGTTTTCACAATCATATCCTTCCTCTATTTGAGAAAAAATGTATGGAATGCCACGGTGCACCATTTGTTAAAAACAGCCGCACCATCAAACCTCGAGCTGGATTACGTCTTGATTCATACGAATGGGTAATGAAAGGCAATCTCGATGGAACAATTGTTACATCCGGTGATCATACGGATAGTGCCTTGCATAGAGTGATCACACTAGAAGAAGACGATCCTGAGATCATGCCTCCCAAGGGTGGGCCACTTTCCGAAGATGAAATTGTGATGATCAAAAGATGGATATTGGAGGGTGCATCAGAGCAACCAGCTGCGGTTGCTGCTGACCCAAACGCACCACCGAAGGTAAAAAAAATCGAAACGGCTTCAGTTACAGTTGAAACCAAGGGATCTATACTTGATATGCTAGCTAAACGAGCAAACACCCCATCGAAGTCTTCGATTACTGCGGCGGAAAAAACTGGAGCTTTGGTTAGGCAACTTTCTGAAAAAAGTCCTTTGGTTCGTGCAGAGTTTTCCTCGTTTGCAAGTGAAGTCGAGGACTCCAACTTAGGAGCTTTTAGTGGCATAAAAAACAATATCTCTCATCTGGATGTTTCTAGAACAAAAATATCGGATCGTGCCCTATCTGTGGCTGGAGGATTCTCTAATCTAACCTGGATAAATTTAAGAAACACAAAAGTATCGGATGCTGGATTAAAACAGCTTGGAAAACTTCAATATCTTCAATACATCAATCTTTCTGGAACTCAAGTTTCCGACAAAGGGATCAGTGCACTGGCCTCTATTAAATCCCTTAATGAAATCTATCTTTGGAATTCCAAAGTTACAGAATCTGGAGTTGAAAAACTTAGGTCATCTCTTCCCGAAGCTAAAATAATTTTTTAATTACCTCGGACAAACCATTGTTTATCCGTGCTTTAACGTTAGCATCACTCAGAGGAGCAGTTTGCAGTTATTGATTTAATAATTTACAAAAATTTGTTTAATGTGACCTTCATTTGCTTCGATATCTAGAGATGTTAAGCTTGAAAAATAAGTTTTTATTTATACACGCTCCGAAGACAGCAGGAAATTCGATCCAAAATATTTTAAGGAAATATTCCGAGGACACGGTTGTCATAAAGCATAAATCTCCCGATAAAACTTATCTGGACCGCTTCGAGGTAAAATCGAATTTTTTAAGTACCAAAAAACATTCAACGATCAATGAATACTACCGGAATTGGAATCCTCAATTAGGTAAATTCGAAGATTTTTTTAAATTTTCAGTTGTCAGAAATCCATGGGAAAGAGCAATTTCTTATTATTTTTGGAAAGGCTTTAAAGATTATGACAAAAAATTATTTATAAAAACTAGATTAAAAAAACCCTGCATGCACTATCTTAGACTAAACGAAGATATGTATCCACATGTGGACTTTATCATACGATTTGAAAAGCTCCAAAAAGATTTCAACAGAGTATGTAAATTGATTAACTTGGAAAAAGAAAGCCTTCCCTTTGCGAACCAATCAAAACATCTTCCATATATGGAATACTATGATGATGAAACAAAAGAAATCATTCAAAACGACCATGCTGAAGATATCAAAGCCTTTGGATATTCTTTTGAAAAATAGTCATTTCAGCTAGATATTGAGAATCTCACTGTTAAGGTCTTGGTTGTCTATAAGGAAAATCTAGGCTAGAAATAGTTTATTAAAGAAGTTTCAATGAAAAAGCCATTTTTAGCTGAAGAAGTAAGAAAAGAGTTTCCCATTTTAAACAGAAAAAACAGGGGTTTCTCCATCGCGTACCTTGATAATGCTGCATCCTCCCAAAAACCAACTCAAGTAATTGATTCTATCTCTGATTATTACAGAAACTTTAACTCTAACATTCATCGTGGAATCTACGAATTAGCCGAGCAAGCAGAATCCATGTACTCCAGCTCAAGGCAACATATCGCAGATTATTTGTCCGTTAAATTTGAGGAAATCATTTTTGTACGCGGTGCAACCGAAGGTTTAAATTTAATCGCTCATACCCTAGGCTCTCGATTAAAAACAGGGGATGTTGTAATACTTTCAGAGATGGAACATCATGCGAATATTGTTCCTTGGCAACTGATCTGTAAGCAAATTGGAGCAACCATCGAAGTCATCCCCACACTACCAGAGGGGAATTTGGACATGGAAGCACTGGAAAAACTACTTCGGTCGGATAGGTCGAAAATCTTATCCATATGCTCAACATCAAATACTTTGGGAACGGTAAATCCGATCTTGGAAATCACTCAATTAGCCCACCGAAATAACACCTTGGTTGTAGTTGATGGTGCCCAAAGCATTCCACATGAAAAACCAAATCTTAAAGACTTGGACTGTGACTTTTTTGTATTTTCAGGTCACAAAGTTTTTGCACCTATGGGAATAGGTGTAGTTTACGGTAAGTCCGAACTGCTGAATCAACTGCCTCCTTACCAAGGTGGTGGTGATATGATTGACCAAGTTAGTTTTAAGGAGACTAGTTTCGCTCCGAGTCCTCAAAGATTTGAGGCAGGAACTCCAAATGTAGCAGGTGTAATCGGTCTTGGTGAAGCAATTCAGTTTTTATCTCAGTTTGACATGAAGGAAATTCATGATCACGAGAATAATTTGCTTGTTAACGCACGAGAACAGCTCTCTGAAATTGTCGGGTTCAAAGAGTACGGCACTACTTCGAACAAAGCACCAGTCTTGTCCTTTACTATCGAATCGGTTCATCCCCACGATCTGGCTACTGTTCTTGATGCAGAAGGTATTGCAACTCGAACCGGTCACCATTGTTGCCAGCCATTAATGGAAAAACTAGGAGTGGAAGGAACCGCACGGGCATCTTTTGCGATGTACAATACTATCGATGAGGTAAATCGTTTTGTACAAGCTACTCAAAAAGCAGTCTCCATTCTAAGGTAAGCTTTAATCTAATCTCATGGTGTGGTCCATGGAACCCTTGCATTTTTTGCAATTTCAGAATCCAATAAAGTCATTCGATTGTTCAATTTCTGAACCAAACCCGGTCTATCACTTGCTAGATTGTTTGCTTCACCGATATCATTGCTTAGATCAAAAAGTAAAGATTCCACCAGCCATTCTTGCTTCTGTTTTTTCTTTTTCTGCAAAAGTTTCCATTTCCCTTGTCTAATGCCCTCAATCTCCCCTCTAGAAGTGTAATAGAGAAACTCTTTTCTTGGAGATTTTCCCGCTGCAAATAATATATTTTTCATATCCATTCCATCAATTTTTCGTGATCGTAAAGAGGATTTAAGAATGGATGCAAAAGTTGGAAGTAAATCGATAGTAGCGATCAATTCAGAACAAATTGTATCAGATGGAATACCAGGACCACGCATCACACAGGGGACTCGTTGTCCTCCCTCGAAAGTCGTTCCCTTGCCTTCACGCAATGGACCGGCTGAACCACCGTGGTGAAGAAAAGGTAACCATGGACCATTGTCGGTAGTGTAAATCACATAGGTTGACTCAGCTAATTTGAGTTCATCCAAAACTTTTAAGATTCTTCCAACTTCGGAATCAATGTGCTCAATCGTATTGATGTAAGCATTCTTAGGATTGGGGTCACGAACCTCATCCGGAACATACAGGGGAATATGTGGCATCGAATGGGGTATATAAACAAAGAAGGGCTTGCTTTTATTCGTTCGAATAAAATCGATCGTTTTATTTGTGCACCTACGAGTAATCGTTCTTTGATCTACGGGAAGTTCGATGATCTTATCGTCTTGATACAGTGGGGTCTTCCACTTAGTTAGGGTTGATTCTGGATCCTTCCATAAAATATCCATTCCGGCATGGCCTCCCCTTGGTTTACCTTTATTATCAGGGTGGTTCATATCATTCGAATAGGGAATACCATAGTAGGTATCAAATCCGTTTGATATAGGCAGTGTTTCTTTATGGTGACCGAGATGCCATTTCCCGAAACATGCCGTGGCATAACCCAGTGATTGAAAGTGATCACCCATGGTGTACTCAGAAGGATTGAGCCCTTTTTTTGAAGCTGGAAAAAGAACATGCTGATGCATTCCCACTCGCTTTGGATAACAACCAGTCATCAATGCCGCACGCGAAGGTGTGCAGACTGGAGAAGCTACCATGAAATTAGTAAATTTTCTCCCTTCCTTTGCAATTCGATCAATGTTTGGAGTCTTTATTTTATCTGATCCAAAACAGGATAAATCACCGTAGCCTTGATCATCAGTAAAAATCAGGATGAAGTTTGGTTTTTTTCCAAAGCAAAAGGTTCCAATGACCAAGCTACAAGCAATGATTGTTAAATTTAATTTCATCCTAAAATATTCAGTACGGGAAATGTATTTCAGCAAGTTAATAAATCTTAATTTAGATTTTATTTTATTTGCAGCCTTAGTTCTTTATTGATCAAAAATCCAGAAAACATAAAAACTTAAAATTATGTTTAGATTGTTATCATTCTCATGCTTTTTCCTGTTTACTTTTCTTTCCACGAAATCCGGTAGCTGCGAATCGAATTTCGCTAGACAAACGATTGACCTTGGAGTGGTGGTTTCAGACATTGAGGAATCCCTTAAATTCTACAAAGATATAATTGGATTTGAAGAAACAGGTGGATTTGAAGTAAAAGGTTCATTTCCGAAAAAAGTTGGACTTACCGATGGTGCCCCACTTGACATTCATGTTTTGGTTTTAGGTAAAGAAGAAAATGCCACAAAACTTAAGCTCATGCAGGTAGATTCGAAGAAAAAAGCAAAGGGTGTAAAACAACCTTTCATCCACAGTTTTACTGGTTACTCCTATATTACAATTTTCGTACATGATGTTGATCTCGTCTGGTCAAATGCCCGAAAAAATGGATTGAAGGCATATGCTCAAAGCCCTCAAATTTTGCCCAAAGGCCTGCCTCAGGACATCTGCCTGCTCATGTTGAAAGACCCAGATGGGAATTTCGTGGAGATCGTTGGTCCCAAGACAAAATCACTGAAATAAACTGTTTCAAATTTCAAAACAGAGCTTCGATCTTTTTCTAAAGAGATAGTTAAAGTGGGGGTTCCCCCTTCACTTTTCTTTACCATATTAGCTCATCCTTTAGTTTTGGCATAGCAGTTGCAAAAACCAGTTAAAAAATTTTACAGAAATGGCACTTAATTGTCCCAAACTTGAGTTTATAATTGATTATCAATATTACTAATATATGAAATTTCTCTTTGGCGGAAAAATGACAAACACAGATAAACACAATCAAACTACAAAAAACCATCCTCCCATGAATTTAGATTCTTTAGAATCCTTAAGTTCGGTTTCTCCTCCCAACATGTCTAAACCAAATTACACTCTTCCAACCAGAGCACCTAACAGAACTTACCAGTCATCTGATTTGCCCACGATTTTATTTCTTAGCAAGAGAGGAATGTCCAGATCACCTCTTGCTCAAGAAATTATGCGAGATCTTCTGCAAAAATCATCCTACTTTGGTAGAATTCGGGTATCCTCAAGAGGTGTCAATGTTGCCTACAACGATTGTTCGGTTGATGGTCGTATGCAAACTTATGCTTCTAAACTTGGTCTTATTCTTCACGGGTCAGCAAAGTTTGCAACTATTCCTGAGTTAGCTAATGCCAGTCTGATCGTATCTATGGATGCGGATAGCGAAGATTTCACTAAGATTCACAAACACTCTATTAGGGGCCAAGTCCGACCGATTGGAATCTTTTTCTCACCTGGCAGCGAGCCATATGTTAAAGATCCCTACGACAGAGATGAGCAAACGGATGTGGATGTAAGATACGACTCGATCATTGAATCTGTCACTGTAGCTTGTAACAAAATTCTAAGTGTAGTACCTAGCTTAGTTTTATAACCAAAAGTTAGATTTCCGCTTTTATAATGCGGATAATTTTCTTTGCATTCTGTTGGAATTCTCCTTTTCATTCAGATTTATGAGTGTTGTTTGTGCATCGATTTCAAAGAGTCAATTCTTCCAAAGATTTATAATCGGAACGATAATTTTGGCCGGTTTCGTAGTTGGTGCTCAGACTTACAAAGATTTTTCCCTCCGTCATCAAGATACTCTTCGAATTCTCGATAATCTTATCCTAGCAATATTTGTTGTGGAGGCGGCAATCAAGATTTTGGCGGAAGGCAAAAAGCCTCAGAATTATTTCAAAAATCCATGGAATCTATTTGATTTTCTGATTGTAGCCGCGTGCTTGCTTGAACCAATCTTTCAAATCGGAGGATCTTTTCTTCCAGTTTTGAGATTGGCCAGGATTTTACGAGTTCTTCGACTTGTAACTGCAATCCCAAAACTCCAGCTTCTAGTATCTTGCTTACTAAAAAGTCTGCCCTCCATGTTCTATGTGAGCATTTTGCTTTTTCTACTTTTTTATATTTACGGTACCTTGGCGGTTTTTTTCTACGGAGATAACGATCCCATTCACTTCCGTAACTTGCAAACCTCCATCCTCTCTCTTTTCAGAGTGGTCACTCTCGAGGATTGGACAGATGTAATGTACATCAACATGTATGGTTCAGACCAATATGGTTATTCCATCGAAGATTTGGAGTATTGGAAACCAGTTTCGCAAGGGTCACCACTTGGTGCATCCATGTTTTTTGTGAGCTTTGTATTGATCGGAACTATGATTGTTCTGAATCTAGTGATAGGAGTAATTATGAACAGCATGGACGAGTCAAATCGGGAAATGGCGGTTAAAGTTGAGTTACAACGTAGAAATATGAACCCGGATTCACTGAGAGATAGTATTCATGACTTGCATAATAAAATGCAAAAAATATCTGAAGAAATGACTTTAATTAAAGCAATGATCGAGGATCGAACTTCAGGGGAAAAAAAAGAAACGAAAAGTTAGCCTATAACAATATAGTTTAATTACCTTTCACTAATTGTTTTCTTTTTGTTTATTTTTGCCATCTTCGGGAACCGACAATCGGGACATACGCAAAACAAACCATGGTCACTTGTGTCATAAATCCATTTAGTCTCATACCGATACGGGCTGACTTTTGAAATCTCCAAAGTTTTCCACCCCTCTTCCATTCTTTTTAAGTTCCTCAGATAGGACTTTGCTTCGTAATAACTCCTAAATTTCTTTTCGTTAACCGAATATTTATATGCCGCCTGCATCTTTGGACATCCGGAATAGACTCTTTCAAAAAAGAAAAAGAATATAAGAATAACACTTATAAATACTTTCATATTTAAACTAACAACTAAAATTCCTAAAGGTCAAATTTTGTTGGTCCAAAAAACAACAGATTTAATCCGCATTTCTTTACTTTTGCGTTCAAATCTAAAATCTACATCATCAGATCCATAAAAGAAAATGGCTGACGAAAATCAAAAATATGACTTTTCCTCCATCGAAAAAAAATGGCAGGAATATTGGGAACGCGAAAAAACTTTCCAAGCAAAAGACAAATCTGATCTACCAAAGTATTATGCATTGGACATGTTTCCCTACCCTTCTGGTGCGGGGCTTCATATTGGGCATCCGGAGGGATATGTGGCTTCTGATATTCTAGCTCGTTACAAGAAAGCATGCGGGTTTAATGTACTTCATCCGATGGGCTGGGACGCATTTGGTCTTCCCGCTGAACAGTACGCAATTAAAACGGGAACTCATCCCTCACTAACCACTCAGACCAATGTGGATAATTTTCGCCGCCAAATCAAAAGCATTGGATTTGCCATTGACTGGGATCGTGAGATCAATACTACCGACCCTGGCTATTATCAATGGACTCAATGGATTTTCCTGAAATTATTTCAGCGTGGTCTGGCTTATGTTGATGAGAAACCAGTCTGGTGGTGCCCAAATCTCCGTGCTGTTCTTGCCAACGAGGAGGTGGTCGATGGAAAATCAGAAGTTGGAAACCACCCGGTGGAACGACGTAATCTTCGTCAAGTTGTTCTACGTATTACCGCTTACGCCGAAAAACTTCTTGCAGGATTGGATGATCTCGACTGGCCAGATTCCACAAAGCGCCAACAAAAAGCATGGATCGGCCGATCAAAAGGGGCTGAAGTTCGATTTGCAATCGACGGTTCTACTGAAGTATTAACCGTTTATACCACCCGTCCCGATACTTTATTTGGTGCCACCTACATGGTGGTTGCTCCTGAGCATCCGCTTCTTGATCAATTGGTGATTGCCGAAAAAAAGGATGAAGTGGACGCTTATGTACTTTCTGCAGCCAAGAAAAGTGATTTAGACCGTACCGATCTGGCCAAAGATAAGTCTGGTGTTTTCACCGGCAGTTATTGCATTAACCCAGTAAACGGAGAAAAAATACCGGTCTGGGTGGCGGATTATGTGCTGATCAGTTATGGAACTGGGGCGATCATGGCGGTACCCGCCCATGACGAGCGTGACTTTGAATTTGCCGAAAAATTTGGGATTGAAATACGACAAGTAATTGCACTACCCGATGGTGATGAGGAGAAAGGTAAACTTCCCTACTCGGGACCAGGGATTATGGTTAACTCTGGTGAATATGACGGCATGCAAGCTGATACCTGCAAATCCAAAATTATCACCGAGCTTGAAGCCAAAGATGTCGGCAAAGGGGCTGTAAATTATAAACTCCGCGATTGGATTTTCTCGCGCCAGCGATATTGGGGAGAACCGATACCCCTGGTATGGGTTTCATTAGACGATTACGAAAAAGCAAAGGCAACAGATGGAGTTTTAAAAGATCTAATTCCTGAAAATGCAGTAACCACGGATAAGGACGACCAAATTCTCTACGCCCTGCCCTTGCCCCCCAGCGAACTTCCTCTCAAACTTCCCGAAGTTGAAAATTATCAACCCTCAGGAACCGGTGAAAGTCCACTTGCAACTATTTCAGAATGGTTGGATATTTGGTTCGATTTGGAGACGGGGAAATCCGCTTCCCGAACCGAGCCAAAGCCCGATGGAGAGAATTGGGTATCGGCAACCCGAGAGACCAATACCATGCCCCAATGGGCAGGGTCCTGCTGGTACCACCTGCGATATATTGATCCCAAAAACTCAGTTTGCATAGTTGATAAAGAAAAAGAAACTTATTGGGGTGGGCCTGACTTTTACATAGGTGGTGCTGAACATGCGGTACTTCACCTTCTCTACGCACGGTTCTGGCACCGCTTTCTCTACGATGAAGGAGTTCTTGCCAATCCTGAGCCTTACAAAAAACTTTTTCATCAGGGACTCATTCTTGGCGAGGACGGAAACAAAATGTCCAAGAGTGTAGGAAATGTGGTCAACCCTGATGTGGTCATAGATGCTTACGGTGCTGATTCTTTACGCCTTTTCGAAATGTTCCTTGGACCATTGGAAGCAGTCAAGCCATGGAGTGAAAAGGGTATTGAAGGCGTTCATCGGTTTCTAAAAAAAGTTCATCGTGAATGCTTGCGTTCCGACAAGCATACTAGTTCGGAAGAGAGTAACAATGAGACGCTCAAAGTTTTACACGAAACGATTCTGAAGGTAACGGAAGCAATAGAGGATTTACGTTTTAATGTAGCGATCTCTCAGATGATGATTCTGATCAACCATCTTCAAAAAGTAGATTCCTATTCTAATGATACGGTCAAATCCTTACTTCAGCTTCTCGCCCCCTTTGCCCCTCATTTGGCTGAAGAGCTATGGGAGCATCTGGGTGGGCAACCCTCGATCGTGGATCAACCTTGGCCCGAAGCCAGAAAAGAATTGTTGGTCGCGGAAGAAATAACCATTGTTTTTCAGGTAAATGGAAAGTTGCGTGGACAAGGTCAGTTCCCCAAGGAGGTCGACAAAGACCAAGTTATCTCCGCAGCCAAGGCAGATGCCAAGGTGCAGTCTTTTCTGGAAGGCAAGGAAATCGTCAAAGAAATCTATGTTCCCGGTAAGTTGGTTAACCTAGCGGTGAAAGGCTAATAAGTATCATGTCCCGCTTCCTGCCCGATAATTTTGATGCGAACCGCCCTCTCGCGCTTATCGCTGGACAGGGAAACTATCCAATCTTGTTGGCTGAAAGAGCAAGAAAGGCAGGTATACGACTTTACTTAATCGAATTGGGAGGTGAAACCTCAGCAGAATTGGTTCAAACATTCTCCAATGATAAACGCTCTTCGGTCAAAGTTGGGCAGGTCGGAAAACTGCTCAAGGATCTTAAGCAATTCAATGCGGGATATGCGGTGATGGCCGGACAGGTCACTCCCGGTAAACTCTTCAAAGGTCTCCATCCCGACCTAAAAGCCATTCGTATGCTTGCCGGACTGGATCGTAGGAATGCGGAAACCATCTTTGGAGCAATTGGAGACGAAATTGAAAAAGCAGGGGTTCATCTACTCGATGCCCGGGTTTTTATGGATCAGGATTTGGCGGAAGAGGGAGTGTTGGTCCAAGGGAAGGAAAAAATTGAACCT
>JAYYRA010000010.1:0-10625 GCA_036127675.1 Verrucomicrobiota bacterium
AGACCTTGGTTGCTATGGTGGTGAAGTCAAAACCCCAAACATTGATAAACTGGCAAAAAATGGCCTGAGGTTTACTCAATTTTACAACACGGCCAAGTGCCATACCACACGAGCCGAACTTCTCACCGGCAACTACGCGTATTCGATTGGGGACAATCATATGGAACATGGTGCCACATTTGGTGAGGTACTACGACCCATCGGTTATCGAACCCTGATCTCAGGCAAGTGGCATCAGGTACCTCTCCCGACCACCCGTGGTTTTGACCGCTACTACGGATTGGCCGATGGATGCAGTAACTTCTTTAACCCCGGCGTTAAAGCACGCCCGGGTGAGGGCCTACCGGGAAGAAAACGATCATCCCTAAGGCGTTGGGCCATCGAGGACAAAGTTATCATGGGCTACACCAGCCCTGACAAGAAGTTCTATCACACCGATGCCTTCACTGATTACGCAATCGACCGTCTTGATGAATACAAGGACGAAGACAAACCCTTCGTCCTTTACCTTCCCTACACGGCACCCCACTACCCTCTGCATGCCTGGCCTGAAGATATCGCCAAGTACCGGGGTAAATACAAAATCGGGTGGGATATGATTCGTGAGCAACGTTTCAAACGGATGAATGAAATGGGAATCATCGGCCCAAATCACAAGCTCACTCCAAGGGCTTCCAAAGCATGGGATGACTTAACCGAGGAGCAAAAGGATGCAGAGGATCTTAAAATGGCAGTCTACGCCGCCATGATCGACCGGGTAGACCAAAACCTTGGTCGTCTTTTTGCCAAGGTCAAGGAACTGGGAGAGTGGGACAATACCCTTATTATGTTCCTGACTGACAACGGTGCCTGTCCCGAACAACCGAACACCACCCCGGATATTCCTCCTGGACCCGTAGAAAGTTACCGCACAGTCTCGGTTGGCTGGGCCAACGCCAGCAACACTCCCTACCGAAAATTTAAGTCAACTGATTACGAAGGTGGTATTCGTACTCCTTTCATCGCTCATTGGCCGGGTATAATCAAACCCGGTATAACCAATCAGGTGGGTCACATCATCGATGTGTCTGCAACCTTTAGAGACATCACCGGAGCAAAGTATCCCAAGAAGATCCTGGGCAACAAGACCAAGCCCCCGCTCGGCAAGTCTCTACTTCCCATCTTCTATGGGAAAGAGCGTGAGCCTCACAAGGAAATCTACTGGCACTTCAGCCGGGCCAATGCCGTCAGGCAGGGTGACCTGAAAGTTGTCAGAGCCGGCAAGGCATGGGAACTCTACGACCTGAAGGCCGACCCGACGGAGATGAATAACCTGGCTGAAGTAAGACCGGATAAAACCGCTGAGCTCGCCAAGATGTGGGAAGACTGGAGACTGGATTATCAAAAGAAACCAAGGTAAAAAACCATTTAAAAGAAAATGAGAGTACTTCTCCCTGCCTTTATAATTATCTGCTCAGCCCTGTATGGGAAACTACCCAATGTGGTCATTCTCTACGCTGATGATATGGGAGTCGCGGATGTTTCATACGGAGATTCTGCAGCAAAGATTCAAACACCCCACCTCGACCGATTGGCATCTCAGGGAATGACCTTCACCGATGGGCACAGTTCCTCAGGAATCTGCACACCCAGTCGCTTCGCACTTCTAACCGGGCAACACCACTGGCGCCGCTTCCACGGCATAGTGGGAGCCTTTGGTGGAACTGTCTTCGAGCCCGAGGACTTCACCATCGCCAAGATGTTCAAGAAAAAGGGCTACCGCACGGGTTGTTTTGGAAAGTGGCACCTTGGTTGGGACTTCGATGCCATTCGTAAGCCGGGAGCAAAAAAAGGAGATCCAGGTGCCGAGTCCTATGACTGGACCAGACGCTTTCCCGACGGTCCGCTAAATCAGGGCTTCGACTACTATTTTGGAGACGGAACCATTAACTTTCCCCCCTACTGCTGGATCGAAGGGGATCGCTTCGTTACCATTCCAACTCAGCCTGTCATTAAGTCCAGGCCCCTTGCGGGGGGCGGCAGCTTCCGTCCGGGACCGATGGCCGAAAGCTGGAACCCATACCACATTCTGCCTACTATCACACAAAAAACTGTCGAGTGGATTTCGAAGCAGAAAAAGGAGCAACCCTTCTTCGCCTACCTCGCTTTCAATTCCCCACACTACCCCATCGTTCCAAATAAACAGTTCCATGGAAAATCGAAGGCCGGGTACTACGGTGATTTCGTCATCGAAACCGACGCCATGGTGGGCAAAGTTCTGAATGCTTTAAATAAGCACGGTTTTGCGGACAACACCCTCGTCATCTTCTCAGCTGACAATGGTGCGGAAACGCATGCTTTTGAAAGACTTCAGGATTTTAAGCAATGGAGCTCCGGTAAATACCGTGGGGTAAAACGGGATATTTATGAAGGAGGTCATCGAGTTCCCTTTATTGTTAAATGGCCTGGCAGAATTAAAAAAGGGGTAGTTTCGGATGAAGTGGTAAGTCAGGTCGACTTTGCCGCTACCTTTGCCAAGATCATTAATTATCCTCTTGGCAAAAAGGAGGCTATCGACAGTTATAACCTACTCCCAGTCCTTGAAGGTAAGAAATATTCAAAACCTTTGAGAGTTGCCACAGTACAGAACACATCCCCAAAAAAGTTCGCACTTCGTCAAGGAGACTGGGTATTGATCGATGCTCCCACCGGAGCCGCAAAAAAAGAAAAATCAGACTACCTGAATCATTTCAATTTGGATCCTTACGGACAAGGGCATGAAGGATTGTTATTCAACCTAGAGGAAGACCCGCGTCAGTCTAACAATCTTTACGATAAGTTTCCTGATCGGGTTACAAAGATGAGGTCTTTACTCAAGGAGTATCTATCTGGAAAACCCTGTGCTCCAAGATAATCTAGCAAATTAAATGGATGCTTTCCTACGATTTTTTATATTCCTTTTTTGGGTTCAATTTCTATTTTCCGAGCAGAAAGTTGGATTTAAAATTGAGAAAATTGAGGGGAGATACTGGCTTGTAAAACCAAGTGGGCAACCGATCTTTACTCACGGAATTACCCATGCCAGCAACCAATATGCTCAGCTTGATTACCAAAAGTTCTCAGAAGCCTGTAAGAGTGTGGGTTTTAATTCTTATGGATATGGCTGTCCAGAACCACTTCGCAAGGATATGCCATTCATCGATAGTTGGAATCACCTAGTTCCTATATCTTATTATCGTGGGAAAAACGGAGTGCAATTCCTTGATATTTTCGATCCTAAAATCCAGAAGAAACTTGAGTACGGGGTTAAGGCGAAATGCTTAAGCAGCCGAGAAAACCCAAACACCATCGGCTATTGCTGGACGGATCTAGGATCATGGGCTTTGGAGAATCCATCCGGAAAAAACTGGGTGGATTTCATTCGTAAACTTCCTCCTAACACTCCTGGCCAGAAAGCCTATCAAAAGTTTATCAAAACTTGGGAAGGAAGCTCAGAAAAGCAGCGTGATCTGGCTTTCCTTCGAATTATTGCCAAAGAATATTTCAAAGTAGTCGGCAATGCCCAACGCAAACATGCCCCTAATCACTTAGTCTTTGGAGAACGTTTTGGGATCAATTCACTAAGTATTTACAGAACAATTGTTCCCGAGGTTCTTGAGGAAATGCTTCCATATGTAGATGCAATTGCGATTCAACCACCATTTCAATCAACATTTCCAAAAGAAGATTTCGATAAAATTTACCAACTTACCCAAAAACCTATTCTGATCTGTGACTTCGCCATTCGCTTTAAAGACAAGGGCAAAGATATACGCAGTTGGAAACCTGAACCTGATTCAATTGCTGCAGGCAAAAAGTATGCCGAATACATCAGAAATGCTTTCAAAACAAATTATATAATCGGGTCTTATTGGTGTAACCCCGTCGACACACCCAAGGGTTTCTCCATGGAAGGAGTCAAGCAAGGGTTCTTCGGTGTTGGGCTCTCCGAACGCCAGGGCCTTCATCAGCAGGTTCGAGAATTAAATCGGCATATCGTGGCAAGTACTCCGAAAACAATCCTAGCCAAGGACGCGAAACTGGAAAGGCTTGCCTCGGGATACGAAACGGTGGAGGGGCCCCTCTATGACGGGAAGGGCCATCTTCTCTTTACTGACATCCCCAACCAGCATATTTGGAAACTAAATTTGAAGACCCTTGATACCACTCTCTTTCGAGACGAGACTGGGGGTGCCAATGGCCTCGCCTTTGATTTGCGGGGACGATTGCTAATGTGCAAGCAACAGGAGAAAAGCCTTGCCCGCCTCGAGGAGGATGGGACGGAAACCGTGCTCTTGAAGCCCATGAGGATTGGCGGAAACAAGAAGATTTACCCTGTGGGAGTAAACGATGCGGTAGTCGACCGCAAGGGGCGAATCTATGTTACTGTGCCGGGAGCGGGATCCATATACCTACTCGACTCCGATGGTGGAAATCCGAGGCAAGTGATCAGCGATCTGAAGGGACCGAACGGCTTGATGCTCTCACCATGCGAGACGACACTCTATGTATCCGAATACAAGGAGCAAAAACTGCATGCCTATGATGTCGACCCAAAAACTGGAAACCCCTCCGATCAACGACTTTTCACCCAAGTCAAAATACCCAGCGACTACGGATGTGACGGCATGACAGTAGACGATCTCGGTAACCTATACTGTGCCGGTCCTTACGCAGTGCGGGTATGGAGTCCGCAAGGCAAACTGCTCGAAACAATTCCAGTTCCGGAAAGCCCGACGAATTGTACTTTTGCCGGTGCCGGGAGCAACATGCTCTACATTACTGGCAGAAAAAATATTTTCCGAATCCGCCTAAACACAAAGGGTGTCCGCTGAATTTGGAAAACCGTTCATCATCCTATCCATCTTGGAAAGCCAAGTCTAAAAAGAAGGGATATTTAATAAAGGATTAAGGCCTTGAACTAGACTGTATAATTCGGTTGAGGCAGTAAATGAGATGATTAAAAAGAAGACCCCGGTAAAAAATAATTAGTTATTAAGAAACCCTTTTTCGTAATTCACGAACAACTTCCAAATACTCCTTCTTCACGATTTTCTCTGCTTGATCAAATGGTACCAAAATTCTCTTTCTTTCTTTTTTTTTTGGAAAATTAATTTGTAACTTTCTGATTCTCATGGAATAAATTCGAAGCTTTTTGGAATTCCCCGAGGATTTGAAATCAAAACATCTTCGGTCTAATGCGCCCTGCAAACCGGCTTCCTCAAAAGCCTCCCTTTTAACTTGCACTCGGTCAGACCTTTTCTTGGCTCTGTTTCCTTTTGGTAAAATCCACGAGTCTCCACTTCGACTGGTTACTAGCATAACCATATCGTTATCTGTGTAGGCAAAGACTCCTATCTGATACTCACTATCCTTTTTTGATACCAATCCATTGTGATTTTTTTGTATTTTTAGCATAATTATTTTTTGTTTTTGAGGAATCCCACCACGAGATCCTCGATAATTTGCTGAACGCTTGTGTCATTCCTCACCGCATAAATTTTGAGTTTTTTCAAAACAGATTCCTGTAGACGCAAAGACGTGTTTTTACGCTTTGACTTCTTGGGGCGGGGAAGAGAAGACATGTTTATAGAATTAAATAATGACGTCATATTGTCAAGACATTTTGAAGTAGAATTATCAAAGCAACATTATGTGATGATCGAAAGTTGACAGCACTGGTCGTAAAAGTGAGCATCGAAAAAACTTTCTCCAACCGTTGAAACTTTTATTTTCTTCTTTCTTTTACACATTGCTTTTGTGGTCAATTACACCCACGCAGTTCTGCCTTAAAGCTCGAACATTTGTAGTCTCCCCAAATGGAAATGATGCCAACAAAGGAACGCTTGAAGAACCAATCCGTACGATCAGTTCCGGTGCTAGACGGGCAAAACCAGGAGATGTGGTATATGTCCTTGAGGGAACCTATCGTGAACGAATTATTCCAGTTAGGGGTGGCGAGAAAGGTAAACCAATAACTTATCAGGCAGAACCCGGAAAGAGGGTCTATGTGAAGGGCTCTGAAATTTGGAATCCGGAATGGCAGTCTCTAAACAATGAAATTTATTTTGCCTCACCTGAAGCTGATTTATTTGACGATCGGAGTCCGGAATACCTGGATCATCACAACCCCTTTAAAGTCGAACTTGCATCCACTCCTTATCAAAGAGATGGCATGAGAGAATATGAAAGGAAACAAAACGGAGATAAAAGAATTGGAAAAATCGATCAGCGAGTGAGATATACTTGCGGACAATTGTTTGTGGATGGAAAACCGTATCTCGAAGTTCCATTAAGGAATGAGTTAGCGCCAAGGACCTGGTTCTACGATCGGAGTGAAAACAATTTATATGTTCATTTCGGCTCGCGAAAACCAAACACATTGGAAATTGAAATCACTACTAGGAGAAGGCTTTTTGCTCCTCTTCAGAAAGGATTGGGATATATTGTAGTTGAAGGATTCATCTTCGAGCATTGTGGAAATCAATATCCAACCGATTTCTGGAAATTGGATCAAAATGCTCAGAAAGGTGCAATTGGAACACAAGCTGGACATCATTGGATTATTCGACGAAATCTCATTCGACACGCTAAAACTTTTGCCATCGATTGTGGTCGAGTTGACCGGCACACCCGAACTCAATCAACTTCATATAATAACCGAATCGAAGAAAATTACATTCTCGAAAATGGCTCTGCTGGTATTCTTAGCTATGGTTCCAGAAATCTCGTGATTCGTAAAAACCTAATTCTTTACAATAATCAATTGTTGTTTTCTGGAATCAAAAGATGGGAGCAAGCCGGAATCAAATGTCATAAAATGGAAAATGGCTTGATTGAAGGAAACTACATCGCTCACAATCTTCATTCCCCCGGAATCTGGCTAGACAATCAATTCCCCAACAGTCGAATTTCCGGAAATGTTGTCCATGATAACGGCACACACGGTCTATTTCTGGAAATGAGTGACTCTGATTATGATAACTTATTTGTTCAACAAAATCTCATTTTTAATAATCAGGAACATGCTGTTTATATTCATGATGCATCGGGAGCCACATTTTTAAACAACCTTTTGGTTTCCTCATCCACTTTGAATTCTTCTCGTGCAATCCTCGTCAAGCAGGTAACGAAACGAACCAGTAGTCGAAATCATTCTTTTTTTAACAACCTTATTATCGGTAAGGCTCCAAATATAGAAGTAAATTACCCTGCCTTTCTAAGCGGTCCTCAAAAGTTTGACTATAACCTGTATGGAGTAAGTGCCAATTTGAAAAATTTCATTATCAATGCATTCAGTGATCAACCCTCGCCCTGGACAAAAGAGCAATTCAGGGACAAAATATCAGATGATTTGAAAGAAAGCCAAAGTTCCTTCATGATGATCAGTGACCGGCAAGCAGGTTTCGACTATGATGCCTGGATGCATTTCTGGGATAAGCATAGCATGACGAACGATCGAAATAGCGAATTTATTCCAAATCTAAGCATTGCATATTTAACTAGCCAACAGGAAATACTCGTAAATGTTCCTGATAGGCTTGGGACACCCTTCCCAATTCTCCAGACAAATAATCCGGTTTTTCTCTTCGATCAGCTAAAGAGCTCCCCAAAAAAGAAAAACAGTGGACCCTTTGGAAAACCGCTCATATCTTCCATGAAATTAAAGGTTTGGGATGGGCTTTCCTTACTAAACGAAGGAGAATTACCTAAAACAGATTGGACATTATCCACTGAAGGGAAATAAGCCGATCAGTCTTTTAAGCGTAAGATTTCGGTTAACTTTACATTACAACAAACAAATGAAGCTATCTTTACTAAACAAAAGTCTACTCACTGGGTTGTTATTCAATATAACCTCTTTCTGCTTCGGAAAGGACCGTATTTCTGAAATGCCCAACCTAATCATTCTACTAGCGGATGATTTAGGATATGGAGAACTTGGGTGCCAGGGAAATGATGAGATTCCCACACCTCATATAGACGGAATAGCCAAAAACGGAGTACGATTCACTCAGGGCTATGTTACCGCTCCCAACTGTAGTCCTTCCCGGGCCGGCCTGATAACCGGAAAATATGGAACCCGCTTTGGTCATGAATTTAATCCCATTGGTGCCAAGAATGAAGAACCGGGTTACGGTCTCCCTCTTTCTGAAAAGACATTGGCTGATTCTCTCTCGATGGCCGGATATGTAAACGGGTTGATTGGCAAGTGGCACCTTGGAGGAACCGCAGCATACCATCCGTTTCGAAGAGGATTTGATGAGTTTTTTGGATTTACTCACGAAGGCCATTATTTTGTGCCCGAACCATGGAAAGGAACAACCACTTGGTTAAGAAGAAAAGTCCTCCCAGGTGGAGGCAAAGGAATAAGGTCATTTGGTAAAGTAATCTATTCAACTCACTTGGGAAATGAACCTGATTACGACGCCAACAATCCTATCGTTAGAGGAAGCCAGCCCGTCAAGGAAGAAGAGTACTTTACCGATGCCATTACCCGCGAGTCTGTCGATTTCATAGACCGGCATAGGGATAAGCCTTTCTTTTTATTTGTTTCCTACAATGCGGTTCACAGCCCCCTACAGGCTGCGGACAAGTACATGAAAAAGTTTAAACATATTGAAAATATACAGCGACGAATTTTTGCTGCCATGCTTTCAAATCTCGATGATAGCGTTGGCGACATTCTGAAAAAGCTGGAAAAAGAAGATTTGGAAAATGACACCTTGGTTTTCTTCCTTAGCGATAACGGCGGACCCACCAAAGAATTAACAAGCAGCAACCTGCCTTTAAGAGGAGGAAAAGGGCAAATGTACGAAGGTGGTATACGTGTACCCTTCCTTTTCCAATGGCCTGGAAAAGTACCAGCCGGAACAACTTTTGATCGTCCTGTTCTCAGCACGGATATCTTCGCAACCATCCATGCAGCAGCCGGTGCTCTTAGACCTAAGGGTAAATATATTGAATCCTATGATCTGCTTCCCTACCTCACTGGGAAATATAAAGAAGATCCACATGAGTGGCTTTACTGGAGACAGAGCCACAAAACGGCCTTTCGTGTGGGCGACATGAAAATAGTCCGTCAAACTCCGAAAAAGTGGGAGCTTTACAACCTGGCCGAGGATCCCTCTGAAACCAAAGACTTGAGCAAGACACTACCGGAGCAGTTTGAACGTCTTCTGGAAATCTGGGAGAAGATCGATGGAAATATGGTCGAGCCGTTGTTTAAGTAAAACTACGGATTACTCTTTTTATTTTCCTCCAGGTTTTGAGCTTTGAGAACTTGGCAATTTTGTAATTTTTACATATAATTTATGTCAGTATGCATTTACGGAAAAACATTGACCGCCGTCGATTTCTGCAAGGAATCGGTGGATCCTTTCTAGCATTACCATTATTGGAAGCCCATTCCGTTAGTGGGATCCTAACTCCACCCAAAAGAATAACTGCAACCGGTATCTTTTACGGCTTTGTACCAGAAAATTTTCACCCTAAAGAAACTGGTTCAGACTTTACTACTCCTCTTTTGCTCAAATCTCTTGATCCCCACCGCAAAGACTACACCGTTTTTTCCGGACTGGACCACAACCTTACTGGGGGCCATAACTCAACGAAGTTTTTTTTAACCGGAATTCCCACCAATCACTCCAAAGGGTTCGCCGAAGCGAATATTTCCATCGATCAAAAAGCGGCTGATTTTGTGGGCGGAAAGACTCGATTCCCTTCTCTTACCTTGGATGCAGATAGAGGATCGGAACATACCCTGTCTTGGACACGAAATGGAAACAACATCCAACCAATTCGCAGCCTTGGAAATCTTTATCAAATGCTTTTTCGGAAGGAGGACTCCACTTCCCGCAAAAGAAGCGAAAGAGATCTTGCTGACAAGCAATCGATTCTGGATTTAGCAAGATCCCAAGCAAAAAGTTTTCAAAAAGGGCTTGGTCGGGAAGATTCCGAGAAACTAGAACAATATTTCACTTCGGTCAGAGAGTTTGAAAAACGTATTGAGCAGTCCACGCTCTGGTTGGATCGAGAAAAACCATCCACAGATTACAATTTACCTAGTCAGGCTGATTCGCTCACCCTTAAAGAAAAAACTCCACTTTTGTACGACTTAATGGCTTTAGCCCTGCAGACTGATTCTACGCGGGTGATCAGTCTTGCATTTACAAATCTAGGGAAAGACAACGGTGGTCTACCTGGAGTTACCCGTGGATATCATACTCTCTCACATCATGGCCAAGTGAAGGATGCAATTGATGAACTGACAATTATTGAAAGCTTTCATGTTGAGCAATTTTCCCGCTTTTTGGACAAACTCAAAGAAATAAAGGAACCCAACGGCAAGTCTCTCCTCGAAAATACAATGGCTCTCTTGGGTAGTGGTATGAGCAACGCTAATTCCCACAGCAACAGAGATCTACCCATTCTGCTGGCGGGTGGTGGATTTAAGCATGGACAACATTTACATTTTGCCCGTAACGGCAGGCAATCCACTCCTCTGTGTAATCTTTATCTTTCCATGCTTCAAAATTTCGGTCTGGATCTGGATCAATACAATACTTCATCCGGAACTCTTACAGGGTTCCAAAAAATTGGCTAAA
>JAYYRA010000011.1:0-76720 GCA_036127675.1 Verrucomicrobiota bacterium
TGAATCGGACTGTCGGGGTCATCAACCCGTTCGGAGACTGGATTGGAGACCAACTCCGAGACCGGGTTGGGCTCTTCACCCTGCTTTGATTCAGGAAGAAAAGATAACATCCAAACAAGAGAGGCGGCCAAGGCCAACACGGGTGGGAGCAGAAAAAGCAGCTTAAAGTTCGAAGCTTGTGGGGATTCATCGGAAATTCGACGGAATGAAACGGAGCCGGAATCACCCAGAGCATCCTCTACCCTTGCGGTAAATGCTGCGGTTGGAGGCTTGGGCTGGAGAGCTTTTAATTCCTTCTCCAAATCGTCAAATTCGTTCATTCTATAATCTCCTTTCGAATTTTCGGACGATCTTCCAATTCAGAGGGTATATATTCCTTCAGTTTCTGCAATGCGTATCGATAACGGGATGCAACTGTATTTAAGGATAAATCAAGAGTACGGCCAATTTCATCAAAGGTAAGCTCTCCCCAGATTTTCAGGGTGAGTACTTCCTTTTGTTCGGATGGTAATCGATCCACCGCCTTGAGAATAGATTTTTGCCGTTCATCCTGTTCGATGCTGGATTGGAAAGATTCATACAGTGGAAATTCTGCGACCACTTTTTGCTCCCGAATTTTTCGGCGGTCCAAACTGCGGGCCCAATCAATTGCCAGTCTTCGAATAGCACGATAAACCAAACCAGGTGCAACTTCTCCGGTATGACCATACAATCTCCAAATCCGGACGAATGCTTCCTGTACTAAATCCTCTGCGTCATGGGGATTACGGGCCTGTTGTCTGGCAAAGAGCAAAAGTTTTGCACCGTGACGAGCAAACCAAGACTTCCATATGGGTTCGGATAACATCATTGAATTACGAATCTTAAAGCGAAATTGTTAGGAGTATTTGTTTAACAGGATAAAAAAATTTTCGCGACGTACAAATTTTATCCAACTCCCCTTTTTTTTATTCAAATTATCAATTTCCAAAAAGTTGGCATCACATATGCAAACCTACTTTCAAAAGGGCAAAAGAAATCACTAATAGGTTTCATAATTATGCGCGACCTGGGCTGGGTCGCGCATTTTTTTTGGAAAATTAAATCATTCTGACAGATTCGAAGTTTCCTTGAATTTAAGATTTTCCTAGGCTAATGATTTTCCAACTTCGGATATTTACCGATTACAAATGAAACTGGAACACGACATTCACCTCGCCTACTGCACCAATGTGCACCGGGGAAATACCTGGGAGGAAACTTTTCAATCCCTTAAAAACGAGGTAATGATGGTGCGGGAGCAAGTCTGTCCGGACAAGCCCTATGCGATCGGACTTCGACTAGGTGCGGATGCGGCCCGAAAACTTCGAAACCCCGATGAACTAAAAATTTTTCAAAAATGGTTGGATGAAAAAAACTGTTATGTTTTTACCATCAATGGATTTCCCTACGGTGCCTTTCATGGGACCCGGGTAAAGGAACAAGTCTACCGACCGGATTGGACCACTTCAGATCGGCTGGAATACACCATTTTGTTATTTGAAATTCTTGAAGCCTTGTTACAGCCCGGGCAGGAAGGGAGCGTGAGTACCCTACCTGGTTCATTCAAGGAATTTATTTCTCCCGATTCGATCCCGGATATTTTGTTTGATCATTTACTGGAATGTTCCCGCTCGATCGAACAACTGAAAAAATCCAAGCAACTCGACCTCCACCTTGGACTGGAACCGGAACCGCTTGGACTATTCGAAACCTGCCCGGAAAGTATCAATTTCTTCCACTCTCTCAGGCAAAAGGCAGATGAGGTCGAGGTTTTGAACTCGAATATCGGGATAAATTACGACTGCTGCCATTTATCTATCGAAGGAGAAGATGCAAAGGAAGGTCTGGATGCCCTGGACCATGCGGGGATTCGAATTAGTAAGCTTCATCTAAGTTCAGCACTTCGAACAAAGCCAAACAACGAAAATCTGGAAACCTTAAAGTCGTTTGTGGAAGAAGTCTATTTGCATCAGGTGATTGTCCATGAAAACGGATCCCTGTTGGAACGAATTAAGGATTTGGATCTAGCGTTGAATAAAGTCTCTCAACCTGGATTTGCCAGAGGGGATGAATGGAGAATTCACTTTCATGTGCCCCTTCATTCCTCACCTGGGAATGGATTAAATGACACCGGAGATCATGTACTGAACACCCTGGACTGGTTGAGTGAAAAACCGGAAAAATGCCGGCATCTGGAAATGGAAACCTACACTTGGGAAGTACTGCCCCCTGAATTGCGATCCGCAAGTGTGGTCGACCAAGTGGCCAAGGAATATCAGTGGACTCTGGATGCATTGAAGAACAGGGGGATTGGGGAGCTTTCCGGGCCTTGAAAAATTCTTCCTCCAATTCATTGCTTGAAAATATCCTGATTCTTGGAAGGGTTTCCAATTTGCCCAGTGTCTGGACAAACTGCATGGCAGCATGGGCAATTAATCTCTGCTCCCAGGACTGGGTGCGGGCAATGCCTGACTGGAAAGAACCTGATGTCCTCAATCTCTCCCTTCTCTTTCCTCTCCTAATAGGAGCCAGTCTGCTCTACGCAGGTGGCTGCACTTTAAATGATGCATTCGATCAAAATTTCGATGCCCGGCACAATCCCCAACGCCCCATTCCATCCGGATCCATTTCTTCGACTGCAGTATGGACTGTGGGAATTACCGAACTTCTTGTGGGGGCCTTGACTCTCCACTTCTTTGCCCATTGCGAAATTCATTGGATCCTCTGCTTGGTGGTTTGTATCACCCTCTACGACATGGTCCACAAAAAGTGGAAAGGAGGAGTGATTCTGATGGGAGGTTGCCGGTTGTTGCTCTGGGCAACAGCAGCAACCTGCGGAGATTTGGAGGGAATCTATCCCCTTACCTGGATCTGGGGCACCACGCTTTTTCTCTATGTAATCGGGATCAGTCTGTACGCCCGCGGAGAAGCCAAAGAGGATGAGGACCCTTCGAGAATTTCCATCCTATTTCTATTCGCACCCCCAATGATTGCACTTGCAGCCCTGATTCATTGGAACAATTTGGATCCAATCAGAGTATTTTTGGCCAATCTCACGGGCCTGGTAATTGCGTGGATTGCCTTCGACTCGATTCTCAGGATGAAAGAGGGCAAAAAGGGAGCGATTGGATTGGGCGTATCCCGCTTATTGGCAGGAATTTGCGTAACGGATGCGGTGGTGGTTTCCTTCTGTATGCCGATGTTGATTGCCCCCATGCTTTGCCTGAATGCATTTGCCCTTTGGATGCAAAAGAGGTTTGCGGCGACCTGATCATCCAATAAGATTTATTTTATGCCTTCCACCTACTCCACCATTCGAAAGAATATCCGTTTGGATTTCAACCACAGGGTCTACTTCACCAAAGACTCATTTTCGCATGCCAACGAAACCCTGGCTGGAATCGTACAACCTCACCGTAAAAATCAATCATCGAAAATTATTGTTTATCTGGACGAAGGCTTACTGGATGGAAGCCCAAACCTGCCCGGCCAAATAGAGAGCTATTTCAAAGCGAGAGAGGATTCACTCCAATTGGTTTGTTCACCCATTTTTATTCGTGGAGGAGAATCAGCGAAAAACGACTGGAAACTGGTTGATCAAATTTGGAACGATTTAAACACTCATGCTTTATGCCGCCACTCCTATGTTGTGGTGATCGGAGGGGGTGCAGCATTGGATTTGGTTGGTTTTGCAGCATCCACCGCCCATCGGGGAATCCGTCTGGTTCGGTTCCCGACCACTACTCTCAGTCAGGGAGACGGTGGGGTCGGAGTGAAAAATGGAATTAATTATTTTGGCAAGAAGAATTGGGTTGGTACCTTTTCCGTACCCTACGCAGTGGTAAATGACTTTCATTTTCTTCGCGGATTGCCACAGGACCAGAAAAGGGCCGGATTTGTGGAAGCGGTAAAAGTGGCCCTGATCAGGGACCGCTCCTTTTTTGAACAAATCGAAGAACGTGCGGATGAGTTGGCGGAATTTGATGAAGTCGCGATGCAACAAATCATCCGCAAGAGTGCCGCACTTCACCTGGAACACATTGCCGGCTCCGGAGACCCATTCGAACTCGGCTCCGCCCGACCCTTGGATTTCGGACACTGGGTGGCTCATAAACTCGAACAACTTTCTGATTTCCGAATTGGTCATGGAGATGCGGTCGCCATCGGACTTGGGGTAGATTTATTATATTCAGCAAAAATTGGTCTGATCAAACAAGTCTCTGCTGAAAGATGCCTGAAGCTTCTGGAGCGACTTGGTTTCAAATTGTTTGATTCAATTCTCACTACACAGGGCGAAAAAAGCACTCATGTGATCCTCGAGGGATTGGAAGAATTCCGGGAACATTTGGGGGGTGAACTCACGATTACCCTGTTGCAGGGAATTGGTGAAGGCGTTGAAGTACACGCGATGGATAAGGAAAAAATCCTCGAATCCGTGGAAGACTTACGGGTTCGAGATCTCGTACGCCAGAGCACTTAAAGGATTATGGCGAGCATCGAGGGTCTTTCTTCCCGGGTTGCCGTCATCAATATCGTTGGCTTGTGCAGAAGACACTTGGGAAAAAATCTGCCCCGAATCACCGCATTTACCGAACGAACCGGAAAAAAAACCAGCTTAATCCGGCCCGTCCTTCCAGCTCTAACCTGTTCGGCTCAAGCGACCTATCTTACCGGTAAGCTTCCATCCGAGCATGGAATTGTGGGCAACGGATGGTATGATCGTACCCTAAACGAACACCATTTCTGGAAACAATCCAATGCTCTGGTCTCCGGAGAGAAAGTGTGGGAAAAGATAAAGGCCAAAAGACCGGATTTTAAAACCGCCAAATTATTTTGGTGGTATAATATGTATTCTTCCGCGGATTTTTCGATCACACCCCGCCCCCTTTATGGATCAGATGGAAACAAAGTATTCGATGTCCATAGTCAACCAATGAACTTACGGGAGGAAGTGAAGAAGGAACTGGGTGAATTTCCCTTCCCCGCTTTCTGGGGACCGATGGCCGGGATCGCTTCCTCGAAATGGATCGCGGATTCTGCCCGATGGATCGAAGAACGCTGTCGTCCCGATCTTTCCCTGATCTATCTTCCGCATTTGGATTACGACCTTCAACGCTATGGTCCGGAAGATTTGAGAGTTTCCAAAGCACTGGCAGAAATTGATCAAGTTACCGGAGATTTAATTGATGATCTTGAAAAACGGGAAATCACTCCCATTATTCTCTCCGAATACGGAATTACCAAGGTAAATAAGGTAATTTATCCCAATCGGGAATTCCGCCACCAAGGATGGTTGTCGCTGAAAGATGAGTTTGATGGGGAAACACTGGATTGTGGAGGCTCGAAAGCATTTGCCCTGACCGACCATCAGATCGCCCATGTGTATGTGCAAGGCGATGACCCTCAATTACTTGGAAAGGTCAGAAGCTGTCTGGAATCGATGGATGGGGTGGATATGGTACTCCAGGGAAAAGAAAAGGAAAAAGCTGGTTTGAATCATCCAAGGGCGGGTGATTTAATCGCTCTTTCCAAAGAGAATGCTTGGTTTGCATATTATCACTGGGAAGAGGATGAAAAAGCCCCGGAATTCGCCCGCTGTATTGATATTCACCGAAAATACGGATATGATCCAGCAGAATTGTTTTTCGATCCGCAACTCTGCTGCCCTAAATTACGGGCTGCCTGTAAACTCATGGCAAAAAAAATTGGCTTTCGAACCCATATGGATTTGATCCCATTGGACGCCAGTCTGGTGAGGGGAAGCCACGGGGTGATCCCGGCAGATTCTTTAGATTGGCCGGTTCTGATAGCACCAGATGGTGCGGCGGAAGATGAAATCGAGGCGGTTGATATTTTTGAGGTTATTCAAAAAAGCTTGGTTTACTCGTAAATTGTAGCAGATTTTTTCATAAATTTGTTTCATTATTCTTGCTTTGAATCCAAAGGTGGATTCTCAATGATTAGATTAATCGGTATGATACCAAAACCACAGTTCTTTAAACCCAAAAACTCTTCTTTGTAAATGTCCTCAAGTAATATCAGTCAAGACGATGAAAGCCTAGCCCAAGAATTGGTTTCATCCTACGAAATGATTAAGTCACAAGTTCAGCGTGTGATCGTAGGGCAGGATCAGGTTTTGGAGCAACTCATCATTGCCATGCTTGCCAAGGGGCATTGCCTTTTGGAAGGGGTTCCCGGTCTGGCCAAGACCTTAATGATTCGTTCCTTATCCCAGGCAATTGATCTCCGTTTTCGCAGGATTCAATTCACACCCGATTTAATGCCTGCGGACATCACCGGAACCGATATTATCCAGGAAGACAAAATCACTGGAAACCGTGAATTGGTCTTTGAAAAAGGGCCTATTTTCAGTCAGATCATTTTAGCCGATGAAATCAATCGTACCCCTCCCAAGACTCAAGCTGCCCTCTTGGAGGCCATGCAGGAGCATTCGGTAACCATTGGGGGAACTACTTACAACCTGGACGAACCCTTCTTCGTGCTAGCCACCCAAAATCCAATCGAACAAGAAGGTACCTACCCTCTGCCCGAAGCTCAACGAGACCGGTTTCTCTTTCAGGTAATTGTCGAGTATCCCACCCGGGAGGAGGAAAGACAAATCATCGAGCAAACCACCTCCACTTTCGAATCCAAACTGGAACCGGTAATTGATGGGGCCACCCTGCAAAAATGTCAGGCAACCGTCCGAAAAGTTCCGGTGCCGGATCATGTATACGACTATGTGCTTGATTTGGTCCGCATGGCCCGACCCAGGGAAGCGGGTGCTGAAGGTTGGGTCAAGGATCTGATCGACTGGGGCCCGGGCCCGCGGGCTTGCCAACAACTAATATTAGGTTCCAAAGTCAGGGCGTTGTTAAAGGGTCGTTTTGCAGCAAAGGTCGAGGATGTAAAAGCCTTGGCTCACCCAGTTTTACGGCACCGGATTGTTCCGACCTTTAATGCGGAAGCCGAAGGCATCACGGTAGAATCGATTATTGACCGGTGCCTGGAAGGGGTTCCTGAAAAGAAAGAAGCGATCCTCTAAAAGTCTGCTACCTTTCCCAGGATGGCTAACCCCAACGACTTTCTTGATCCAAAGGATATCTCTCGATTAGCAAACCATCAGGTTTTGGCGAGGAGGGTTGTTGAAGGTTTTTGCTCAGGCCTACACCGCTCTCCCCACAAGGGATTTAGCATCGAGTTTAAACAGCATCGGGCTTATACCCGGGGCGATGAAATTCGCAGGCTCGACTGGAAAGTATTTGCGAAAAGTGACCGCTTTTACATCCGGGAATATGAAGAGGAAACCAACCTGCGATGTCACTTGCTTTTGGATTCCAGCGGATCCATGGGGTATGGTGAAGACCAGGAAGAGAGTCCAAGTAAATTAGCTTATGGATCTAGGCTGGCAGCTTGCTTTGCTTACCTTGCACTGCGGCAAACTGACAGTGTTGGGTTGACTACCTTCGATGCTAAAATTCGATCGATGGTTCCACCCCGTGGAGGTGCCTCTCATAATCAGCAAATTATTGACTTGCTTGCTAAAAGCAAAGCCGGAGAGGACACCGATCTGGGTGGCGTTTTCCATGAGATCGCACCCCGGTTAAAAAAACGAGGTCTGGTAATCATTATTTCGGATTGTTTTGGAGATATTCCATCGATTTTAAAAGGCTTGGCTCACTTTAATCACGCCAAACATGATGTGGTAATCTTTCAAATTTGGCACCGGGATGAACTGGATTTTCCATTTCGTTCCTGGACCCGGTTCGATTGCCTTGAACAACACGGCTTGAGACACACCGTTGATCCGATGCACCTCAAGGAAGCCTATCTAAAGAATCTCAAAGAATACCGGGAGTCGTTAGTCCAGGGATGCCACAAGCATCGGGTACAACTTTTTCCCATGACAACCGATCAGCCTTATGCCGAAGGCTTGGCGTCCTTTCTCTCCGCACGGGCCAAGGTGGGTATGCCCGTTCACCTGTGAGCTTTTTAAATGGAATTTTAATTCTGGGTGCCTTTGCGGCTATGGTTCCCCTTGCCATTCACCTCTTCAACCGGAGTCGTTTTAAAATCGTCAAATGGGGAGCTACTCACTTATTGGACTCGGTGCTCCGCAAAAACCGTAAGCAAATTCAATTGGAGCAATGGATCATTCTTTTGATTCGCTGTGCCATACCGGCGATCCTAGCCCTTACCCTTGCCCGGATGGTGGTAATGAATTGGAATTCATTTCTTTTTTTCCTCCTCCTTCCCCTTGCCTCATTGCTCTTTCTGATCCTGATTGCATTTAGCCGCACCACCCGTTGGCTTTGGGGTTTACTCAGCCTTGCCTGCTTGCTTGCCGCCCTTTTGGGGACCTTTGGTTTTGTTCCCGAATGGGGCTTGGAAAAAAAACTTTCCGCACCCTCCGGAGAAGTTCCAGCCAGTACGGTAATCCTTCTGGATGACAGCCTGTCGATGAATTCCGACAATGGCTTTTCCAAAGCACAATCCTTTATCTCTGGATTTTTGCAAAACATGAATCCACAATCGGAGACCGCAGTCATTCAATTGGGGGGTGAACCTGCCTTTGTTTTCGACAAGCCAACTTCAGACCCCGGTGCCATTGGACTAAGGGTGGATGGTCTATTTGCCCAAGGGGATCAAATCTCTCTGCTCTCTGGGCTCGATCAAGCCCTCTCCGTCGTTTCCAATGGTAAGAACTTAAAGCGTGAAATCATCCTACTCTCTGACTTTCGAACCCCCGATTGGGAAGAGTGGAAAAATGCCAGTGGGGATGCCTTTCGGGAAAGGCTAAACTCCACTCCAACCCCCCCCGATTTAACTTGGGTAGACTTTGGTAATTCGGCCCAAAAAAACCTTTCCGTTGAGAAAATTGTTTTGTCTGCCCAAACCATTGGCATCGGCCATCCACTTCGGGTCCGGGCAACTTTGAGAAACTTCAGCGATGAATCTTTTGAAGGGAATCTACTGGTTCGCTTGTTAGGAGATCAAAACGAATCGGCTCTAGATGAAGCCATGGTTTCTGTTGGACCACAAGCATCGACTCAGGTTTCTTTTACCCATCGTTTTAAGAAAGCAGGCCCGAAGGTGCTTCACATTGAATTATCCGAACCGGATGATTTACCTCAAGACAACCGAAGAAGCGTAGCAGTTGGAGTCATTGAGCAAATTGGTGTTCTCCTCGTCGACGGAGATCCCTCCAAGGAATGGTTACGGGGAGAAACCGACTTTATCAAATTAGCCCTCACTCCTTTTCAAGAAAATACCACTGCAAAAAATGGGAAATCCGAAACAGGGTCGGAAATGAAAGATCTGATTAAGGCAAGTACGATTCCAGCAGATCAATTCAAGAATATGGACCCAACCGTAGGTACAAGCCTTATCGTGCTCGCAAACTTGGAAAGCCTGGAAAACTCGATGATAGAAGAACTTCCCTTATTTGTAGAAAATGGTGGGGGCCTCTTAATTTGCTCGGGAAATCGAATGAATCTATCCTGGTACAATCAGCACTGGGGTCTGAAAGGTTCTGACTTTCTCCCCTTGCCGATCACCGGAAGCAAAGGAAACCCACAGAATGAATTTGAGTTCTCCAAGATTGCCAATGTTTATTTCGAACATCCCGCCCTTTCCTTATTCAATGACCCGCGAAATGGGAGCTTATCAGAAGCAAGGATTAAAAAATGGGTTCAGCTCGATGAATCGGAAGCCCGTAATGATCCCGGGGTTACCGTGGTAGCAAGGCTGGAAAACGGGGATCCCTTGTTGGTGGAAAAGAAATGGGGCAAAGGTGTGGTGATGTTTTTGACAACCAGTATTGATACCGACTGGAATAATCTTCCGGCCCGGCCGAGCTACCTCCCTTTTGTGCAGCAAATTTCCACCTATCTTTCCGAAAAAGTACTGCCTCCCAAAACGGTATCCGCAGGATTTCCACTCACTCATTACCTCTCGGAAGAAATGGCTCAGGCAAAGTACGAATTGATGATTCCCAACGGCTCGAAGAGAAAACTTATTCCGAGTAAAAGAAAGGATCGTTATGTCCTGGAATTTACCGAAACCCGACTGCCGGGTACCTATTACTTATCAGAAGAAAACCGAGTAATCTCAAAATTTGTCGTTCTAGCCTCTACAGCGGAATCCAATTTGAATAAAGTGGAAAAGGAGCAGATTAGGGAAGCTTCTGTAGGGATTTCTGAAAAACTCACCCTGATTGATGGCCGGGATGGAAAAGCTTGGAATGCCTATCAAGCCATAGACCAACACCGAAAATTTGGTCGGGAAACCTGGAAAATTCTTCTCGCCGTGGTTCTGGGTTTAATCGTGATGGAAATGGTATTACTCCGAAGATTTGGGAGGATGGTACAATGATCCCCGAGTTCGACAGCTTCCGTCTACTCTGGTTGGGTGATTGGTCCTTGGGCAAAGCCCTTGGCTTAAGTCTCCTGCTCGCCCTGATCATTTACTTATTATATCGATCGGAAATCCGCAATGGCACAACCGGATCCTTAAAGTGGATGCTTCCCACCCTTCGTTGCCTGGCTGTGGTTGTACTATCCTTGATTTTAGCCGGCCCGGTATTGCGACTGCAAAAAGAAGAAGGAAATAGAGGAAGAATCACTGTGTTTCTTGATTCCTCGGAGAGCATGAATTTAAAGGACAATTCTTTCTCTCCCGGACGAAAAATTCTTCTGGCCAAAGAACATGGTTTTCTACCCGAGGAATCCAAGCTGGTTGATCTCCGCCTTCATTACGCAAGTAGAGCAATGAAAAAGGTTGCCATTCTAATGCGGGAAAGTAAATCCTCTGCCTCGGTCACTAAAAATTTGCAGGATGTTAGCTCCCTCTTGGACACAACTCTGCAGGACTTGAAGGGGATGGAATCAAAAGTTGTAGCCCGCAAAAAGGAAAAGCACTTGCTCGAGGAGCTATGGTTCAATCTGGATGGAGAAGAGCTGGAAATCTTATTCCAGAATGCTCGCTATAAAAATGGAAAGCCCGATCAAACAAACTATCTTTCCAAAGCGGAAAGCCGTCGAAATATCGGAGACCGCTTTGGACGAAAGATACGGGCCTTCCTCAAGCCCCCCCTGGATGGAGAATATAAATTCTGGATCTTTTCCGATGACTGCTCCCTTCTTCGAATTGCCCAGCCTGGAAAATCAAATTTTCGAAATATCTTAGAGAGTAAATCCCACACTCCCTTTGCCTGGTCTGAAAACTTACGGAGCGAATCTATTTTCTTGAAAGCCGGGGAATCCTACCCGGTTGAAATGATTCACAAGGAGGGTGCGGGGGATGATTTTTGCTCCTTCGGCTGGACTCTGCCAAATGGACAACAAGAAAGACCGATTTCCGGGGAAAGGTTTTCCGCCCCTATGTCTGAAAAGGACGCCCTCCAAAACTTACCTCTATCAGAGAGAATTCAGAAAAAGATCCGAGCTCCCCTAGATCAAGCAACGGATTCTGATACCCTTGATTTCGAACTTCTCTCCCGTGAAGCTTTTGAGATCTCCGCTCTACTGGAGGAGAGTTTTGATCGCTATGCCGATTCCTTACTCGATCAAAATATCATTCCTTTGAACGAAGCGATTGCAAATTTTGAAGCTTTTTCCCGCATGGATCGGGCCACCCGGTTATTGCAGCATCCGACCCATGGCTTTCTTGAAGAGTTCAAGGATACTCATGTTCTGGAAATTCGAAACCTTTCCCAAAATGCAAGTAAAGTGATTTGGGATAACCAGGCCGAAACCTCAAAATTTAACCCAATAATTAACCCCACTTCCCCCTTTACTGATTTATCCAAAGGTATCTTAGAAGCCTTAAAGGTCGAAAACTCCGAGGAGAATGTCGGCTCCCTTGAAAAAATTCGTTCCGCTGCGGTCTTGATTACGGATGGGGGCCATAATCAAGAGGGATCTCCCTTGCAAACCGCCAAGCTTTTATCCGCGAGAAACTTGCCGGTATTCACTGTTGGTTTGGGCAGTGATCGACGCCCACCGGATTTTGCCATTCTTCGTACCTCGACTCCCGATTCGGTATATCAAAAGGACCGAATTCGGGGGGTTCTTTTCTACAAAGATCATTTGATCCCGGGTACTCCATATTCTATTTCCATTGAGGATGAACATGGAACCAGAGTATGGAACCAATCTTTTGTGGGTATGGAAAAGGGACAGGGACAATTTCCCTTTGACTTTCCAGTCGAGGAAATCGTGGAGAGAGAACTGCAAGGAATTCCGGAATCGGAAAAAGAAGCATTACGCACCATTCCACTAAACTTCAAAGTCTTGGTAGACCCGATTGAGGGAGAAGCAGAAACGGCAAACAACCACTGGAGCTTTTGCATTGATGCCAACATGCGTAAAAATCAACTCCTGATCTTAGACAGTCGGCCCCGCTGGGAAACCCGATATCTGAATAATCTTTTCGAGCGGGATGACCGTTGGGAAGTTTCCTGTGTTTGGGGTGATCCAAGGGACATCCAAAAGAGATTACCGAGGGGGGATGAAAAAAATCTATTTCCCAAGAAGAAGGAAGATATACTCAAATTTGATCTGATTCTTTATGGTGAGATTGATGAAGATGAATTCACTCTCACCGAACAAAGTTGGCTCTTTGATTTCGTAACTCAAAGAGGGGGAGGTATTTTGTTCCTCGATGGCCCGAGGCAAAAGCTTCGCTTGTATAACAATCCAAATTCCCAACCAATTTCCTCTCTTCTTCCCGTTACATGGAACCAGAAAGGTCCGGTCCGGTTAAGTCCTTCTTCCTTTCTCCGCCCGGAAGAATCCAACCGTATATCTGCCCTGACCCTTGACCCGATTAAGGAAAGAAACGAAGCAGTATGGAAATATCTTCCAATTCCTGCATGGACAGCACCGGTCCAAGCTTTACCCGGAGCCGAAGTATTTCTCGAAATTTCGGTTGAAAACGGGAAGGAGAATCAATCCGAAGAGATTCGTGTTCCGGTGATTGTGGGAAAAAAGGTAGGGGCTGGAAAATCGTTTTATATCGGATTCGATGAATCATGGAGATGGCGCTACGAAGTCGCGGACTTATACCACCAAAGATTCTGGAATCAATTGAGTTCCTCAGTAATGGAAAAGCCTTTCGCACTGAATCATGAAGGATTTTCCGTCGATGCCGGAGGCGGTTTTCATGAGGTTAATAAAGCGATTCCAATCCGGGTCCGACTCCGTGACAAGAATGGAAAGATTCCCAAACCGCCCTACCCTGAAGTTGATGCCTTAGTCTGGAATAAAGAAGAAGTAGTTGCTACAATTCCTCTCCAGGGTCAGGAATCAACTAACGGACTATTTTCAGGAGAAGTGTATGGATTAGAGGCTGGATCCTATGATCTCTCGATCCGTGCTCCCACCCTAATCGATGAGATGGAATTCTCCGAAAAACGTTTGCCCTTCAATATCAATGAAGGACCCAATCAGGAAAAAAGTTTTCTCACTTGTGACGAAGACCTGCTAATTGAAATGGCAGATGCTTCAGGGGGCGGTTTCTTCCGGGAAGAAAATTTTCATGAACTTAAAGAAGTTCTCCGTCCGATTAGCTCGGGAAGAATCATCATCAACGAGCTTAACCTTTGGCAAAGTTTTGGTTGGCTTGGAGTAGTGGTATTTCTCCTTGGTCTTGAAATGTTACTCCGTAAAAGGGCGGGTATGTTATAATCTACTATCTAAACACTTAAATGAATCAAAAGTTAGATCCTGTCATTTCCCGCAAGCTTGATGATTTTCGTATCCGCAGACGAAATTTGATCCTGCTTAGAGGTTTATGCACTGCAATTCTCTGCTTCTTTGGTGCCTTTATTTTGATCGCTCTGATTGATTACCTATCCGAAGCCCGGATGGAAAATAAATTAAGGCAGGTACTTTCGATTGCTGGATATGCTTTTGTTTCTCTAATGGTTTGGAAATCCTGTATCCATCCTCTTTTGCAATTACCAAGTGCAAAAAAACTGGCCCGCATCCTCGAGCAATCTTCTCCGGATTTACAAGAGGATTTAATCTCAGCGGTGGAATTGGGTATGGCAGATCCATCTACGGCAGATTCGACAATTTTTCGCCAACTCGTACAGCAACAAGCCTCTACCAAAGCCAGCAAGATCGATATTAAAAGTATTCTTCCCTTGGGTAGGCTCAAAAATTGGTTACTTGCTTCCGCTGGTTTAGTAATTCTGACCTTGGGACTTTTTCAAATTCCTGAATTTGGGAGTGATTTAAAATTGCTGATGCAAAGGGCAATGATGCCCGGTGCAAACCTTCCCCCTATCACTGGCTTTCAAGTTCGGATTTTGGCACCTGATGAGAATGTTACCCGCACTCCCACAAATGAACCTTTACGTTTTGTTGCCTTGATAAAACCAAAATATGAAGGACTTAGGTTTGAAGAAATTAGCCTGGAAACCAAAAGCCTGGAGAAAAAGGAAGTGGTTCCTTTATCCAAACGAGAACCAGGAAAATTTTTTGTAGATTACAATGTGGGAAAACAAAGGTTTGAATATCGTGTCCTGATTGATCAGGCTCCACAAACCGAATGGCACACCATGGAAGTTGGCTCCCGGCCTTTCGTCTCCAAATATTCTAAAAAGTTTATATTCCCGAAATATTCTGAGCTCAAACCGGTGGAGATAGAGGAGAGTCATGGAGATCTTGAAGCCTGGGAAGGGACTCAAGTTGAGCTATCAATGAAACTCAGTCAGGAAGTGAAATCTGGAAACTTAGTAATCGAATGGACTGGGAAAAACCAAGAGCTTAGGCAGCTCATTCCCGAACAGGAAAAAAATCTTCTCCAAACGAAAATTCAATTGATGGATCCGGGTATTTACCGATTAAAAAACCTGATCGATCTCAGGCTTGGATGGGAAAGTCGACCCACCTCATATTTTGAAATTTCGGTCCTACCCGATCTGGCACCATCGATCGAATGGATTGAACCGGTGGAGAACACCCTACTGGTTGCACCTAATGACCTCTTGAGCTTTTCAGCATTGGCCAAAGATGACCTTGGTCTGGCCCGAGTTGAGTATATGCTCAAGAAAAATCAAGATGCCTGGAAATCCTTTCCTATCCCCAAGTTGCTTAATCCAAGAGGACAAAAAAATGTGGGTCTTTCCTTTCAACTCGATCTCTTGGGTCACAAGTTGAAGCCTGGAACGCAAGCTCTTTTAAAGTTAAGAGCTCAAGACTTGAAAGGCACAAATGCGGAAACGGAAATAATTCAATTATCGATCGTATCCCGAGATTTCGACCTAAGTAGTATCAAACTGCTTGAAGCGAAGGCGGAAATCATTGCCAAGCTTGATACGCTTTACGATCAATGCTCTCAGTCTCAAAAAATCATTCAGGAAACCCAGCGAGATTTTCATCAGCAAAAAGTTTCAAAAAATACCTGGCTGGAAAAAATAAGCCTAGTAGAGGCAGGATTTCTTTCGGTTGCCGATCCTGCTTACCATCATTCGTTGCAAACGCTCCTGAAAATGCCCAGAGGGGCAGACTCTCATGAGGTGTCGATTTATGCTCAGGCAAAAGGGCAAATCTTTACAAGTTTGGCAACCCATTGGAAAAACTTGGTTGATCAAATCGAGATGGAATCGGATCCAAACCGAATTCGATCCAGTAGCCACGAGTTTTCGAAAATTACAAGCAAGCGAAAAAGAATTTCTGGAAACCTAAAAAATATTGGTCAGGATATTCTCAATCAACACGCAGAAATGGTGGCGGTTTCCTACCTGCATTCCTTGCATCGAAGACAGCAGGAATTGTTGGAAGATTATCGAAACAAGAAGGCAATGCCCTTTCTTGCCAGACGGCAGGAAGTTGCCCTGAACCAGTGGGAACCGATAGCTCAAACCCTTTCCTATTCCAAAGATTGGATCCGTTCCTCCTCGATAAAGAGATTGAATTCCGAACAAATAAAGCTGCTTGAGTCCTTGGTCGATGGAATTCAGAACGGGAAAGAACTCGAAAAACAAATCGAAGCCTGGCAAAAAAGTATTCATAGCATCTTACAAGAAGCCCAACGAAAACTTGCGTCCAAGACCAAAGAATCTTTCAGAAAGAAACCGGAAGAGCTCTTCTGGAATCTTGAACCCCATCATACTTACTGGGATGACCTCAAAAGAAAATGGGACCGCTTGGTTCGAGCCAGGCCTGCAGATTCTTCCTTTCTACCCCGTGAAGTCCTCTCGGCAATGAGTACAATAACAGCTGAAACGATGATGAGGGCCGTGATTGAACAGGCTAGAAAAGATCAGAACTCACTATTCGTAAAAGATGCGGGTCAAACCGGAAGAGCATTGATCCAGCTGCAAAAGGAAGTTCGGGCAGCCCACCCCGGTGCCCGGGAAGACCTATCCACCTTATCCGAAAGGTCTGAGAAACTCGGTAAGGCTTTCCATTTGCTTACGCTCCAGCATCATTTAATTGGTTCAGCGAACCAAGTGCTGTTCTTCATCAGGCAAGAAAGTGTCGATTCAAGCCGATGGAATGGTCCAGAATCCGCTCGGCAATGGGGGCGAAGCGAAGCGGTCTGGAAACCAGCTCTGGATATGATGAACCGATTAAGAGTTTCCAAGGATGCGATCGATCGGATGAGGAAATTGCCGAACCAATCCTTTCGAAAGTTGTTGATTCAGGAAATGCAAGCCCGGGTTAAGTCCTCAAACCACCAGTCCAAATCCATAATCGTGCCGGCAGGAAAAGTTTTTGAAGAGCTCCAGGAAATCATCCGGTTAATCAAACAAGAGGTGATCCAGGCTCGGTCATTTGTTAATCAATCAGCCCCGACCCTTTCGGAACTCGCGAGAGAACTAGCCCAGGAAAATCAGACTCAAAAAAAGAAATTGGAAGAACTCACGGAAGACGAGGAATTGGACCTCGCCGAAAAAAGAGAGGGTCTTGTTTCACTCAATGAACTACAACAAGAGATTGGAGATTCGATTAAAAATTTTGCTCAAGCTCTTAGGCAAGAGGCCAATATTCAAAATTTATTAGACCAGGAAGGACGAGAACTAGCGAGAGACTCGGATGCGGCTGCTGCATTAGTTGAGGAAAGAGAGCGAGCAGTGGAAGAAAATCTTGAGCAAGTAACTCTGGCCCAAAACGCGGAGGAATTAAAGATTTCAGGAGAAAAAACGATCAATGAGCAAGAGAAACAAATCCAGGAATTGAATTTGATCGCAGAGCACTTTGAGAATTTAAATGATCCTAATACCTTAGCCAACTCCAGGCCAGAACTTAGACAGATGGAGGATACGCTTGAAGTCAAAAATGAAATCGAAGAGCAGTATGAACAAGCCGAACGACTCGCCGACCTAGCTCAACTTGCTCCAGAGAAATTACTTGCAGCATTAGAAAAAGAACTTGAACAAAATGAACCGATGAAGAGGGAACTCTCTGACCTTGCCCAGGATACGGTTGAACAAGCGAAAGAACAGCTACAGGAAACCTTGTCCCAAGAGAAAGAATTCAGCAAAAAAATGGAGGATCTCGACTCATCCATTAGCAAGCAAAAGGAAAATCTCGCTAAGGAGCTCACCGAGCTCGCAAAGAAGTCTAGTGCCCTGGCGAAAGAAAAGATTGATCCGGTTCATGAACAAGCAAATCAAGCCAAGGCCGAAACCTCCTCACAAAAAGCCAAAGAGTCCAGGGATCGACTCGAAGAGGTTGCCCAAAAGATGAAAGATGCAAGCGAAGAAGAAGCAACTACGCAGGAATTGAAGAACGCCGCTCTCGAACTTGCTGAGTCCCTTCAGCAGGCGAAGGATGATTTGGATGCGATCGCTGCGGAACTTGATACTCAAGCTGGGCTTACTCCTGAATCTGCTCAACAGATAGCGGAGCAAACCCAGGAACTTGCCAAGAAAAGAAAACAGGAAGCGGAAAGCTTACAAGAAAAAGCAAGGGAACAAGAGCAACTCGCACAAGAAGCTCAGCAAAAATCTCTAGCTCGACAAATCGAGTCAGAAAAAGCCAAGGAAAAAGCGTTCAATGCCAAGAAGGCCCTTGAGCGAGCCCAAGATATGGTTGACCAAAGCCAAGAGGATCCAACTCTTCAAGAAAATTTGAAAGAGGCGGAGAATGATTTTGCTGAACAAATCGAAGCGTTAAGGGAAAAAGATAAAGAAACCGAATTGGCTAAACAAGAAGTCGAAGAATTCAAGGCATCCGCAGAGCAGATTAAAAAAGAAATGGAAAACGCCAAAGAGGTTACAGATGCATTGAATCAAAGGGCGGAGGAGGCACAAAAAATAGCGGATGCCCTCGTGGATCCCAAGCAAGAAGATGTGATTGCCGAAGCTTCTGAAAGGGGGATAAAACTTGCCCAGGAAGCCTCAAAGGAAGCGCAGGAACTTCAAGAGCAGGCTGCTAAACTTGCCGATGCCCTCAACCAATTAACGGATGAAGCCAAAGGAAATCCTGAAATACTGGTTCAAGCGGAAGAGACTCAAAATCAACTTGCTGAAAACACTTTTGAAACTTCTCAAGACTTGGCCCGGGCGGCTAGGCATGAACAAAGGCTGGAAAATCAAATGGCTGGTGAATCGCTTGAGGAATTGGCCGACGCGACCAAGAGCACTGCCCTCGATCAAATCCCAGAAACCGGACAAGCTCTGGAAAACCAGGCCTTAGCCAATCAGCTTGAAGAACTAGCTGAAACGGCAAAAAAATTATCCAACAATTTAAGGGATCAAGAGCCGAGTGGAAACGAGCAGGTAGCGGTAGAACTTTCAGACGAAGTGAAATCGACGGAGAAGTTACTCGAGGAAAACCCCACTTTTGAAAAACTTCAAAACCAAGCGGAATCCTTCAGTGAACAAGCAAATTTCGCTGAAACTGAGTTGCAGGAAATCGCCAATGATCTTTCTGCCCAAGCCAAGGAAGCCCAAAGCTTAGCCAATGCTTCCAATGAATCAGCCAAAAAAGAGAACACTGAAATGAAAGCTGCGATGGAACAGGCCCGGCAGGATGCGGAATTGGTAAAAAACCTGGAAACCAGTGATTCCAGTGGATCCGAAATGAAGAAAGCTAAGGAAAAAGCCCGGCAATCTATGGAAGAGGCGAAACAAGCGGGAAAGCGATTTTCCATTGCTCAAAAACAAGCAGATATTGCCCAGAACAAGGCACTACAGGTATCGAAACAAGCCAAGCAAGCTCAGCAACAAGCTTCTAGTGCTTCCGATTTGGCGGCTGACGCTCAAGATTTACTCGATCAATTACCGAAATCTCCTGAGTTTTCCGAATTGGAAATGGCGGAGCTTCCCAGTGCTGGAATGGCGTTAAATGAAATCGGGCAAGCATTGGAAAAACAAATCAATGCCCTTGAAAATTTACCGTCTGGTGAAAACACGAGCCCAAGCAAATTCATGGAGAACCAAGGAACCAACCAAGATGAGAGTAAAACCGACCCATTCGAAAATAGTTCCCCCTTCTCGGACCCCGAAGTCAGTGAAGTGCTTGCTCAAACCTTGGACGCTTTAGATCAAGCCATATTTGGTGCGGAGAATTCATTCTTAGAAACCTCACTTAAACCAAGCCCGGAAACTCTAGGAAGCTCAGGTTCATCCGGCGAAGAAATGGCGGACCCAATATCACCACCTAACTCCAAAACCTCAAAAGAAGCTATCGATGACCAAAAGCAAGGAGGTTATGGTGCCGGTGGGAATCAGTCTTACAGTACTTACTCTAATCCTCTGGCTATTGAACAGGCTTTGCAAGCCCTCCGAATGGCAACGGAATCCCATGCACAATCCATGTCCCAAAAGCGCTCTCAGATTCTGAGGGAGACAGAGGGAAATCAGTTCACTTCTGGCGAGGGTGAATATAAATTAGAAAAGGATCAGGAGGTCGAAGAAATTCCGACCCTTGAGCAGGAGATTGGACCGGAAGATTGGGGGAAATTACCTCCTAGACTTGCGAAAGACCTGATGGAAGCAAAAAGAGAAAGAATATCCGAAAACTATCGAAATCAAGTAGAAGCATACTTCCAGGCAATGTCATCCAAGGCTAGGACCAATAAGTGATGAAATTAGTAGTATCTTCCTTGTTTCTCAGTTCTGTGAAAATTCTATATCTTTTTTGCTCACCCTTTTTTGCTTTGGCACAAATGGATTTAAAAGAATCCAACAGTAAGCTAGAGGCATCGGACTGGAAAAACCCATTTAAACGCGATCAAGTAGATCAAGCAATTGAATCTGGTATTCAATACATTTTGAAACAACAAAAAGATAATGGTTCCATCTTTGATAAAAATCACCCCACTGCAATAACCGCACTTTCTGTAATGTCTTTGGCTGCGGTTGGTCACCTGCCAATCCACCCGAATGAAAACGGGAAAGCAATGGCTCGTGCCCTGAATTATATACTCCACGACAAAAATCAGGATGAAATTGGTTATTTTGGTAAAAACGGAGGAAGAATGTACGGGCATGGTATCATTACCTTGACCCTGACAGAATTGCTGGGAATGGGAATGGATGACCAAGTAGACCAAGTGATCCGAGAAAAATCACAATCAGCAATTGATCTGATTCTTCGTTCTCAAAAGGTGAATAAAAATAAAGCTCAACAGGGTGGATGGCGCTATACCCCAGATTCCAGAGACTCGGATCTATCCGTAACCATTTGGCAACTAATGGCTTTACGATCCGCAAAAAATGCCGGGCTTCAGGTTCCTGGTAAAGCGATTTCGGATGCGGTTGGATATTTAAAAAGGTCCTATAAATCCAAGCTGGATGAACAAGGCAATCCAATGGATAAAGTGTCTGGCTTTGCCTATCAACCGGGTGGACATCCAGAATACACCACTACCGCTGCTGGTCTGCTCGCGATGCAAGTCTGCGGGGAATATGAATCCCCATTTGTTCTAGGTGGTGCTGACTGGTTGCTAAAACATAAGCCACAAGCGAATCGAAAATATTTTTTTTATGGTACCTACTATTACGCCCAAGCAATGTATCAAAGGGGAAATGAACACGCCGAGATGGGTCGGAAATGGGTCGAAGAAATTCTTTTGCCCATGCAAAAGGAAAGCGGTTCGTGGCAAGGTGGTAATGCGGAGTCCGGTCATGGGGAAGTCTATGCAACCTCCATGGCCTTGCTCGCACTCGCGGTAAAGTATCACTATTTACCCATCTATCAGCGATAAAACTAAATCCTTTCCTCAAGGCGGACTGGATTTGGAAAGCATTTCCGCCAGTAGTTGATTCCACCCCAAAGCTTTTAATCTGGCCCTCATCTCTCGAAATCCCCGACCATAGATCGGGTCCTTACTTTGAATCATATTTTCCCGTAACAGTGTCGATGCTTTGGATTTGTCCTGTGCCAGGCAAATTTCCGAAATCAGGTTACAAAAGCCTTCCATTTCCATTGGTGTAATTTCAATAAATCGTTCATTTAGCCAAACATGGGCATATTCATGGGCAAGGACCGAGATGCACTCAACATATGGCAAACCAGAAAGAAGATAGATCCGATGCTCAAAGGATGCATCTGTAAGATTTAGTCCGCGTGTGATCTTGTATTTCGTCAAGGTCAAGCCTCTCAGTTTTCCAGTTGCCTTAATCCGGGTTGCCTCCCGGTTGAGAAAGGCACGATCCACCAGCTCGATCCGGATGGAATTTACCTTCAATTCCATCCCAACTCCCCGCAAAATCGGAACGATTCGATCTCTTACTTGATAGACTTTTTCAAAACCAAAGACTCCATCCTTAAAGCAAACTCCGCAGGTTACCCGGCCATCCCGAAAAAATTGCCTTGGATTCGCCTCATCCCTTCGAAAGAATCGCGTGCAACTATCGCAAGTAGAAATACTCGACTGGTGGTCCATGTGAACCAAGCCACCCCAGGGATCCTTGGCCAACCGATCTCCCCCTTCAAATACTTTTCGACAAGCCAGACAACGAAAGCATTGCCGATGATATTTCTTGTCTCCAGCCTCCCTGAATTCACCGTTGATCTTACCGGCACAGGATCCGCATCTTTCTTCCGCTCCCCACTTTCTCAGGTAGATTTGATCCGCTTTTTGAAAACGGGATATAGAGAAAAAATAATCTCTTCCATCGATCCGTAAGCCGACCCTCTCATCTTTCACTTGAAAAACCTCGCCTTCTATTTCAGTGCCATTTGTACTCTTCCAAGTACGGGCCATACTCGGATGAACGAGTACAACCGAAATGAAAAACACCAGCCCTAACCTGAGCGGGCTCTGATTCAGGCTTGAAGAATTCCTTCCCAAAATTGAATCCTTGATGCAATCTCTCCGGGTCCTGGCATCCCTGGCTTCTCCCGTTTCGAAAAAGCGCGGTCCAAATTGAAAACCTCACGCCAGTCTTCTTTCAATTCCGGGCAAATTTCTAGGGCGTCGGCATCCGACAAATCAGGCAGAGAAACTTTCCTGTTCTCGCTTAATGCGACCAATTCACCAACCACATGATGGGCTTTTCGAAATGGAATGCCCTGCTCAACCAGATAATCCGCGAGGTCCGTTGCGAGTAATAAGGGATCGGATGCAGCAGAGCGACAGTTTCCCTCATTGAAGGAAGCAGTGGACAAACATCCGGAGGCAACTGCCAGACACTGACTGAGCTGATCCAAAGAATCAAAAACCGGTGGTTTGTCCTCTTGAAGGTCCCGATTATAAGTAAGGGGAAGCCCTTTGACTGTGATCAATAAATTGGTAAGATTGGCAATGATTCGACCGGTCTTTCCGCGAATTAATTCAAATGAATCGGGATTTTTTTTCTGAGGCATCAGAGATGATCCGGTCGTAAAGGCATCCGGTAACTCGATAAAGCTGAATTCCGTTGAATTCCAAAGTATCATGTCCTCAGCAAGCCTGGACAAGTGCAGGGCACAGGTGGAACTAGCGTTCCCAAATTCGATGAACACATCACGATCAGCGACTGCATCCATACCATTTGCAGTGATTCTTGGATTTCCCTCCGAATCTACGAAACCAAGGACTTTGGCCGTGAATTCTCGGTCGATCGGAAGGGTGGAACCGGCAATCGCCCCGGAACCCAAGGGGCAAACATTTGCATGTTCCGCGACCTGAGAAAAGCGTTCGTGATCTCTGCCGAAGGATTCCAAATAAGCCAACAAGTGATGCCCAACCGTAACGGGTTGAGCCCGCTGCAAATGGGTATATCCGGGAATTGGCAAATCTGCGTATCGCTTCGCCAGAGAAAGAATCGAGAGCATCAAACCTTCTAATCCGGTTTTCACTTGCTCGCAGGCATCCTTGAAAAACAAACGCATATCGGTGGCAACCTGATCATTGCGGCTTCTTCCAGTGTGTAATTTATCCGCAGCTTCGGTCTTAGCCCGAAGTGCCTGCTCCAAATTCATATGAACATCTTCCAATTCAAGCTTCCAAGGGAAAGAATCACTTTTTATTTCTTCGAATAATTCCTGAATTCCTTGTTCGATGGACTTAAATTCCTTTTCGGTTAAAAGTCCAACATGAGCGAGCATCGAAGCATGCCCCAGACTGCCTCTTAGATCGTAGACCGCTAAGCGCATATCAAAGGACACTGATTCTCCAAACACCTGCATCAAAGCATCCGGTTTTTCTGAAAACCGACCTCCCCAAGTAACCTGCTTTGAATCCTTAGACATTCCCTATATCATCCAAAGGATGAAGATTGTCGCAACCAAAATGAGGATTGCTCCCCGTAGTCTAGGTTAAGCAAAAATCTTTTTCAGCTTTGCCTTAGCGTGATCGCGATTCAATTTGGCAATGTAATCCAATGAAATATCTTTGGGGCATGCAGCCGAGCATTCCCCGTAATTTCGACAATTTCCAAAACCTGACTCGTCCATTGCGGAAACCATTGCAAGTACCCGTTTATCCTTCTCCGCCTGTCCTTGTGGAAGCAGATTCAGGTGGCCTGCTTTGGCCGAAGTGAACAACATCGCAGATGCATTTTTGCAGGAAGCAACACAAGCCCCACAACCGATACATGCAGCAGCATCCATTGCTTTGTCCGAATCATCTTTGGGTACCGGCAAAGCATTTCCATCCGGAGCACTTCCTGTGCGAACGGTAATGTAACCGCCCGCCTGAGTTATCCGGTCAAATGCCGAACGATCGACCACCAGATCCCGAACAACTGGAAACGCTCTTGCCCGGAACGGTTCGATGGTGATGGTTTCTCCGTCATTAAATTTGCGCATGTGCAACTGGCAAGTGGTGGTTGAATTCTCTGGTCCGTGAGGAAATCCGTTGATAGTCAGAGAACAAGTTCCGCAAATCCCCTCACGACAGTCGTGATCGAAAAGTACCGGTTCATTACCTTCTTCCAATAATTGTTCGTTGAGTTGATCCATCATTTCCAAAAAGGAAGAGTCTTCCGACACTCCATCCAACTGATGGATTTCGAAGCGGCCTTCATCATCCGCTCCATCCTGTCTCCAAACTTTAAGAATCAATTTCATTCAAATTTCCTCACTTGTAACTGCGAACCGCAAGTTTGACATTGTCATACTTAAGTTCTTCCTTGTGCCGTTCCGGAGTGACTCCATCACCTTTGTATTCCCAGACTGCTGCATGGGCGAAATTTTCATCGTCTCGGGTAGCTTCTCCGTCTTCCGTCTGGTACTCCTCGCGGAAATGCCCACCACAGGACTCGTTTCTTTCCAAAGCATCCCGACAAAGCAATTCACCAAAATCCAAAAAGTCACGGACACGACCTGCTCTTTCGAGCTCGGCGTTTAATTGATCTCCACTTCCTGGTACCAATAGATTTTTATTGAAATCATCCCTTAAATCCTGGATTTGTCCAATTGCTTTTTCCAGACCGGTTGCATTTCTGGCCATTCCCGCGTATTCCCACATGATTTGCCCTAATTCCTTGTGATAGGACCTGGAAGAGCGCTTTCCGCTTGCGGAGGTAAGTTGATCAACCCGTTCACGAACCGACTCCATCACCTCCTTGACTTCTTCAGAATCCGGACTGATCGAACCGTTGCCGGAGCGGGCCAAATAATCTCCGATGGTGTAGGGAATGACAAAATAACCATCGCTCAAGCCTTGCATCAAGGCACTGGCTCCGAGGCGGTTTGCTCCGTGGTCAGAGAAATTCGCTTCACCCAATGCAAAGCAACCGGGAATGGTTGTCATGAGGTTGTAGTCCACCCACAGACCACCCATGGTGTAGTGGATGGCAGGATAAATCCGCATTGGACGATGGTAAGCGTTTTCGCCGGTAATGCGTTCGTACATTTGGAAAAGATTACCGTATCTTTCGCGTATAACATTTTCACCAAGACGAGAAATGGAGTCCGCAAAATCCAAATAAACTCCCCTACCCCCGGGACCTACTCCACGACCTTCGTCACAGGCTTCCTTAGCCGACCGACTGGAAATATCTCGGGGTGCAAGGTTACCAAAACTCGGGTACTTTCTTTCCAGATAATAATCACGATCCTCTTCTGGAATGTCATTAGGGTTTTTATTGCAATCCTGGGACTTTTTCGGAACCCAAACTCGACCGTCGTTTCGTAGAGACTCTGACATCAGGGTCAGCTTGGATTGATGATCCCCCGATACTGGAATGCAAGTTGGGTGGATCTGGGTAAAGCATGGGTTGGCAAAGCCAGCACCTCGACGATATGCTCGATAAGTTGCAGTTACATTACAACCTATCGCGTTGGTTGAAAGGTAGTAAACATTCCCGTAACCCCCAGTGCATAGTAGTACAGCATCAGCAGTCCAAGCCTTGGTCTCCCCTGTGGCCAGATTGCGGGTAATGATTCCTTTGGCATGCCCGTCCACTACTACAAGATCTAGCATTTCCTGACGGGTGTGCATCTTGACCTGTCCGGTGGCAATTTGTCGGCTCAATGCACTGTATGCGCCGAGCAGGAGTTGCTGTCCGGTTTGTCCCCGGGCATAAAAAGTACGGCTGACCTGAGCACCACCGAATGAACGGTTTGCGAGAAGCCCACCATATTCACGGGCAAAGGGAACACCTTGAGCGACGCACTGATCAATGATGTTGGTGCTGACTTGAGCGAGTCGGTAAACATTTGCCTCACGGGAACGAAAATCCCCACCCTTGACGGTGTCGTAAAATAGACGGTGTATACTGTCTCCGTCGTTTTGATAATTCTTGGCGGCATTAATTCCACCCTGAGCGGCGATGGAGTGAGCCCTTCTTGGAGAATCCTGATAACAGAAGCAATCGACATTGTAGCCAAGTTCAGCGAGGGTAGCGGCAGCAGAACCGCCAGCAAGGCCTGAACCCACTACAATTACTCGATATTTCCGTTTGTTCGCTGGGTTCACCAATTTGGAAGAGAAACGGTGGTTATCCCACTTCTCAGAAAGTGGACCTTCGGGAATTTTTGAATCGAGTTTCATATCGTTAGTTTGTTTAGGACCCTATTTGGATACCAAAGGTTCGGAAAAAATTGATGGTTCGAAGAAAGAGAGAATTTCAAACTTCTGACCTAACACTAATATCGGCACGATAGAAAAGCCCAAGAAAATGATCCAGGCATATCCTTTCGCTGCCCAATCGATCTTCAGACGCCATGCTTCAGAGCGGATGCCCAAGGATTGAAAGACACTGCTAAATCCATGCCCCAAGTGACCACAAAGCAAAAACATAGAAATGACATAGAAAACCGAAACCCAGGTATGCTTGAATCCAGCAAGTACCATGCTGTAGACATCATGAACCTCCATACCTACAGGAGCCCCAACAGTGGTGCGAAGTTCGTTGTATTCAGGATAAATCGTGCGGACGGTAAAATGCAATAGGTGAAAAACGATAAAGAAGAGAAGAATTGTACCGGTAAATCCCATCCGCAGGGATGATAATCCCGCCCTCTTCGTTTCTTCCACCTCGTTTTTATTGGGTCTTGCTCTTCGATTTTCACGGATTAAAACAATTGCCGTCCAAGCGTGCAATACAACACAGACCAAGAGAAAGAGACGGGACCCCCAAAGAATTGGAAGTGGTAAGGTTTGAAGAGTGTGGGCGTACGCATTGATCTTTTCCTGCCCCATTAGGATTTGCAGGTTGCCAGCCATATGAACAAACACGAAACCGATCAATACGATACCAGTGATCGCCATAAGGTATTTTTTTCCTAATGAACTGCTAAACATGGTGGGATATAGATTATTGATATTGGATTTTTGAACCCCCACAAGCAAATGACGAGTACAAATTTAAATAAGTTTCCATTATAAGCAGAGACAATTAGTTAGATTAATACTTGTTCCAAATGATTGGTTGTTTAATTCTCTTCTTTTTCAGTGTGAACAAAAGAGAGTTGCAAGTATCAGTCTCTCCGTGTCATTGATAATTCAGGAATTCATGAAATATATCTTCATAACTGGTGGGGTGGTTTCATCCTTGGGGAAAGGGCTGACATCCGGTGCGCTGGGTGCCCTTTTGGAACAGCGTGGACTGACCACCAGAATCCAGAAATTTGACCCCTATCTGAATGTGGATCCTGGCACAATGAGCCCCTTTCAACATGGTGAGGTTTATGTTTTGGATGATGGAGCCGAGACCGATCTTGATCTCGGACATTATGAGAGATTTACCTCTGGTAAACTTTCCCGCTTCAACAACCTTACCAGCGGACAAATTTATGAATCGGTCATCCGTAAGGAACGCCGTGGGGATTATCTTGGTAAGACCGTTCAGGTCATCCCCCATGTTACCAATGAAATCAAGGATCGGATCCATGCAGCTGGAGAAGGGGTAAATGTTTTAATCACTGAGATTGGGGGTACTATCGGCGATATTGAAGGGCTACCATTTACCGAAGCCATGCGTCAATTTGCCAGCGAAGTCGGGAAAGCAAATGTTCTTTTCATTCATATGACGCTGTTACCCAGCCTGCGGGCAGCCGGCGAACTAAAAACAAAGCCAACCCAGCAAAGCGTGGCCAAGCTCCGTGAGATCGGGATCCAACCCGACATTTTGATTTGTCGAACCGAACAACCCATAACTGAGGAAATCAGGGAAAAGCTTTCCCTCTTTTGTAGTGTCCCCAAAGAAGCGGTTATTGAAGAAATGGATGTGAGCCATTCCATCTATGAGCTACCTCACATGTTAAAGAAGGAAGGTCTGGATAAGTTAGTTACACAATTTCTCGGCTTGGACGCACCGGCCCCTAAACTGGACGAGTGGGAAGAGGTGGTTCATCGCCTCCTTAATCCGAAACACAAGGTTCGAATTGGAATGGTTGGTAAATACATGGACCTACAGGATTCCTATCTATCGGTAAACGAATCACTGGTTCATGGCGGGATACGAAATGATTGCGAGGTCGAAGTAATCCATATTGATGCGGAAGACATCGAAAAGGACGGACCGGATGCTCACCTTGGAGATCTCAATGGTATTTTGGTGCCTGGTGGATTCGGAGACCGCGGAACAGAAGGAAAAGTACTCGCCTCGAAATTCGCCCGTGAAAATGACCTTCCCTACTTTGGCTTATGCTTGGGTATGCAAATCGCAGTTATAGACTTTGCCCGCAATGTATTGGGTCTGGAAAATGCCAACAGTGAAGAATTCGATCCCAATACTCCTGACCCGGTGATTCACATCATGGATGATCAAAAATCAATTGAAGACAAAGGTGCGACCATGCGACTTGGTGCTTGTCCTTGTGTTTTAAAAATTGGTTCTTCAGCTCATACCGCATATGGCAAAGATGAAGTATCGGAAAGACACCGTCATCGATTCGAATTCAACAATTCTTACCGCGAGCAAATGGAAAAATCTGGCTTGCTCGTTTCCGGAGTAAATCCGGAAAGGGATTTGGTTGAAATCATGGAGGTTGAAAATCACCCGTGGTATGTGGGGGTACAATTTCATCCTGAGTTTCAATCCAAACCAAATAAAGCACATCCTTTATTCGCCGCTTTTATCGAGGCATCTCTAGCACAACAGCTATCCAATACTCCGGAAAAATCAAAAGTTGATTCATCTGAATAATTTAAAGTTTTTTTGTTTTTGCATCTTGGCACAGATTTAAAACACAAAAAGCAAAAGACAGGTTCGTGTTTACTTTATTTTAATCGCTGAATAGGATAAAGTTTTTTATCATAAGTTCATGAAAATTTATTCAATATTTATTACACTAATGTTGCTTGCCGCTATTTTTTACAGAGAGCAAATAGTTTCATTGTATTCACCTCAAAGTATCAATATCTCGGATGAGCATATCAAAAGAATTGCAAGGAATGCGATATCGGATGAGCATATTCAAGAAATTGCTTTAGAAGCGGCCAAAAATGTCTTTGGGCAATTTAATGTAAGGACTACTCCTTCGACCAATCTTAGATACTGGTCTATGTTAGATGGTCGTAAAATTGAAGCCTCCTTGCATAGTGCAGATTACCAAAAAGTTAGTCTTCTTTCAGTAGACAAAAAACTGTTTACTTTCCCAGTTCAGAGATTTTCTTCAAGCGATCAGGAAATAATCAAACAATATCTAAGATCCAAACAAGAGTTTGAGAACTTTAAACCAAAAAAACCGATCTCAAACGCATCTCTTAAATAGATTCAAGATTATCTTTTAACGAAGATCCACTAATATTAGATTGAGATAATTTGTTCTTTGCTTAGCAGCATAAAATGGGACATCATAGGCATCAGTGATTATTGACGCCCACACCCATCGATATCCCGATGAAGTAATTCAAGACCCGGTATCCTTTGCCGAAAAGCGGCAGGAATTTCATTGGTTGGATTTGGTCCGTCCTGCAGGTAAAACAAGCCTACAGGGTTGGGCAAATCGAGAGAAAATGCTCTATGACATGGACGAAGCTAAAATTGATCGTTGTGTACTTCTCGGTTGGTATTGGGAAAATCAGGAAACCTGCCAGTGGCAAAATGATTATTATGCGACTTGTCTCGATCAGGACCCAAATCGCTTCATCGGATTTGCCAGCTTTCATTCTGGTTTAGCCAACCCGGTTGAGGAACTGGAGAGAAGAAGAGATCAGGGATTTCTTGGAATTGGAGAATGTCATCCATGGGTGCAAGGCTCTTCTCCCAGAGATCCAATCTGGATGAATTGCATGGAATTTGCTAGTAATGCTGGATGGCCGGTTACCTTTCATGTAACCGAGCCCGTGGGACATGAATATCCGGGTCGGGTGCCCACTCCGTTTGAAGATTTTCTATGGATCGCACGACAATTCCCCGATCTTAAAATCATTCTTGCCCATGCCGGTGGCCTCTTTCCCTTTTACGAATTAAATCCGCAGATCAAATCAGAATTAACCAATGTTTTTTATGATCTGGCTGCATGTCCTCTGCTATATGAATCTGGAATTTATCGACAATTGATCCAAGTTGTAGGGTGCGAGAAATTACTTTGGGGAACCGATTACCCCCTGCGGATTTTCCCGAAAACTCAAAAGGAACCTAATTTTTCATCCTTTCAAGAAATAATCTGTCGGGAGGGCAAATTCAACGATGAAGAAAAAGCTGCGATCTTTGGAAAAAATCTGCTCTCCCTACTCCCATGTTAATAGAACTGCAACAGGTCATTCCCACTCCACTGCCGGAAAAAATCATAAAGGCTTCCGAGATCTGGGATCAAGACCTGGTGATTAAACCTAATTCCAAAATTTTGATTTCCGCACAGTCCGGTATGGGGAAATCAACGCTGCTTCATTTAATCTATGGACTGCGAAAGGATTATCAGGGCAAGTTGTTGATTAAAGGAAAATGTGCCCGTGGGCTGAACTATGAAAACTGGGAAACATTGCGTCGAAATTCGATTTCCCTGGTCTTTCAAGACCTTCGTCTTTTTCCTCATTTGACCGCCCGTGAAAACCTTAGATTGATTCCGGACCCAAATCCGGCGTCCCCTTCCATTGATGAAATGGCGGAACGATTGGGCATGCTTCCACACCTTGAGCAATCGGTTTTCACTCTCTCCCACGGACAAAGGCAGCGAATTGCCATCATTCGGGCCCTTCAAAAGCCTTTTCAACTACTAATGCTCGACGAGCCATTTAGTCATTTAGACGAGGAAAACCAATTGCTTGCCTGTGAACTTATTCAGGAAGTCATATCCAAAAACCATGCCGGAATTATTCTCTCCTCCCTTGGCTCGGTTCCTAATCTGGAATTCGATCTGAAATACACTCTATGAAGGGAAAGAATTCAATCCTCTCTTCCTGCCTTCAAACGGGCGGACCCAAACGGGAACTTACGATTGCCGCGATCGGTTGTCTTTTCGGCACCACACTACTGGTTCTTGCCCTGCAATTCTTTCAGGATGCCAACCAATATCTTGAAAGCCATGAGGGTCCAAAAAATTATTTTACTTTAAATAAGAAAGTTGTCGGTGGAGCATTAGTAAACTTAGGAAAACAGGGTAAAGCGTTTTCTTCCGAGGAACTGGAAGAGATCGGCAAACTGGAAGGAGTCAAGCGAATCGGTGGATTCGTAAGAAATCAATTTCCAGTGACGGTCTACATATGGCCGACTGGAAAAATTGGAATGGGATCCGCCGCCAAGGCAGACTTATTTTTCGAGTCAATTCCAGACGAATTTCTAGACTTCATACCGGAGGAATGGGAATGGGAGGAAAATTCCAGCTTTGTTCCCATCATGGTCCCAAAGTTCTACCTTGATCTCTGGAATTTTGGGCTTGCTCCCTCCCGCGTTGAATATCCTCCGCTTTCCATGGAAGCGGCAACCGGCATGCCGATTGAAGTATTCATCGGACAAAACCGTGAAGCAACTCTGGATGGTCGATTTGTCGCTTTCAGCAAACGAATCAACAGCGTACTGGTACCCGAAAGATTCCTTACTTGGGCAAACCAAGAATTTGGACAACCGGAGGCGGGTGAGTTTTTCTTTCTCTGGAAAAATGGTACGATAGCTGGACCTCCAAAAACACTGCAACAACTCAATGAAATGAAGAACGAAAAAGATTTTCAATCTTGGGAAATTTCCCCTCTTGGTGAACCAGCAAACCGGTCCCCCATTTCTACGACCACCCAACAGTCAGATAAAGTGATCTCACCCTCACGGATTATTCTCGAGGTGGCGGACACACCATCCAGATCTCTTCTTCAATTCATCAAGGATAATGAATATGAATTAAATCGTGAATTCCCCGAGCAGGACATGATCAAGAAAGCACTGATAGGAATCTTTTCTGGAATGGGCCTGATTGGGGGGCTACTCTCATTACTCTCCATCGCTACCTTTGCCACCAGTTATCGACTGGTGATCGCACGCTCTGCCGAGCATGCTCGAAATCTATTGCTACTTGGCTTTTCTAAAAATCAAGTCAGTCAAATCTTCTTCCGTCGCTTTCTTGTTCACTTTTTTTGGATTATCGCCGTATCTTTTACACTGAGTCACGGAGCGAAATATTTTCTGGTTCAAAAAGCAGAATCGATGAGCCTTTATCTAAACTCCGGGTTTTCCTCTGGTTCTCTAGTTTTCCTTGGTTTCTATGCGGTTTTCTTTTCCTGGATCAACAAAAGAGTAATTGAAAAATCAGTTATCGATCTGATTCGATAATTTAAATTGCCTAGAAATCTAACCCACCTTCATCAAAAGCTCATCATCCTTGACCGAAAAGGCAACCTCACTTCCCTCCTCCACTTCGCCTGCAACCAGGGCACGGGCAAGTTGAGTTTCAACTTGTTTCTGTAAAAATCTCTTTAATGGACGGGCACCGTAGGTTGGATCGTATCCTTTTTCCCCGATCCATTTCTTGGCAGAGTCCGTGAAGACAACCGATACCTTTCGATCTTCGAGTCTTTTATTCAAAGCATTAAGTAAAAGATCAACAATCTCAGTAATTTCTTCCAGTGAGAGTGGTTTGAATAAAACGGTGTCATCAATCCGGTTGAGAAATTCGGGACGGAAATGATCCCGTAAATCGGCCATTACAGATTCTCGTGCGGATTCGGAAATTTCATTATCGATTAAATTATCCTGTAAATAACGACTGCCCACATTGGAGGTCATGATAACCACCACATTTTTAAAGTCCACGGTTCGACCCTGCGAATCCGTCAGGCGGCCATCGTCCATCAATTGAAGAAGAACATTGAAAACATCCGGATGAGCTTTTTCGATTTCGTCAAAAAGAATGACCGAATATGGTTTACGACGGACAGCCTCGGTTAGTTGGCCACCTTCTTCATATCCTACATATCCCGGGGGTGCCCCGATCAAGCGGGCAACGGAGTGTTTCTCCATGTATTCGGACATATCGATGCGAACCACATTGTTTTCGCTATCGAACAAACTCTCCGCGAGTGTCTTAGCCAATTCAGTCTTCCCCACTCCGGTTGGACCGAGAAAGAGAAAAGAACCAATTGGACGATAGGGATCCTTGATTCCGGCACGGGCACGCATGATTGCTTCAGAAACCGCATCCACTGCCTCGTTCTGTCCAATCACCCGTTCATGTAAAATATTTTGCAGGCGTAGAAGTTTTTCTCTTTCACCCTCGATTAATTTCGTGACCGGCACACCGGTCCAGCGAGCAACGATATCGGCAATTTCTTCGGCGGTTACTTCCTCCTTTAGAATCGAATCATCTTTTTTCTCGGCCTTCTCAAGGGTTTCCAGCTCAGCTTCGAGGGTGGGCAATTTACCATGTTTAAGCTCGGCAACCAGGTTTAGGTCGTAAGCCCGTTCGGCCCGTTCCATTTCCGCACGCATGGACTCGATCTGCTCCCGAAGTACCCGGACATCATCGATTCCTTTTCTCTCGTTCTCCCATTGGCGTTTAATGGTTTCCATTTTGTCCCGGGCATTTCCCAAATCCTTACGCAATACTTCGAGGCGGTCTTTGCTGGATTTATCCTTTTCCTGCTTAAGAGCGGTTTCTTCGATTTCGAGCTGTAAAACTCGGCGGCTTATCTCATCGAGCTCGGCCGGCATACTATCAAGCTCAGTCCGAATCATGGCACAGGCTTCGTCGACTAAATCAATGGCCTTATCGGGAAGAAAGCGGTCCGAAATATAGCGGTTGGAAAGAACCGCTGCGTTCACCAGTGCCTCGTCCCGAATGTTTACCCCATGATGAATTTCAAAACGTTCCCGCAAACCACGAAGAATGGAAATGGTATCGTCAACATTGGGTTGATCGACCAGTACGGTTTGGAAGCGTCGCTCCAATGCAGCATCCTTCTCAATGTGTTGGCGGTATTCGTTTAAGGTAGTCGCACCTATACAGTGAAGTTCTCCTCTGGCAAGCATAGGCTTAAGCATATTACCCGCATCAATTGCACCCTCGGTCTTTCCAGCGCCAACTATCGTATGCATCTCGTCAATAAAGAGGACAATTCTGCCTTCCGCTTTACTGACCTCGGTCAGCACAGCTTTCAATCGTTCCTCAAATTCTCCGCGGAATTTTGCTCCAGCCAGCAGGGACCCCATCTCTAAAGTAAAAATAGTCTTATCCTTTAAGCCCTCGGGAACATCACCTCGTACGATCCGCTGGGCCAAACCTTCCACGATCGCGGTCTTACCGACACCCGGTTCACCAATTAGCACCGGATTATTCTTGGTCTTGCGCGATAGAATCCGAATCACCCGCCGAATCTCCGTATCCCGACCGATTACGGGATCCAGCTTTCCTGCTTTGGCCTGCTCGACCAAATCAATCCCATACTTCTTTAATGCACGAAAGGAATTTTCCGGAGTTTTAGAAGTTACCTTCTGCCCACCCCGCAAATTTTTCAAGGTTTCCTTGATCTTTTTTTCGCTAAGGTCGAAATTCTTTAGAAATTGCTTGAAAGTCGCGGGCTTTCCAACACTGGCCAATCCAAGGAGCAGATGTTCGGTGCTGATATAATCATCCTGCATTTCCCTGGAAATGCCCTGTGCTTTCTCCACAGCTTCCGTCAAGGGAGCCGATGCATAGGAACGAGCTTTATTTACATCCCCGGTAATTTTAGGTAGATTTTTTAACTCGCGTTGAAGAGCAAGTTGTACCGGAGCAGTTCCAACCCCCATTTCTTCCAGCAAGGCCGGAACGATACCATTTTCCTGAGATGTGAGTGCCGAAAGCAGATGCCATACTTCTACTTCCTGTTGCCCATTTCGCTTGGCGACCTCCGCCATCTCCCGAATTGCAGAGATACCAAGTTCGGTAAATTTTTCAGGATCGATATTCATGGCTTTGAATATGCAATTTGCATACCGAAAATTTTACTTCAATAATTTACTAGATTACAAATCTGTTTTTATCATAAAGCGCTTTATGACAGCATTATATACAATAATTACCACCTTACAGTGATGTGACAGAGCATTCGTAAAGCCGACAACTAGAGTCAATATGTCTCATATTAGGCAGTCTAAATTAAGTATTGAGATGCTGTTGAATTAAATGTTTCCATCGATTAATCTATCTTAATTGATGAAGTTACAGGAGAGAGTTAAATATATAAATGATAAATTAGATGAGTTGTATCCGGAACCCCCAATCCCTCTGGACCATTCAGATCCGTATACCTTATTAATTGCCGTCTTATTATCAGCTCAATGCACGGATGCTCGAGTGAATACGGTTACTCCAGCTTTGTTCAGGCTAGCATCAAACCCAAAAAAGATGGCAAGCCGATCCGTTGAAGAAATTAATCAAATTGTCCGTCCCTGCGGTTTGGCACCCAGGAAAGCCAAAGCTATTTTCGAACTCTCTCAACTGCTCCTTGCAAAACATGATGGCCAGGTTCCTGAATCCTTTGAGGAATTAGAAGACCTTCCCGGGGTCGGTCATAAAACCGCCTCAGTAGTGATGTCGCAGGCCTTTGGCCATCCATCTTTTCCGGTGGACACTCACATCCACCGACTAGCCCAACGTTGGAAATTGACCAATGGGAAAAGTGTTACCCAGACGGAAAAGGATTTGAAAAGGCATTTTACTAAAGACAGATGGAATCATTTACACCTGCAAATTATCTATTACGGAAGAGAACATTGCCCAGCCCATGCCTGTCATGGACTGACCTGTAAAATCTGTACGACCTGTTTTCCGAATCGAAAGAGTAAGGTGAAAAATCGAAAAGCCTAGCCGGCGTTCACAAACATCTTGGGTCGCCCGGTCTTTAACCGTTGGATCGCGTCTTCCCCTACTCCACAATTATAAAGATAGACTTCCCTGAGGCTCTCCAAATCTAGGAGGGCATCAACGATGGAATCCTCCAAAGCAACATTGATTAAGTTCAAGTGCTCGAGCTTTTTCATTGCTCTTAATTTGGAAGCCCCAGAAGCAGAAAGCTCGGTAGAGCCTTCTAAATTCAGTTTTTTCAGATTTACCAGTTTAAGAATGGAATCCATACCAGAATCAGAAATTTTTGAGTTTGTCAGGTCCAGAGAAACGACATGACTGGCAATTGGCATCAAACTATTCAATTCATCATCCTCCATAGGGGGATCGGCTGGCGCGATAACCTGCAGACCCTTCTCGTTTTCTAGGGGGAGAATTCGAATTCCAGATTTTCGGAGAGTTTGAAAAGATTCGGCGTCCAATGCGATCTCTTCAGCGGTTTTAGGTTCTGAAGAGACCTTCTCCTGTGGAGCTGAATCTCCGACTGGTGTTTGGGCAAGTAGTTGATCCATTGGAACACCAAACTTTTTCAGTAAAGGACCCAACTTTTCCGGCATGGCAAAATAAGCTCCTACGATTCCACCAACTGCTAACAACATCATGAAGCTAAAAACCATTACTGTAGAAAAAATCTTGGAAACGATCCCTTTTTTCTGGGCAACATAAACGGTCTGTACTTTTGCCCCACCCTTTATTTTTCGAACTTTTTTTCCCTGCTTGTTTTCTTTTACACTGACCTGGGGTTTAGGCTTCTCTTGTTCAATGGTCTGAACTTCAGGTTCTTGGAGTTGTGGAGTGGCTACCGTTGATTGGGTAGCTACTAATTCCGCTAGGCTCTTCCATTCAGCTTGTCCCTCAATGAGGGCATAATCATTTGGTAATAACTGTCCGGCATCGAGATACTCCTTCGCCTGCTCCATAGTGTATGGTCCAAAAGTCTGCCCATCTCTTGAAACAAAAAGATTCATGATTAACCCACAATAGTCATGAGTTTTTTTAAAATCCATTTTATGGAAATCACAATCCTGAAAAGTGGAACGAGTTAAAAAATTCCTTAAATCGAACAGTTAACAAACACCATGGCGACAGAATCCATGGATCCAATCAACGATCCTAGCTCAGGACCTTTTTCGATATCAGGGAAGCTCAGGTAGAGGAGGTAAACCGCCGTCATCCGGTAAAGGAGGTAAACCGCCGTCATCTGGCAATGGAGGTAAACCACCTGGATCACCCGGAAGAGGTGGCAACCCTCCACCGTCTGGCAGGGGTGGTAAGCCACCCGGATCTTCTGAAAGAGGCGGCAACCCTCCTGTATCCGCTCCAGGCAATGGAGGTAGACTATCTGCCGGCGGAGGGGGAAGATCGCTGGAACCTGGCAACGGAGGGAGATCTTCACTCGGTGAATCCGAATCAGCTGGTACAGAAGGAAGATCCCCACTTTCAGATAAACCATCGGTGCTTAAGGGAGGAAGTCCTTCAGGAATGGAGTCCTGCTTCATATCCACTTCGGGAAAAGCTGGGAGATCAGGAAGATCTGAAGAAGGTGCGTCCTCATTGAGCGGTGGTAAACCCGCATCTCCAATGGGTTCAAATGCAGGTGGTTCAGTTACCGAATCACCGGGTAAAGCAAGGGGTTCGAAGACGGGTGCTTCATCGGGCATTTGCGGTTCCACGGTTGGACTCGAAATTACCGGTTCGGCAGGAGAAGTCACTGGTTCGGAAACTGCAGTTGGAACAATGGGAAAAGCTTCCACGGTTGTCTCTGATGAGGATGGAATCGAGATACTCGGTAAATCTCCATCACCTGAGTTTGTGGAATTTCCAAATTCGGTAGAGGTCGAGGGTGCACCTATTCCACTTCTATCAATTGGCGTACCATCGGAGCGCCAGGTTGCTTCCTTACCAACTCTCTTGCCTTGTGTATATGCCCGAACATACATTTTTTGTCCATTTGGCCACCAACGAGTAACAGTGCCATGCCATTTTCCCTCATCGTAATTTCTTTCGTACATTTTAATACCATTGGAAAACCAACGGGAACTCACCCCGTGCTTACGGCCATTCTTCCAAGCCTCGTCCTGAGAAACAAAGTCACCTTTATCTCCATTTTCAATGGTTACAATTCTTCCGTTGAAAGGTTCATCAGAAAACTTCTGGTAGAGCAGACCATATCGATAACTGAAGAATTGATCGTATTCCGCTGCCGTAACCTGATATGCATCTTTTGCTAGACCTCTTTTTTGAGCTTCTAGAGTTGAGGACTTCTTCAAATCTGAATCAGTCGATGTGTTGTTATTGACCGTCGCACGGTTCCTGTAGCGATTTTCACAGGAACAAAAGATAAGTGTAACAATAGCAATTAAGGGACAAATTAAGGCAATTCTCATATATCAAATTCTGAAGATTCTTTTCCTAATTGCAAGGTTGAAGGTAGCCACAACCCCCTAGATAAGATTCTGCTTTTCTTTTTGATTTGCAGGAAAAATCAATTCAGAGTTCTGATGATTCAATCTTGCCTTTTATTCAAAAACGATCAAAATCGATCTTTTTCGATCACATATCCCTGATCATAAACAAAATAATCTCAGCCCAAGAATGAATCTAGAAAATCTCCTACTTTCCTTACCAGCTGCCGGAGTTCTCGCTCTGCTTTTCACCTGGTGGAAAACTCAAACCATTAATGCAACCGCAGAAGGTTCGGAACGCATGTCCAAAATCGCTCGAAGTATACAGGAAGGTGCAATGGCCTTTCTCCGTGCCGAATATCGAATTCTGATCATTTTCGTGGCAGCTGTAGCTGTGCTCCTCTACTGGAGTGGCTCGAACAACGAACAAAGCCATGCCTTGGTAGCAGTCTCCTTTGCCGTAGGAGCCTTTTGTTCTGCTTTAGCTGGATATTTGGGCATGAAGGTAGCCACCAAGGCAAATGTTAGAACCGCTAATGCGGCCAAAGACAGTTTGGGCAAAGCGCTCGAAGTTGCTTTTTCCGGTGGAGCTGTGATGGGTTTAGGAGTGGTAGGGCTAGGTATTCTCGGACTAGGAGGTTTGTTCTATTATTTTGGAAATTACTTTGGTGCTTTTGAACAGGGTGCTTCCTTAGGTGTTACACTGTCTGTGCTGACCGGATTTTCTTTTGGTGCCTCTTCGATTGCTCTGTTTGCCAGAGTTGGTGGAGGCATCTACACCAAAGCGGCGGATGTAGGTGCAGACTTAGTCGGAAAAGTAGAAGCGGGCATCCCGGAAGATCATCCTTTGAACCCAGCAACAATTGCAGATAATGTGGGTGACAATGTCGGTGATGTAGCCGGTATGGGAGCAGATTTGTTCGAATCCTATGTTGGATCGATAATCGGCACAATGGTCCTTGGGGCGGCAATGGTTGCGGGTGCCACCCAATTTACTGACTTTCTTGGCGGACTTTCCCCAGTGATCTTACCGTTGATTCTAGGTGCGGTTGGAATTATTACCTCTATCATCGGAACTTTTTTGGTTAAGGTCAAAGATGGTGATGATCCGCAAAAGGCATTAAATACAGGAGAATTTTTCTCATCAGGTTTGATGATCGCAGCGTCCTACTATGTCATCAACAAATTCTTACCCGAGACTTGGGTTTATGACGGTATTACTTTCACCGCAATGGGAGTATTTTGGGCAACCATCATCGGTTTGGTCGCTGGCTTGGCCATTGGTTTCATCACTGAACACTATACCGGAACCGATAAGAAACCCGTTCGAGCCATTGTCGATCAGTCCATCACTGGCTATGCTACAAATATTATATCAGGTTTGGGTGTCGGTATGATTTCGACCACTTTTCCAATCTTGATCTTGGCCGCTGCAGTAGTGGGTGCATATGAATTGGCTGGTCTTTACGGTATTGCAATCGCCGCTGTGGGTATGCTTTCGAATACAGGGATCCAACTCGCAGTTGATGCATATGGTCCAATTTCTGATAATGCGGGAGGGATTGCAGAAATGTCCGAACTTCCACCTGAAGTTCGTCAACGTACTGACAAACTCGACGCAGTAGGCAACACAACTGCGGCAATTGGTAAAGGCTTTGCGATTGGTTCGGCAGCTCTCACTGCACTCGCACTATTTGCGGCATTTAAGGAAACTGCTGGAATCGATGTAATCGATGTCTCTGCTCCAAAGGTCATGGCAGGCTTGTTCATCGGAGCAATGCTTCCTTTTCTTTTTAGTGCACTTGCTATGGGCGCAGTTGGTAGGGCAGCAATGTCAATGATCCAAGAAGTTCGCAGACAATTTCACGATATTCCTGCTCTTAAGAGAGCTCTCGAAATCATGAATCAAAATGAGGGAAAAGCCTCCGAAGAGTGGACCGAGGAGGAGAGAAATCACTTTGATCAAGCCATTGATTCGGCGGAGTACGGGAAATGTGTGGAAATCTCGACCCAATCAGCGATTAAGGAAATGGTACTCCCTGGAATGGTTGCCATTCTTACCCCAGTTGCAGTCGGATTGGGCGGTAATTATTTCTTCCCAGGTAGTGGAGCGGTAATGCTTGGAGGCTTACTTGCAGGAGTTACCGCCTCGGGAGTTCTGATGGCCCTCTTCCAGTCCAATGCAGGCGGTGCTTGGGACAACGCTAAGAAAATGGTGGAGGAAGGTTATGAGATCGACGGCACAGTTCACGGCAAGGGCTCAGAAGTACATAAGGCGGCAGTTGTCGGGGACACAGTTGGCGATCCGCTAAAAGATACCTCTGGTCCATCTCTAAACATCCTATTGAAACTTATGTCGGTTGTGGCATTAGTGTTGGCCCCGTATCTTTGAGCCGCTAAGTCTGGCTAAAAAGCTAAGCGTTTAATTCGATGGCGTCGGCGAATTCCTTTCGTCCGGCGTCATCTCTTTTGAAGTATGCAGTGCCTGCAACAAACACATCGACACCGGCTTGCAAGCAGGAATTAACATGTTCAGGTCCGACGCCTCCGTCCACTTCCAATAGAAAATCATAATTTTCGCTCTTCCTAATTTCAGAAATTTGTCGAGCTTTTCCTAAGACTTCTTCGATAAATTTTTGCCCTCCAAATCCAGGAAATACCGTCATCAATAACACAAGGTCAAGATCGCCTAGATAAGGAATCAAACCGTCGATTGGTGTATCTGGATTGATTACCATTCCCGTTTGAATTCCGGCCTGCTTAATCTTAGCTAATGTGGAAACCTTATCATAGTCAGGTTCCAAGTGTATACTTATTAAATCAGAACCTGCTTTTATAAAAGCATCCACATAACGGTCTGGTTGATCCAGCATCAGATGAACATCGAAGAACAATTCTGAATTTTTCCGCAAGTCGGCAACGGTCTGAGGTCCAAAACTTAGATTTGGAACAAAATGACCATCCATGATGTCTAGATGAATCCACTTCCTGCCATCCGACTCTGTCCGTTCCAGTGCTTCGAGTAAATTTGCATGGTTACCAGCAAGGATGGAGGGTGCGAGTATTTTCATAATAAAAAACTTACCAATGATGATTGTTCAAACGATTTACGATACGGGACCCTAGGTCACTGGCGATATCGTTCAATGCTTGCCGATCCTTCGGCTGTTCCAATGAATTGGCTCGCATGGCATAACCACGGGATTCCAAAACAAAAGAATTGGACCTGGCATTTTTTCTTTTCTTTCGAATTTCAACTCTGGTCTGCAAACGAAGTTCAAAGCCGGATGCAAGCAAAGTGTCATCAGACTGATAGGCTTGAGCCGTTCGATCGTAGTTCTCTATAATCACTTTCGCCAACAATTGTGCATTCGAAGGCTCATTGGTTACCTGATAGGCCCCTGAACGAGCGAACTCCTCCTTAATCATGCGGTTCAGCGTTGAACCCAGCTGACTGGCGAAAGAACGATTTTCAACTTCAATAAAAATTCTTTTGCCCGAATGTTCTAATGGGTACCCAACCTGATACCTGCAACTGCTTGCAAAGACGGAAAACAGCAAAAAAAACGCAACCGCCGCAATTCGCTTATTGATCATTGGCGGCTCTTAACTCCGCAACTTTTTTTTCGGCGATCCGGGCCGCTTCGGATTCAGGAGCAGAATTGATTGCTTCATTGTAAAACTGCAAGGCCGGTCGATTACCTAACTCCTGCCATCTGACCAAGAAATACTTTCCGTATTTCTCCATGTAGCGTGCGACTTCCAATTTACTGGTAGCAAGAACCTGTCTCATTTCATTTCTTCCATCTTCTGCTAGCTTCACCCTCTTCTTGGATTCACTCAAACGAAGCTGATAGTCCGGTTGAGATTCATGCGGGCTTCGAGGTGGGGGGCTTCCGTACAGGATCAGATAATCTTCGAAAAAATTTAGTGCCTTCATAGTGGATCCTTGGTCATATGCCGGACCTGCCACTCGATCCTTATAAACCTTGGCCAACATAAAATAGGCTTTTTCAGAAAGATAATTCTCTGGATACAAATTTACAATTCTTTCAAGAGCATCCACTGCTTCTTCTTCCTTGTCGTCCTTAAGGGCAATTTCTGCCAGAGCCATCAATGCCCTAGGAGCAAATCTCGGGCCTCGGGCAAGATTGGCAATCTCGTCCAAACGAATCCGATCCTGACTACCTGAGCGAAAACGCGGAATAACACCCCATTTTCTTGGTATGTCTTCTTTGGCAAGTCGCTCCGCCAATCGCATTAACGACTCGGCAATTCTTTCAAAATCATAATTGGTATATGCCTGAGCAATCAGTCTTAAGTGCTCGAACGCCTTCTGCCAGTCTCCCTTGTTTTCCCGAATAATGGCAGCCCTGTATAGAGATTCCGGTCCGACCGGAACCGAAGAACCATCAATATTAACCGAAGCGTCCGAGCGTCTTTTGGAAAATTTTTCATATAGACCCAAAGCTTTTCGAAGAGAGCCCTCTTTTTGTAGTTTATGGGCTTCGACAAACCAACTCTTTGCTTCCTCTGCTTCGTAGGGGTCTCGGTTTTTTATGAAAAAACCGGTCCCCGGAAAGGTGTATTCTTTTTCAGCATCCGCTTGCCCCCTCGGTCTTGGTGCACCATCAATGAAATGAGCAAGTGAGAAAGAAACAATGGAGAGGAAAAGTATCGAGTTTAATTTCATTGTATTACAATTGAATCCTTTAGAATCGAACAAGGGTTGAGGACCAAGTCAAGCCTGCACCGAAGGCTACCATTAACCCAAGCTGCCCGGGCTTAAAAATTCCGGACCGAGAAGCTTCATCCAAGGCCAAAGGGATCGAAGCTGCAGAAGTATTACCATGCTTATCGAGATTACAAAAAAATTTCTCAAGTGGCACTTCGAGCCGATTCGCCAAACTCTCAACAATTCGCACATTGGCTTGATGAGGAATGAAATGATCCACCTCAGATGGCTGAATATTATGCTCACTCAGTAATTCCCGCGATGCGGTTTCCATTACCCGAACAGCGGACTTGAAAATTTCCCGACCATTCATTTTCAAATAATGTTCCCTCTTTTCAACCGTGTCGGAACTGGCAGGACTTTTAGAGCCTCCGGCAGGTTGATAAAGCAATGATGGGTTCGCACCGTCCGCTCCACACCTAAAGCCAAGCAGGCTTGGCCCATTCCCTTTTCTTGACAGGACCGCGGCACCCGCACCATCTCCAAACAAAACGCATGTGGTCCGGTCCTCCCAATCCATAATGCTGGACATTTTTTCAGCTCCCACAACCAAAGCGGTCTCATAGCGACCAGAACCAAGCATGGCATCTGCGACATCCAAAGCGTACAGAAAACCAGAACAAGCTGCTTCCAGGTCAAATGACGCAATCTTACCTAATCCTAACTTGTGCTGGATTTGGCATGCAGTGGAGGGGAAAGCCATATCGGGTGTGATCGTCGCAACTATTACCAGATCGATCTGATCTAAGGAAATTCCTGCATTATGGATGGCCTTCCGGGCAGCAGAAACTGCTAGGTCGCTGGTCGACTCATCGGATTTTGCAAACCTTCTTTCTGTAATTCCAGTCCGAGTGCGTATCCATTCATCTGAAGTATCTACTTTCTCGCTTAGTGTCGTATTATCCACCACATTTTCCGGGACGAAGGAACCAAGTCCTAAAATAAAACTGTTTTCAACTGGTTTCATTTAAGTATTGGCCGAGCTTTTTTTGATAGGATTTTCCGGGCGAATGATTTCATTGGTCTCACGGATGTCATCGAGTACCTGAGTGAGCATATCGTGCTGTACCAAATCTAGGCCAATTTTTATGGCTCCACAAATGTGATTTTGGTTGGACGATCCATGGGCTTTGATGACATTCTTGGTAAGTCCCAATAATGGGGCTCCACCAAACTGCTCGGGGTTAATCCTCTGTTTTAGACTTTTAAATGCACCTTTGGAAAGAAGTGCCCCAGTTTTTCGTAAAGCATTTCTGCGCAATTCTTCATCCAAAAAACTGCGAATTAACTTGCTCAAGGACTCACACGCCTTGAGGACAATATTCCCAACGAAACCGTCGCAGACCACTACATCAACCACATTTTCGAAAATCTGAAAACCTTCTATAAGTCCAGCATAATTGATAATGCTGCCGTCGATATCCTTAAGCATGGAGTGAGTTTCATGAATGACCTCATTGCCCTTTCCTTCCTCCGTTCCGATCGTCAGCAGTCCAACCTTTGGGCGAACTAAACCAAGGGCAACTCGGGCATAGTTGGAGCCTAGCACCGCACTTTGAACAATGTGATAGGGTTTGGCATGTGGATTCGCACCTGCATCTAGTAGGGTAAAATATCTTTCCCGTCCCGGCCAAATCGTGCAAAGAGCCGGTCTTTCGACCCCCTCAAGAGTTCGCAACCGAATCGCACTGCCAGCCATTAGACATCCAGTATTTCCACAACTCAGGAGAGCATCAGCTTCTCCTTCTTTCAGGGCATTCAAGGCAAGAGACATCGAAGAATTTTTCTTTCCCTTAATCCCGGCAATCGGCTTTTCATCCATCCCAACGATTTCAGGTGCGTGACGAACGGTGACTTGATTGGTGGAGAGATTTATATCCTCTTCAATGATTTTCCCTAGCACTTCTTCCTGACCGAAAAGCAGGAAATTGGTATTTCTGGGAGAAACCATTACCGCTTTGGAAACGCCAGCCAAGACTTCTTTGGGACCTTGATCACCTCCCATAGCGTCAACCGCAAGGGTAATCTGAGCCTCGGTCTTACTCATGCCGAAGCAGCATCTGCAAATTATACCTCTATGTCGAGAACCTGTTTGCCGCGATATTGCCCGGTCTCGGGATTTACGCGATGAGGACGAGACATAGACCCGTCAGCCTCCTTGGATAAAAGAGGGGCTTTGAATCGGTTAGCACCGCGTCTTTTGCGACTGCGTTGCTTGGAATTTTTTCTTTTTGGCTGTCCCATAGCAGAGTTAGATTAAAACACTTGTTTTTTCGATGGTCAAGTCCCACTTAATCTAATCGAATCAGGTAAGATAGAAATACAAGACGATCATAGATAATAGGATGCGATACCATACGAATATACCCAGTCCCCTTCGACTTAAATATCCAACCAACCAATAAACTGAAAGGGCCGCCGAAATCCCGGCCACGAAACATCCCCAAAATACAGGTCCCAGCTGGAGATTCTCCGTCATAATTTCCCACTTAGTTACCGCCTTGTATCCTGCTGCAGCGGTTAAAGTGATCAGTCCGAGCAAAAAACTGAATTCTGCAGCTTTGGCTCGTTGCAAACCGACCAAGTATCCAGCCACGATTGTCATCATTGATCTGCTCGTTCCTGGCCACATCGCAACACATTGCATAATTCCTATGAAGAGGGAATTTTTCCAGCTCAAATCGTCGAGTGTTTTTTCACTTTCTGGGGAAGCAGTTTGGTGTTGTTTCTTTTTCCGAAACTCGACCCACCACATTAATAAAGCTCCGGCAAACAGAGCAAAGGCGATTGGAAGCAAGCCAAAAAGTAAGGTTTCAATCCAGTCATCCAAAAAAGGACCAACCAAGGCAGCGGGTAAAAAAGCTAAAAATAAATTCAGACCCAAACGACGACCTCTTGGGTCCAATCCCAAAACTCCCAGAGCAATGGACCATAATTCCTTTCGGTAAATCAACGCCACGGAAAGAATGGCACCGGCTTGAATCACTATCAGATAAGCATTGATCGCTTCCGTGTATTCATCTTCCCCTCCTTCCTTTTTTAGGAATTCGCTAACCAGAATCAAGTGACCGGTAGAAGAGATTGGTAAAAATTCGGTTATTCCCTCAACCAGTCCGTAAATCGAAGCGTCAACATAAGACATTCCAATAGTACCGTTTGTCTCAGGACTCTGACTTTGGTTCTCATCTTGAGAGAAAGATAACTTGGAGAATCCAAAGAAACAAAGAAAGATAAACAAAAATGATTGTCGAATGAACACGATAGTGTTCTACAAGTGAGATCAACGACAAGAGCAAGAACTAAAAATCTTTGATCAAACAAATCCCATTATTTCATGCAATCATCCACACTGAACGACTTAATTGAACTTCTTTCGGAAAACGAGGAGTTATCTCCGGATCAGATCGCAAATTCGATCGATGCTTTGATTGATCCCGAGGTTCGAGAATCCGAAAAGATCGAATTTCTTTCTTCAATGGCCAAAAAGGGAGAAACTGAAAGTGAATTCTCCCATTATGTTCGCGAATTCAGAACCCGGGCCATTAATCCGGAATTGGAAGAATTCTCAAGTAATGCGATTGATCTTTGCGGAACCGGCGGAGATAAGGCAGGAAGTTTCAACATTTCCACTTTCGTTGCATTTTTACTCGCATCAGCTGGAGTGACGGTAATTAAACACGGAAACCGTTCCATCAGCTCAAAGTGCGGAAGTGCAGATTTGATTGAGGCGGTTGGCATATCTCTCCATCCGGAAAGACAAAAACTACAGGAGTGCTTAAAGTCCTTAAATTTTGGATTTCTGTTTGCCCCACACTATCATCCGGCTTTTAAGCACATCGCCCCGATACGAAAGATTCTGGCAGATCAGGGAATACTGACTTTCTTTAATGTTATGGGTCCCATGATCAATCCTGCCAGACCTGCTCATCAATTGGTTGGAACTTATGACCCGAACTATTTGAAGCCGATGGCTACTGCCTTGGAAAGCAACCAGTTAAAATCTGGCTTAATTGCCCATTGCAAAGTCAACAGTGAAGGAATTTCTTCAGTAGATGAACTAACCACTTGTGGCGAAAACCTAGTTCTTGGCTTTGGTCGGGCAAAAACTTCAGGAATTGAGAAATGGACTCCATCCAAGTGGAACCAGTCATCTCATTCAATTCAAGATTTAAAGGGTGGGAATTTGAGTGAAAATATTAACATTATGAAGAAGATTCTATGTGGTGATGCTAAGACTGGTTTGGTATCCAGTATTTTGGTCAATGCTGCGACCGCTTTTTTAATTTGTGGAAAAGTGGATCAATTAGGTGAAGGCATTGAGCTTTCAGAGTCCCTGATCCAAGATAACAAAGTAAGAAACTGGCTTGAAAGGGCTGAGGCTTTTTTTAAATAAGCATGAAACTGAGGTTTTTTGGAACCGATGGTATCCGGGGTGCATACGGCTCCGAAAAAATGAACGAGTCATTGGCTCACTCTCTAGGGTTGTCGATTGGCAAATATCTTTTGGAATCTGGCTTGCATTCTCAAAATATACTTCTTGGACGCGATCCTAGACCATCTGGGGAAAGCTTACAAAAAGCCTGTTCCGCTGGAATAGTTCAAAGTGGTCACCATCCTTGGGATGCAGGAATCTTGCCCACACCTGCACTATCTTTCGGAGTTCGAAAATTAAAAATGAGCTTGGGTGTAATGATCACTGCATCTCACAATCCTTCTTCTGATAATGGATTAAAACTATTTTCTTCTAAAGGTGCGAAATTTTCCTTATCGGAAGAAGCTAGGATTGAAGAATTATTACATGAAAACAAAGGAGATTTGAGTGCCACTTCGGAGTTTAAATCCGTGAATATTAAAAAGGATTACCTCGAGTACATCTGTGGATTTTTTCCAGAAAACGCATTGGTTGGCAAAAGGTTCGTTTTGGATACTGCAAACGGTGCAACCTGTCAGACCACCCCGGAAGCGTTCACCAGATTAGGAGCAAGGATAACCACTATCCATAGCGGAGACGGGAGCATTAATCATCGCTGCGGATCCGAGTCCATGGATTCTCTTCGAGAAGAGGTCCAGGAAAGAACGGTTGATCTGGGCATCGCACACGATGGAGATGGAGATCGAGCACGGTTTGTTGATTTTTCCGGAAAAGTAATTGAGGGAGATAAAATTCTTGGATTGCTTGCTGCAATGGCGGATCGTAAAAAAAATCTAAAAAATAAGGGTTTCGTTGCTACAATTCACAGTAATTCCGGACTTTTAGAGTCTTTATCATCCATAGGAATTAAACTTCATCGGGCTCAGGTGGGTGATCGCAATGTTTCCGAATTGATGGATGCTACGGGCTGCAACTGGGGAGGAGAATCTTCGGGTCATGTTTTAGCTCATGATTATTTACCCACTGGAGATGGTTTATTTACCGCTCTTTGTATTGCCAATGAAATCAAATCTGGTGAATCGATTTTAGCCTCTACCAATTGGATCGAGCTTTGGCCATCCAGATCTGATTCTTTTCAAGTTTCTAGCAAAATCCCACTTGAGGATTGTGTAGAAATACAAAACGCCTTGGATGATGCCAAAATTAAGTTATCAAAAAATGGAAGAGTCTTGCTCAGGTATTCCGGCACGGAACCCAAAATTCGTTTGTTGGTTGAAGCGAAAAATCAACATTTGATCGATGAGATTTTTCCCAATATTATGAGTTTATTACAAAAAGCATTGTAATTTCCTCATTTGTGTTCGAAAAGACTCTTTGATCTGATTTTTACCCCAAAATGATTCAAGAAGTTGATATAATCCAGCTAGACCCGCGCTTAATAAAGCAATTGGAAGGTGCTGACCGTGCTGAATCCTCTGATGTGGGATATACGATGGAAATCTATTCTTCGATTTTAAAACAATATCCCGGTTGTTTGGAGCTCCGAAAAAAACTTCGTTATCTACAACTCAAACAGGCGGCAAATAGCGGTAAGGGGTTGGCTGGAATGCTAGGAAAGGTTACTATGGCACCGTTTCTCAAGAAATCAAAAGACGACCCTGACCCACAAGCTACTCTAGAAAAGGCAGAGTCATTAATCGCGAAATCTCCAACTAATGTTCCTGCTCATCAAATGCTGGGGGATGCCGCAAGGGCTTTAGGGATACTCAAAACCACTGCTTTTGCATTTGAGACCATTCATAAAATCCAACCGAAAGACCTCAACAATATCAAAAACTTGGCCAATGTATACATTGAGCTTGGACAGACCGAAGACGCAATTAAAATGGGTAATCTGATCGTCAGCATAAACCCGCGAGATGGAGATGCCGAAGACATCATGAAAAGAGCTTCAGTCGCCGCAGCAATGCACAGAGGAAAATGGGAGGAGTCGGAAGATTTTCGTACACAACTAAAAGACGAAGCAGAAGCTCAATCATTGGAACAGGCTTCCAAGACAATGACAGACTCAAAGGGCTTGGAAGGATTAATTCGAGATGCCTATGAAAAAGTTCAGAAAGAGCCCGATAACATCAATCACTACAAACAACTCAGTGACTACTACCAACGTTATGGTGATCTAGAAAATGCAATTGCTTGGATTCAACAAGCAAGAGAGCAGGAGGCAGGAAAAGGAGATGTGTCATTAGAAGAAAAGGAAAGGACATTAACACTAGAATATTTTGATCAATCGATCGAGCAATGGAAGGAAGCCTGCGATAGTGACGCAAGCAACAAGGAATGGGAAAAGTCTCTACAAATCGCCATAGACAACAAGAAACAATATCAATTTGGACAGCTCGAGTCCTTAGTCGATCGTTATCCCAACGATTATGGTTATCGATACGAATTGGGAATTCTTCTTTTTGAAGAGAAGAAATTTGACGATTGCTTACAACATTTTCAACTCGCTCAAAGGAACGCAAAAGTACGTCTGGATGCAATTCTTTTCTTAGGAAGAGCATACAGCAGAAAGGGATTTCATGACATGGCGATCGAACAATTCTCCATCCTAAAAAATGAAATCCAAGTCATGGATGAACGGAAAAAAGATGCCATTTATGAGCTTGGTTGTTGCCACGAATCAATGGGAAGCAAAGAAAAAGCCTTTGAGGAATTTAAAGCTGTTTATTCTGCAGATATATCATTCCGCGATGTTGCCGAAAAAATCAACGCCTTCTACCAACAAAAAGCACCATCTTCAGAATGAATGGCGGAGAGGGAGGGATTCGAACCCCCGGTACCTTTCGGCACACCCGATTTCGAGTCGGGCACATTCGACCACTCTGCCACCTCTCCCAAAGGCTCATACTTGCCAAACCGTACTTCTCTTGCAACATTTTTAAAACTTTCATTAAAGAGAAATGTTTAATTTCCACGCTTGCTTGGAATTGGATTGTTATTTTGAATAATCAGCATGCCTAAAGTACTTACAGCACTTTTGATTTTTTCATTGTTGTTTCTTTTCGGATGCAAGTCTGCAAAAATTGAATCCATTGACTTTTCTGATGGTTCTTACGAAGGAGAACTGAACAGCAAGAAGGAGAAACATGGAAAAGGGTTCTTTCGATGGAGAGATGGATCGTATTACAACGGCGAATACCATCGAGGACAAAGACATGGTCAGGGCAGATTCTTGTGGGCAAATGGAGAAACTTATGACGGGGATTATGTGGATGATCAACGAACCGGAAAAGGAGTATACCGCTGGCCAGACGGTTCGATTTACGAAGGTTCATTTTTCAAAGGTAAAAGACACGGCAACGGTACTTTCACCTCAAGTGATGGCATCCGCTACGAAGGAGAATGGCTAAATGATTTACAGCACGGAAAGGGTAAGCTCTTTTTTCCAAATGGTAATGAGGTCATCGGAACCTGGATAAAAGGGGAATTGGTTTCCTCGAATTCCGTGCCTCCTCCAACCTCCCCATTACCTATGATCGAAGTTGAAAAAAGTTCACCCAATGAATTATCAAACATTGCCGCAAAAGAGACCATTTACTTACCCACCGAAATAAACTCAGTGCCTCAAGCGAATGAAATCCCTTCAGGCGAGTCAATTGAATCGGTTCCAAAGCCAATTTCTAGCCCCCAAGCTATTTCTAATCCGCCCTCTCCGCCTCCCATTGAGATTGTCACCTCTCCTCCACCTCCTCCTCCAGTCGTAATTCAGCCAGTTCCTGAAGAAGAAACGAAACCTGCACCCGAGAATTCTACAGATTTTTCAGACAAGAAAGCAGAAAAAGTTTGGCGAGGAACTGCTTCAGATGCTGAGTCTCAATTTCTCACTGAGCTTATCAACGGATTGGATACCATCAAGGATCGAAGTACTAAGCAACCCTTCTCAGGTAAAATGATGATCATAGGCTCTAACAACGAGTTGGAAGGGGAACTCAACTTGTTAAACGGGGTCTTGCACGGAAAGGAAATTTTCTTTGATTCCTCTGGAAAAATCATCGAAGAAAATATTTGGGAAAACGGCCTGAAAATAGATTAATTCAACCCATCATCGGAGTCTTTACTCATTAAGTGATGGATGGAAATATAGATTTGAATAATTTATCCACGTTAATGTTTAACGATTTTTTTGTGCGTTAAGCTGTTTTACAATAAACAGATTATGGTGGATACGAAAAAATTAATTGCAGAAACTTCCGTAAATTTTCCTTTTGATCCAAGCGAGTTCCCAAGAGAACTTCAAAGACACTATATTTCAGCGACGGATCATGATATTGAGCAGATGCTCAGTGAGACAGATACCCTTTGTTTGGATGATTTGTTTAAACATATTCCAGAAAGCCTTGGGTTTAGTAGTGGGCTCGACCTGCCAGAAGAACTACCCTACGAAAATGTGGCAAAGGAGATTTCTGCCTTGGCTGACAAAACAAATCTCAAAGACTCTTTCATCGGGGACACATTACCCGTATGGTCCGTGGATCCGATTGTTGATTTCGTCAGCAAATTAAGACCACTCAGCACATCTTACACTCCTTACCAACCAGAAAGAAGCCAAGGTACTTTAGTTACCCATTGGATTTATCAATGTGCACTGTCAAGTTTGACTGGATTTGAAGCCATCAACACCTCTTTATACGACCGTTCTTTTGCTATGTTCGAAGCAATCACATGTGCAATACGTACTGGAAACAAACCGAAGAAGATTTTAATCGCACGATCTCTTTTTGCAGAGGATGTAAAAGTCTTGTTCACACTCGCCAAAGAAACCGGTATTGAATTTTCATTTGTTGAAATTGACCCTATTACCGGTCTACTTGATTATGACAGTCTTTCAGGGTTTTCCAAAAATTCCGATGAGTTTTCCGCCTTCGTTTACCCGCAAGTCAATTCTTTAGGTCTATTAGAAAATATCGATTTGTTAACGGATTTCTGTGCTGAAAATCAAATCCGTTCCATCGCCTCCATTGATCCAGCTCTGCTCTCAACCGGCGGACTAAAGCCACCGGTTGAATTTGGTGAGAATGGTGCGGACTTTATCGTAGGAGATGCTCAACATCTTGCCACTAATCCTTCTTTTGGTGGTCCTGGATTGGGAATTTTTGGATGTCGCTTCAATGAATCGAATAAACGGGATATCAGGCACACGCCCGGAAGATTCATTGGCAAAGCCAAAGATATTAACGGTAGAGATTGTTTCGTCATGGTTCTCTCCACTCGTGAACAGCATATTAGAAAAGAGAAGGCCACTTCAAATGTGTGTTCGAATCAGGCTTTTTTGGCCACCTTAGCTGGAGCCAATCTGTTGGCTAAAGGTGATAAGGGCTTAAGTGCCGCTCTAGAAACAGCTGTTCGGGCGAAAAATAGAGTTTTGGAAGTGATTGATAAACTCGAAGGGATCGAACTAGCATTTCCCAACACCCCTGCATTGAACGAAATTACCCTCTCTTGCTCTTATGCTTCCAATCAAATTATGGAAGCTGCTAGAAAAGCCGACCTTCACCTTGGAATCGAAGTATCCGAACGAGTTTCCAAAGATAATCATTTTCTTGTAAAGCTTACCTTTACCGATTTGTCGACAGATGAAAAATTACAAAAACTAAACAATTTTCTCCGTTCTTTCTTCCCTGCAGATTCAGGAAAGAAGCAAAATAAATCTGTCGCTGATCTTCAAAGATATCAACGGACGGACTCGCCTACACTCCCATCCTTTTCAACTGAAGAAATTTCTCACTATTTCGAGAAGTTGGCTGAATTGAATGTGAGTCCGGACGACGGATGTTATCCGCTTGGATCATGCACCATGAAATATAATCCTTTAATAAATGATTGGGCAGCAGGCATTCACGGGTTTTCTCGAGCCCATCCCCAAATGCCAGAGCAAGATGCACAAGGGCCACTTGCACTCCTTTATCAAATACAGGAGTGGTTCAAGAAAATTACCGGTCTTCACGGAGTTACCACTCAACCAGTTGCCGGGGCCCAAGGCGAGTTGGTTGGCCTAAAAATGTTTCAAGCATATCACCGTCAGAATGGAGAGGCATATCGCAGAAAGATACTGATTCCGAGATCGGCACACGGCACCAATTTCGCTACCGCCGCAATGGCTGGTTTTCCAGATGGAATCATTTATCTCGAAGCTTCCGAGGACGGGACTATCGACATGGACGACTTTCGGGCCAAAATCAAAGAGTTTGGATCAGAACTTTGTGGAGTAATGATTACCAATCCAAATACTTCAGGTATCTTTGAGAAAAACTTCAAAGTAATCTCAGATGAAGTTCATCAGGTTGGTGGATTGGTCTACATGGATGGTGCAAATATGAATGCAATCGCTGGAATTGTGGATCTCGACCGCTTAGGTGTTGATGCCGTGCACAACAACCTGCATAAAACTTGGACGATCCCACACGGTGGAGGGGGACCGGGAGACGCAATTGTTGCAGTTTCCAAAAAATTAGTTGATTTTCTTCCAGGAAAACAAATCAATCGAAATGAAAATCATCTCTACGAGGTAACTCGTGCAGGAAAAAGTATTGGTGATTTTCATCGTCACTGGGGCAATTTCGGCCATAAAGTTCGGGCCTTCTCCTACCTCTTGAGGCTTGGGAATCAAGGTATTCCAAGAATGTCTTCCATTGCGGTTTTATCGGCTCGTTATTTGTGGGCAAGGTTAAAAAAACACTACTCTACTCTACCTGCACAGGCTTTGGACTCTCCAAGAATGCACGAGTTCATCCTGACCTTAAGCGATGAAGAGTTCAAATTTTTAGAAGATGCTGGAATTCCCAAAAGTAAAGCCATTCCTCAAATAGGTAAATTATTCTTGGACTTTGGATTTCATGCACCAACTGTTGCTTTTCCTGAAGTTTTTGGACTAATGATCGAGCCAACGGAAAGCTTCACCAAAAAGGAATTGGACAGATTTGCCGATGCAGTCATAGCCATCAAAAGACTGATAATGTCTACTCCGGAAGTTTTGAACACAGCTCCACACTTCACCCCTATTGATCGGGTTGACGAAGTCTCTGCCAACCGTAATTTAATCCTTATGGAAGAGATTAATCATCTGCCTCCTCTTCCATTTAACAGAATAAAGAATTCTACTTTGCAAAGCTTGAGCATTGAAGAAATTCATAACAAGGTAATTGATGCACACCGTGCACAGGCCACAAGTTAGATTTGACCCAAAGCCTAGATTGCTCCATTATCATATGTAATGTCAGATCAGATTGAAAAACCCTTGATATCCAAACCCGGGATTGTGTTCGATCTTGCCCTTTCGGTTGGATTCTTTCTTCTCATGCGAGAAGTCTTAATTCCTCATGTTCCATCACAAGACCCATTTGCAGTGAATGTGGTAGCCAGCATGACCTCGTTTTGCATGACTGGGGTTTTTTGGATTGCAGCTAATATGCTAAGAGTCACCTGGGTGGATTATTCCAGAAGGCAAAAAAAGTAACCTTCGGACCTCCCCTCTCCATCTAAGAGTCAACGAATCTTTGTAATTCAGACTCTAATTTACCCCGCGGATTCCCTTCCACTCGGGAGCCATTTTCATCTGACTCTTCCGATTTCAAACATCCTTCTTTTCTCATTTTCGCCACCAGTTCATAAGATTCATGAGGAATGAAATAGGATTTTATCACTGTATCACCATTCAACAATTCTTCGATGTAAGAGGATAGCTCATTGAGCCCTGTTCCACATTTGGAACTTAAAAAGATCGCATCTTGATCCAATACCCTTGCCCGAATTTCTTCCATCTCGGTTTCCACCAGATCAATTTTATTATACACGGTAATCATTCTTTTTTGATCGGCTCCCAATTCAGCTAAAACTTCGGCTGTAGTAGTCATCTGATTCTCGAAATCGGGATTCGAAAGATCAACCACATGGAGCAGCAGGTCAGCAACCACGGTTTCTTCCAGTGTCGCCCGGAACGCATCTACCAACCTATGAGGTAATTTTCGTATAAAACCTACGGTGTCCGTAAGGATGACCATTCTGCCACTTGGTAGAGCATGTTTTCTGCTAGTTGGATCAAGAGTGGCGAATAACTTGTCTTCAGCTAGTACGGAAGATCCTGATAATGCATTAAGCAAAGTGGATTTTCCCGCGTTGGTGTAACCAACTACTGCAATAGTTGGGAGTGGAATTCGATGCCGTCTTTTTCTACTGGTACTCCTTCTTGAAGAAACTTGTTCAATCTCCCTTTTTGTTGCGGAAATTTTGGACCGAAGCATTCTTTGATCAAGTTCGATTTGAGCTTCGCCCTCCCCTCTTTGAGTCACACCGCCCCCTCTTTGCCTACCTAAGTGTGTCCATGCTCTTCGTAGTCGAGGTAAGGAATATTCGAGTCGGGCAAGCTGTACCTGCAGAGCGGCCTCTTTGGTTTGAGCCCTTTCGGCAAACACATCGATAATTACTTCGTGGCGATCAATAACTAGAACCTTACTCTCTTCTTCCCAATTCCGCTGCTGACTGGGAGAAATTTCATTGTCAAAGATGATCACATCGCAATTAAGGTTTTTTACATCATCTAAAATCTCTTCTAGTTTTCCCTTTCCGATTAAATGGCCAGGAAAAGTCTTTCGGGTTCTTACCACAACACTTTGGCATACTTGTATCCCTAAATTATTCACCAACTCTTGCAATTCGAGCAGAAGAGATACTGCATTTGTTCTTTCATCTTCTCGCTTGATCACCGATAGCAAATAAGCACGCTGAACGAGCTTCGGTTTTTCTCGAACTTCAAACACTCAAGCTTGGGTTAGATTTAATTCGAAGACAAAAAGGGTTCGGACAAAAATGCCCGAACCCTGATTGCAAATTTAATCCAGACAAACTGTCTAACCTACCGCTGCTTGTGCCGCCGCAAGGCGAGCAGTCGGCACTCTAAAAGGCGAGCAACTGACATAATTTAAGCCAATTTTGTGACAGAACTCAACACTCTTAGGGTCTCCCCCATGCTCACCACAAATGCCAAGTTTGATGTTTCGTCGACCGGCTTTTCCGTTCTTAACTCCGATTTGCATGAGATGTCCAACTCCACTCTGATCAACACTAGCAAAAGGGTTAGCATCGATGATATCCATTTCAATGTAGTTCGGGAGAAAGCTACCGGAATCATCTCTGCTCATACCCATTGTCGTTTGGGTTAAGTCATTGGTTCCAAAGCTGAAGAATTGAGCCGTCTTAGCAATTTCATCAGCCACCAAAGCGGCTCGAGGAATCTCAATCATCGTGCCCACCATGTATTTTACTTTTTCACCTTTCGCAGCAAAAACTTTTTTTGCGGTTGAATGAATGACCTCGACCTGAATTTCCAATTCCTTAGGAAATCCGACAAGTGGAACCATAATTTCCGGATTTACCTCAATGCCACTCTTTTGAACAAGTATTGCAGCTTCCAAAATCGCTTGGGCTTGCATCTCAGTAATTTCAGAGTAAGAGATTCCCAGTCGACATCCACGATGTCCAAGCATAGGGTTAAACTCATGCAAGTCTTCCACTCTCTTTTTGATCGAAGCTAGTGAAACTCCAAGCTTCTTTGCCAAATCACGCTGTGCGGTCTGATCATGGGGCAAAAATTCATGCAAAGGCGGGTCCAATAAACGAATGGTAGCAGGACGACCCTCTAGAGCCTTAAAAATCCCCTGAAAGTCTCGTCTTTGATAAGGCAATAATTTCTTAAGAGCCTTTCTGCGGTCTACTTCGTTATCGGCAAGAATCATTTGACGCATGGCATCAATCCGATTTCCTTCGAAAAACATGTGCTCGGTTCGGCAAAGTCCAATCCCGGATGCACCAAAAGCGATCGCATTTGCAACTTGAGAAGGAGAATCCGCATTGGTGCGAACCGACATCTTTGTCGCTTTCTCGCACCAATTCATAAGTTGAGAGAAATTCTTGTAATCTCTACTCTTCTTAGGGTCCAACTTCTTGTCGATTAAGACTTGTATAATCTCAGATGGAGCAGTTTTTAGTTCCCCGGCAAAAATCTCTCCAGTTGTGCCGTTAATCGAAAGGTATTCACCCTCTTTGTAAGTCGCACCGTTTACTTTAACGGTGCGGGACTTGTAATCGATATCCAAATCTGCAGCACCACAGACGCAAACCTTACCCATTTGTCGAGCAACTAATGCCGCATGGGAAGAGACCCCACCTCTGGCAGTCAAGATTCCCTCGGCAGCAATCATACCACGCAAATCTTCAGGGGAAGTTTCCTGGCGTACTAACAAAACAGGACCTTTCTTGGCAGCTTCAACCGCTCTTTCTGCATTCATACAGATTTTTCCGGAAGCTGCACCTGGACCTGCAGGTAAGCCTTTGCAAAGTTTGTTCGCTTTCCTCTGAGCAACAGCGTCAAATACTGGTGCCAGAACCTGATCCAATTGCTCAGCAGGAACTCTTTTAATTGCGGTTTTCCAGTCAATTAATTTTTCCTTAACCATTTCGGTTGCAATCCGAACCGCGGCCAAACCAGTGCGCTTTCCATTACGGGTTTGGAGCATATAAAGTTTTTCGTCTTCAATTGTAAATTCGAAATCCTGCATGTCCTTGAAGTGCTTTTCCAATTTCTTCTGAACCTGTACCAGTTCCTTAAATGGTTTTGGAAGGACTTGCTTCAGCTTGGCAACCGGACGAGGGGTACGCACTCCTGCGACAACATCTTCACCCTGAGCATCGGTAAGAAACTCCCCGTAAAGAACTTTTTCTCCGCTAGCCGGATCCCTTGTAAAACCTACACCGGATCCGGACTTCTTGCCGGTATTTCCAAATACCATAGCCTGAACATTAACTGCTGTTCCCCATTCGGCTGGAATACCATATTTTCGACGGTAAACGATGGCTCGGTCATTCATCCAAGAACTAAATACTGCACCGATTGAACCTTCTAATTGTTCCCATGGGCAAGTTGGGAAGTCTTTACCTGACCTCTTCTTTACAAGGTTCTTGAACCTAGCAACCAATTCTTGCATTTGATCCGCTGAAATTCGGGCATCATCAACCTCTCCTTTCTCTTTCGGAAAGATTTCTTTTTTAAATTCCTCGATGAGGTGCTCAAAAGGGTCGTGATCTTCGCTAGGCAGTTTCTGGACACCCATTACCACATCACCATACATCTGAATAAAGCGTCGATAACAATCCCAAGCAAAACGAGCGTTACCAGAAGCTTCTGACAAGGCACCAACTGTCTCGTCATTTAGCCCAAGATTTAAGATCGTATCCATCATCCCGGGCATGGAATCCCGTGCACCCGATCGAACCGAAAGCAAGAGCGGTTTTTTCATATCTCCCAATTTCTTGCCGAGTTGCTTTTCCATTGTGGCTACCGATTTCTTGATCTGGGCATCCAGAGATTTAGGATAAGTTCTCTTATGATCATAAAAATAGGTGCAAACTTCGGTGGTGATGGTAAATCCTGGAGGAACGGGTAGACCAATCTTTGCCATTTCGGCAAGATTTGCTCCTTTACCACCAAGTAATTCTCTTTGCTTTGCATCCCCATCGGTCTTTTTTCCAAAATCATAAACATATTTTGGGTCGTTGGACTTTGCGGAAGAACGCTTCTTAGCTACTTTTCCTGTTGATTTACGATTGGCTGGTTTTGCCTTCTTTTTCTGTGCCATTTTTTACAATTGAGGTTAGCTTCTTAAATAATTCCAAGAGAAAGTACCCGTTTACTGGTATATGTCTTTTGAAAAATGAAGGTAATTTAATCTTATTTTTCCGAAGTTTTGTCAACGAACGACTTAATCTTATTTTTTGAAACCATCGAATCCCAAATCTTTAAACATCGACGAAAACCTTCGTTTCGTGCATATGTAAAAAGATTTATTTAGTAATTTTCATTCTCTGCGATATGAACCAAAGATGAATTCAAAAGATCAAAAAGGTCCGAAGACTTTTGGTGAACGTTTTCGCGAAGATGGATTAATGGGAGCTCTCGGCAAAAAGAAGAACCCATCCAAGAGTGACCCGAATGCCATGCATTTCCTTGAGCACCTCGAAGAACTCAGATGGGTAATCCTGAAATGTGTTTGCGCTTTTATTATAGGTTGCCTGGCAATAGCCATCTTCATGCAGGACTCGGTAAAAGTCTTACAAGTTCCATTAATTAAGGCAGTAGAGGACTTTGGTGAGATTAGCATTGATCTTCAAAGTGTTGGACTGGAAGAGTATGTGCAAACTCTAGAGAGACAGGAAGTGGATTTGGGTATGCTGAGAAATGCAAAAGAGCAAGACTTGCAAAATTGGGGCATCTCCGATCCTCATCACCAAACCCGAATTCTTGCTCATTTTGCTAACGGTCAAAATCGAAACCTACTACAAGTTATTCGATCCTACTCTCCAATTTTCATAGCAATGAAGATTTGCTTTTTGGGGGGGTTGGGCATCTCCCTGCCTGCCATTTTGTACTTCATCGGAGGATTCGTCGTTCCGGGACTTACCCCAAAGGAAAAAAGAGTCTTTTTTCCTGGCTGCATTGCAGCCACCTTTCTGTTCGTTGCGGGGGCTTCCATGACCTATCTTTTTATCCTGCCGGTATCCTTGGCATTTACCATTGAGTTTTCATTCAATGTTCTTGGTCTTGATGTCTATCGTCCTGAGGCCGGCAACTACTACAGTACGGTAATTTGGATGACATTCGCGGTTGGTATCGCCTTTCAATTTCCTCTCGTACTAGTCTTGCTCATCCGCATTGGGATTTTATCCGTGGATAAATTACGAGCCAGCAGAAGGCTGGTCTTGGTAATTTTAATGATTTCCGCAGCCTTGATTACTCCTGGAGGTGATCCGGTCAGTCTTTGTATTTTAACCATCCCTCTTTATGTTCTCTATGAACTTGCCATTATAATTGGCTCCAGTATCGAACGGAAAAAAGCGATTCTTGAGTGGAAAGAGTGGGATGAGAGCCTTCAGGGACCCAAACCAAAAAATCCACCAAAGGTCAAAGGAACTCCTCTGTGGGCATATGGAGTTTTTCTTTTGATTTTTGGTTCCGCCACTTTTCTGATTTGGAGAAACAAAGACGAAATTAAAGAAAACTTCGATGCCTTTACGAATCGCTCCTCAAATAATAATCCCGAAAAAACTCCGGACTCGAATCAATCAAACAGCTTACCAAAATCAATCCAATCAGACTACCCCGAATTTCCAGAAGCGAACCAAACTTTTATCCTTCAATTGGTTCCGATCAAACAGCAAGAGTCGAATCAATCCGAAGCTCAACTTTTCGAAGCAAAGTTAATCGATCCTTTGAACAATGAGAGGTAAGTCTTGCATTACTTCTTTCAAACCATCAAGAGTGGTTTAATGAAGAAGAAAGAATTCGGAAAAAAAATTAAGAAATTAAGAGCCAAAGCAGGGCTAACACAACCCGAACTTGCAAAGGCTAGTGGAGTAGCCACTTCGATCGTAAATGATGTAGAAAACGGAATACGCTCCGCAGGTTGCAAAACAATCAACAAAATAGGCATGGGGCTCGAACTTAGTGATCAGGATAGATTCCTTCTCATCCTCCAAGGATTGCAATTTTCGAGAAGAGATTTTCTCATTCCTGACTTTGAGAATTATCCACCAGAGCTTTTGAATTTTCTTCCCTATGTTTTGAACCGTGCTGGAATCCAAGCAGAAAATATCAAAAATATTGAACTGCCGGGGGCGGACAGGAAAAATCTAGAAATTAGATTGATTAACGGCAAGACGATCCAATTGGATATTCGCGTCTCGGCAAAAGTTTAAAGTGGATCCAGCAATTTCAAGTACCCGAATCGATAAATGGCTTTGGGTCACTCGTTTTTTTAAGACAAGATCCCTTGCTACAGATGCTTGCAAAAAGAAACACATTCGTATCGGGGAGCAGCCATTAAAGCCCTCCAGAATCGTTCAGGCAGGGGAGATCATAACTCTCAAAAAAGGACCACTGACTCAACATCTCAGGATCCTCCATGTTTTGGACAGAAGAGTGGGGGCAAGTAAGGCAAGTGAATGCTATGAAGACCTAACTCCGCAGGAAAATTACCAAAAAGCAAGAGAGCAAAAGCGAAATCAAGTTCAGCTTAAGATTGAATCCTCTGCTAAGGGAAGACCTTCAAAAAAACAGCGGAGAGACTTGGAGGCCTTTTTCTTTCAAGAGTGATTTTTCACAACATGAGGAATTCATGCCACTTGCGTAATGCGAAAAACCACTTGCCACAAATAAATGGTAAGTTCATTACTAATGTAAGATGAAATCGATCCTATTGCCTATCCTAGTAGTTTCAATTGCAATCAGCTTTTCCGCTTGCGTAAGTACCACATCGGTTCGATCTAGCGGTCCGGAACAAACGGTCATGCTTCATTGGCTTAGTTCAGACGAATCAGGTCTTGTCCGGAATTCCGGTAGCGATGGAAATCAGACTTCGGGGACAAAGCTTTTTTCGGGGAAAGCAATTGAAACTTTCGAGCAAAGCCCAACGAAATCAGTTTCTTCCTGGAAAAATGGAAAACGACACGGTGTAACCATTGAATTCTTTTACAATGGAAGGAAAAGAAGGGAAATTGAATACCGAAACGGTATCAGAAATGGCAAATCCTTGGAATATCGTATTACCGGGGAACTTTTACGGGAAGAAAATTATGAATCCGGAAAGCTGAATGGGCCTAAGATGGAATGGCATCCGAACGGACAAAAAGTACTAGAGGTTTCAATGCGTGGAGGAGTTCCACACGGAGAAGCATTGGAATGGTATTTGGATGGAACCCAAAAATCCTCCACGCTTTACAGGCACGGTCTAAGGGAAGGCCCTGCATCGGAGTGGTATCAATCCGGTCAAAGAAAACTCGGCTTATTTTATCAAAAAGATCAGCAACATGGTTTAAGAACAATTTGGTATGAAAACGGTCAACAACGACTTATTGCTCAGTTCGTGGACGATAAAATGGAGGGCAACTCAAAAGGTTGGTTCCCCAATGGCCAACAACAATTCGATTATAATTTCAAAAACAACCAAGAACACGGAGTCTGCACTGAATGGGATCCAACTGGAAAAAAAATCTCAGAACTTCGATTTGTGGATGGAGCTCCCGTTCAAGATCTGCTTACTGGGCAAAAAATTCGTTCCGAAAGCGAACAGGGATTGGAGACCAAACAAATTGTAAACGAAGATAAAGTAAAATCAGCAACCGACCTTCCTGAGGTACCGATTAAAGAGACCGAGAAGCCGGTCAATGCTCCTGAAGCTGAAATAATTGAGATTCCAGAAGTTCCTCAAAAACCCATCCCTCCTGTAAATCAACCGGATCCGACACCCGAACCACCTGCTCCTGCCGAACCAGTAGTTGCCCCAACCCCACCTACCAAGGTGGAAGAAGCACCTTTATCCATTCCTCCACCCCCTCCTCTACCCACAGCTCCAGTGATTGAAAATCCAGTTCCGGCTCCAGTCCCGGCTCCTGCTCCTCCAGAAGATTCTTTCAATCCGTTTGATTCTACCCCTCCTCCACCTCCGCCGCCGCCTGCGGCTCCTGTAAGTGAGAATCCAGTTCCGGCTCCTCCGGAAGGTTCCTTCAATCCGTTTGATTCTACACCTCCCCCACCTCCGCCGCCCCCTGCGGCTCCAGTGATTGAGAATCCCGTTCCAGCTCCAGTTCCAAACGACAAAGGCTTAAACCCTTTCGAATCGGTTCCCGCTAATAAGTCATCAAAAAATCCATTTGACTCAGCAATGCCCGAAAAACCAGAAGTCGAACAAAACCAAACTCAGGTACCGCTTGAAAACATTTTTAATGACCCACCGCCATCGACAGAACCGGAATTTAATCCTTTCGATCTTCCACCACCTTCCGAATAACATTAACTGAATAAAGGGGAAAGTGGCAGCCCGGCAGGGATTCGAACCCCAACTAGAGGTACCAAAAACCCCTGTGCTACCATTACACCACCAGGCTACAAACTATCATTATGGAAGGGCTAAATTTAAAGTCAAGTGATATGAAACTTGCTGCAAAATCTCATGCAAAAAACTAAATACAAAAGAATAATTTTAAAGATAAGCGGAGAAATCCTAGGAAGCCGAGAAGAAGGCGAGCCTATCTATGCGCAATCTCTTGAAAAGATTTGTGCCGAAATTAAAGCAGTCGCAGACATGGGAGTTGAAATAGGTCTGGTGGTAGGAGGCGGTAACATTTTTCGAGGTCTACAAGGTAGTGATAAAGGCATCGATCGTACAACCGGCGATTCAATGGGAATGCTTGCGACCGTAATCAACGGTCTAGCAATCATGGATCGTCTTGAAAAAATGGGTGCTACCGTGAGGGTACAGAGTGCCATACCAATGGACAAACTTGCCGAACCGTACATACAGAGAAGAGCGATCCGTCATCTTGAAAGGGGAAGAATCGTAATCTTTGTTGCCGGTACAGGTAATCCTTACTTTTCAACCGACACAACAGCTGCCTTAAGAGCCAGTGAAATTTCTGCTGAAATTATCCTAAAAGCAACCAAGGTAGATGGCATATATGATAAAGATCCGCATAAATTTGATGATGCGGAGAAATATAACTCGCTTTCTTACATGGAATGTCTTGAAAAAAGGCTTTCGGTAATGGATTCCACCGCATTTTCGCTTTGCATGGATAATAAGATGCCTATTCTCGTATTCGACTTGGAAAAGGAACATTCAATTCGAACTGCGGTATCTGGTGAAAGCATCGGTACCATCGTAAGTTAAACATGACTGTAGAAAAAATAAAAACTAAGAATTAATTATGGAAACCGAACCAATTTTTGAAAAAATGAATCTTGAGATGACCAAGTCGATTGATCATGTCTTGCACGAGTTTTCCACGCTTCATACAGGAAAAGCCAATGCCTCAATGGTAGAAAATGTATTGGTGGATGTTTATGGTTCAAGTATGAAAATGAGAGATGTAGCAGCGATTACCACTCCGGATGCACGAACAATCCAAATTCAGCCATGGGATAAATCAACTGCTGCACCCATAGAAAAAGCTTTAATCGATGCAAAGCTTGGCATTACTCCAATCGTAACGGGTGAATTAATTCGAATGCCGATTCCTGAACTCAGCGGTGAAAGAAGAGAAGAACTCTGCAAAATGGCTCAAGGCTATGCAGAACAAGGGAGAGTAGGGATTAGAGCATCCCGGAAAGAAGCAATGGACGGTCTTAAGGATGCACAGAAATCTGGTCTTCCAGAGGATGATTTTAAAAGGGGTGAAAAAGAAGTTCAAAAAAAGACGGACGAATCAGTCGAGAAAATCAACCAAGCCCTAAGTGCAAAGGAGAAGGATCTTCGTGCAGTTTAGCGACTCCCCCTACCCTTCCGAAATTTCTCTTCTGTAAAAAGTTAGGTACTCGATAATTTCATCCAAGAGGTGAAAAAACTCATTCTAAAGCTCGGAACCGGAATCCTGACTTCGGGCGAAGCCAAGATTCACTTGAATCGATTAAAATCACTGGCTGAAGGAATCGTCAGACTTCAGGAAAACCAAGTAGAAGTAGTAATCGTAAGCTCTGGAGCAGTAGGATTGGGGATGGGAAAACTCGGCCTAACCCGAAGACCAGAAGAATTACCACTTTTACGAGCATGTGCCTCCATTGGACAGTGCCTACTCATGACTGCCTGGTCTGAGGCTCTGGGGAAAGTGGGGTTAATTCCCAGTCAAGTATTGCTTACCCGTGATGACTTCAATCAACGAAGCCGCTCGACTAAGGTCAGAGAAACTCTGGATGCTTTGCTCGAAAAAAAAATCATTCCAGTAGTAAACGAAAATGATTCCGTAAGTGATGATGAGATCAAGTTTGGTGATAACGATGTTCTCTCCGCTTTGCTGGCCTCCTTATGCGAGGCGGAAATGTTGGTAATCCTATCAACTGCAACTGGTTTGATGACCCATCACGAGGCCGGCGAACTCATTCCCTTTGTTGCAGAGATCACTCCAGCCATTGAGCAGATGGCAAAGGGAACCAACAGTCCGACAGCCGTTGGAGGAATGTCCACGAAAATCGATGCAGCTAAAATTGCCACAAAATCGGGTTGTGCCGTATTTATAGGGAGTGGAGAACAACCCGCAGACTTATGGCAGATTTTCCAAGGGAAAGCAGAAGGAACCTTTTTTTCCCCCAGCGGACTTGATCTGAAAGATCGAAAAAAATGGTTGGCTTTCTTTCCAAAGCCCAAGGGGTGCCTATTTGTTGATGAAGGTGCATACGAAGCGATTATAAACCAGGGCAGTAGCTTGCTTGCCAGTGGACTGAAAGAGGTTGATGGTTCATTTGAAAAGTCTGATGTGATTTCCATCTCTACTCATAATGGAGAAATTTTCGCACAAGGAATTTCAAGGTTTAGCTCTTCCGAACTTGAACAAATCAAGGGGCTATCCAATGAAGAAATCCTTCGAATTTTTCCCGGAAAAAATCGTTCAGAAGTGGTGCATCGGGATCATTTGGCTCCTACACTAGCAAGAAGTAATTGAATAACCTTGCTCGAACCCCTGATTTAAGTTGATACCTATTCCTCGTGTACGACTACGAAGATGAGGAAGAGGATATTTTTGGAACGCCACCAGCGGTTTCAAATTCGGCCCCTAAAATTGACTTTGGAAAAGAACTTAATCCAGACCAGTACGCTGCTGTAACCGCACCCGATGGACCAGCCCTGGTTCTGGCCGGTGCAGGCTCCGGGAAAACTCGAACTTTAACCTATCGGGTTGCTTATCTGCTTGCAAAAGGCGTAAGTCCGGAAGCGATTTTGTTACTTACTTTCACCAATAAGGCGTCCAAGCAGATGCTTGATCGAGTGGAAGAATTGACCGGGATTTCAAGTCATGGATTTTTAGGCGGAACATTTCATCATGTTGGTGGACAAGTTCTTCGTTTATTCGGTGATTCCATCGGCTTGCCAAGAAACTTCACTATTCTTGATGATGGAGATTCGGATTCCCTGTTAAATGAAATCATCCGTGACTTGGATCCAGACTTTTTCAAAGCAAAAGAGAATCCCAAGGCAAAACCAATTAAAGGAATGATCAGTTTTGCGAGAAATATCATGACCGATGTCGTGCAAGTTGCTAAGGGAAGATACCCTAGCAATTCAGAATTGATCGCCAAAATCGAATCATTCGCAAACCATTATCAGAAAATTAAGCTACAGAGGGGGTTGGCTGACTATGATGATTTGTTGGTCTATTGGCTGCAGGTCCTAGAAAATAATACTGAGGCTTCGACTTATTATCAGGAACGATTTTCGCATGTTCTCGTTGATGAATATCAGGATGTCAATTGCTTGCAGGCTCAAATTGTAGACAAAATTGCATCTCAGCATCAAATTATGGCAGTTGGTGATGATGCTCAGTGTATTTACACTTGGCGTGGTGCCGACTTAGACCAGATTCTCAGCTTTCCGGAAAGACATCCGGGTGCCAAAATTTTTAAGATTGAAACCAATTATCGAAGTTCTCCGGAGATTCTTAAGCTGGCAAACGATATTCTTAAAAGCCGGGCAACGGAAGGCAGTTTTTCCAAAGAATTGAAGCCTTCCAGACCCCATCAAGATCTTCCAATGGTGGTGCCAACTATGGATACCTACCAACAAGCTGACTTTGTTTTATCCAAAGTCCAATCCCTTTACGATTCAGGAGTTCAATATGATGATATTGCTATTCTTTACAGAGCCCATTTTCATGCAATGGAGTTACAGGTTGAACTCTCTAGAAGAGGAATTCCCTTTGTCATAACCAGTGGCATGAGGTTTTTTGAACAAGCTCATGTAAAGGATCTTGTTGCTCAACTACGATTTGTTGCCAATCCAAAAGATCTAACAGCTTTTTTCCGGTTCTCCTGTTTATTACCTAAGATAGGTGAAAAGACCGCTGCTAAGATTATTGGCCTTGCAGAGAAACAAGCCCAAGCCATTCAAAGTTCTTTGATTGATGCAATGGGAACTGCAGAAGTAATTTCCAAAGTGCCCAAAGATGCCAAGGAAGATTGGAATGATCTAGTTGAGACCTTAAAGAATGTGGCGGTTTTAGCCGCAACGGCTTCGCCCGCCCAAGTGGTTGAGGGAGCCATAGAAGGTTGGTATCAAGACTATCTCAGAGCCACTTATGAAAATTGGCCGAGACGAGAAGAGGATCTTGAAAGTCTGATTGATTTTGCAAGTAAGTATGAGAATTTAGCGGAAATGCTTTCTCAACTGGTGCTTCTCAGTTCTGAGTCCGGGGACCGGGTTGTACAGCAAGGGGAAAGATGCCTGCGGCTATCCACCATTCATCAATCCAAAGGACTGGAATATCCGCATGTATTTGTTCTCGGTCTTTCCGATGGCTTATTTCCGAGTAAGAGAGCCATTGTCGGTGAAAGTGATATGGAGGAGGAAAAAAGACTCTTTTATGTTGCCACAACGCGGGCTGAGAAGTCATTGCACCTTGTATTCCCTATGCTTTCCAACCAAAAAGGAACTCCTGTTCGACTGATGCAAAGTAGATTCCTCAAGGACATTGACGATTCGAGATACGAATTATTGAATGTTCATTCTTCTTTTGGTGCGGGTAGAGGATACAACAGAGGATGGAATCAGTATGGGTCGCAAAATTCTTACGGTCGTGGATACCGTGGAGGATCTTATTAGCCAACTGGTTTATTCCTTTAAGGCTTGGAGTAAAGCCCGCCATGCCAACAACGCACAATCATAACGCTCTGGGAAATTCCGAATCGACTCATAAACGCAAAGCTCGGAAGAAAAGAGAACTGTTGAATTCCTTTCAAGCGATTCGATGATCTGTTCGGCCAGAATTACCGTCCTGGCAATTTTCATTTTTACAATTTCGCATGACATGATTGAGGCAATTGCAGTAGACAGGGCAGAACCTTGGATGCCGTAGCCTACTTGCACGATTGTTTCATCCTCGATCAATAGTTGCACATTGCATTGATTACCAGTTTTGGGACTCTGGTAAAATCCATAATGGGAAAAATTCTTTAATTTTCCTTTGAATTGGGGATTTTTAGCATGCTCTTCAATGATTTCTCTATGTAAGGAATCTTCAGTCACTTAAAATTGATTCTTCCACATCATGGACTCCACAGGTTTTGGGGATCTTTGGTTATATTTCGCCGAAGATTTGGATGAGTAATCAACATCCACATCTCCTTCCACTTTAAAATAGATCAACTGGCCAATAGGCATACCTGCGTAAACCCGCACCGATTGACAAACCGAGATTTCGAGAGTCCAATGATTACAGAATCCCACATCCCCCTTCCCTGCAGTAGCATGAATATCGATACCCAGTCTTCCCACACTTGATTTACCCTCAAGAAAGGGAACAAACTGTCTAGTTTCGGTGTATTCCACCGTGGAACCAAGATAAGTTTTGCCGGGATGCAGCACCAATCCCTCTTCTGGAATCTCGAAATGCTCGACTTGATTATGCTTTTTAGCATCGATCACATCATCCAAATAGCAAGCTAGGAATTTCGATAAATGAACATCATAACTATTTGTACCCAGACAGGACTTATCGTATGGGTCAATCACAATGTCTTTTCGGTCGATTGCCTCTAAGATCGAAGTGTCAGAAAGAATCATTTTTAAATCTTAAATTAATGATCTCGTACTCAAGAACAAGATTAATGCTCATTAGCCTCTATTTGCATCGATTAAACTAAAACATATCAAAGCCTCCCAAACAAGTTCGGGAGGCTTTAATGAAATTTAAAACCTAGTTCTTTTAGGCAAAAGGACGGTATACACCAGGAGCAGGGACTGGATACTCACCATTTTCACCAGGAACAACCGGAGGAGTTGTGCTGAAAGTGTAATCATCGATCCCAGGAGCATAATCACGACCTTTCTTCATTAACTCATCAGCACTGATTTCCTTTCCGGAATAACAGGCCTCCCGACCTAGGATAGCAGTGAAAGTACTCATGGCCCCGTAATCGGCTTCATTGTAATATTCGCCCTTGTGCAAGGTTTCGATCAGATCCTTTTGTTCCTGATAATGACCGTTACTTGTTCCACGAACTCTTATCGGGTCTCCGTCAAATGGCTCAATTGCACGAGCAACTGCACAGGTACCTTTAGAACCATGGGCATACTCTGCAACATGGGACCAACCACCTTTTAAATGACGACCTTGGGAGTACATCTTGGTTCCATCCTCGAAGGTATATTCAACGAAAGTATGATCGTAGATCTGGGACAGTGTGCGATCTCCTCCCATTCGCATTTCACTACCTCCCATACCGTTTGCCTTAACTGGATACATACCCTTAATCCAGCAACCAACATCCAGGTTGTGAATATGTTGTTCGCATATCTGGTCACCGGAAGCCCAGGTAAAGTGGTACCAGTTGTTCACTTGGTATTCCATTTCAGTCATTCCATCCTGCTTGCCACGATGCCATATAGAATTTCCATTCCAGTAGACACGCAAAAGATTAATATCTCCGATGACACCGTCTTGCAGTTGCTTAACGCAATCCGTAAAACGAGATTCATGCCGGCGCTGTAATCCAATTCCCACAGAAAGACCTTTTTCCTTCGCAAGTTTTGCTGATTCCAAGACTCGCCTTACTCCAATTACATCACTGGCAACCGGTTTCTCCATAAAAACTTTCTTACCTTGGTTAATGGCATACTCGAATTGCTGAGGCTTAAACCCTGGTGGGGTGGCAATCACTACCATGTCTACATCTTCATTGATAGCTTGCTTGTAGCCATCTAAGCCTCCGAAAATTCGGCCTTCCACATCAACACGATCTTCACCATACTTTTTCTTGAAAGCTGCAATTTTGTTAGCTGCTTTTTCAGGAAAAGCTTCAGCAACCGCAACTAGTTTGGTGTTACAACGAATACCCTTTTCTTTTTCCAAATCCTTCGGAGCATCTAAGATTTGACCGATTGCACCTGACCCGCGACCTCCCAGACCGATCGCTGCAACTTTTATGGTGTCACTTTGTAGTTCTTCACCCTTTGCAACATAAGGGAAGCTGGCAGCAACACCGGCTAGTGCACTGGATCCGATAAATTTTCTACGAGATACTTGTTCTGGTTCTTTCATGTAGTGTTGTTCTATTTTAGAGTTAGAGGATTAGATTTATTGAAAACTATTTTTTATGAGGAATTGATTTAGAAGGACCTTCCAATTCAGAAAGTGACCATTTTATACCATCTAGGAAATGTTGCAAGATGAAGGGTGTCCACCAAGTCGCTTTATTGTGACCAAAATTCGAATAAAATACTTTTCCTTTACCGTATGAACGAACCCATGAAACCGGATAATCATTCGTTTTGGAATTTCCTTTTTTATCGGTCTGCAAAGAATCCAGTCCTACTAGCACCCGAATTTTAGAGCGATCATAACCTTTATATTGATAAATTTCATCCGAGAACTTGAACTCCTTTTCAGGAAATGCTCGATTTACCGGATGCTTATCGTCCGCCAAAAAAAACGGCCAAGTCCCACCGGCGTTCCAAGGATGTCCTGCAAAACAGCCACCAATCATTTCGGTATATTCCTGCCATTGGGGCATACCACCGTCGGATGCCGCGTGAAATCCAACAAAAGCCTTACCATTTCTAATGAAGTCAAGAATGGCTTTTCTTTGCACCTCCTCGGTAAAAGCTTTTTGTACATGCGTACAATTGTTGAAAATGAGCAAATCATATTTGCTCAATCCATCGGTGGTAAATTGATCCGTTTTTACGGTAAAGGTCGCTTCAAACGCTTTGGTCTTTTCAGACATTATTCTCAATGCCTTTATTCCGGTCGGAATGGATGAATGCTTAAAGCCACTTGCATGAGAGTAAACCAATGCCCTTTTGATCTTTCCGGTCTTTTCTTTTGGTCCATCGGGCATTGCCTCAAAAATTTTACTTTCTTCCTTCAGGTCATTCCCGAATCCTGCAATTGAAACAAGGTAAACCATCAAAAAACAAACACTTATTCGGGATACATTCATAAAATCTATAAATCGAACCATATATCCGAGTACTGGCAAGGCAGATGTTGAGTCGGCCGAAAATTTCATTTCAGCGGAAGGACCGGTATTTCGTCAACTACATGAAGGGCAGAAGCCAAAAGCTTCCATAACATGAGTGACTTTGGTGAAACCATGATTATGAGCAATTTTCTCCAACTCTTTTCCCATGCAAATATCAACCCTCTCGGCATGTCCACACTTTCTGCATGTCAAATGATGATGATGGCCCGATCCATCACTGTGACCTAAACAATAAACCCTGGTTCCATTCTCTCTTACCCCCATCTGTACCACCTCAGCCTTTACGAATTGCTCAAGGCATCGATAAACGGTTACCAGATCACACTTTTGGCCGGACAGTCGGGTGTAATTCTCCTCGGCAGACATCGGAGAATCCGCATTTGCCAAAACCTCAAGGATTGCCTTTCTTTGGCCGGTAATTCGATAGCCTCCCTTACGCAGGTTCCTAATTGCATCTTCTACTAAATTTGACATAGGATTCATTACACTTCACTGGTTTTTCGAGATCAACAAAATATCATGCCCAGACCGATGAATTTTGAGGTTGATGATAAAATACTCTGAGGATAGCCAAGATGCATGAAGCTTGAAATATTCTTTTGTTCGATTCTTTCATTTCTAACCGTTCCAATTCTCGGCCAAATAAAGAATACAAACATCGACCTTTACCAGGCGCAAATTTGGAAAGAATCCGAAGACCTTAGCTTGTACTATCGGACTGCTCAACCTGAGAAAATGGAGATGGGGCAAAAGTATCCGCTCTTACTTTTCTTTCACGGATCTGGGGGACGAGGTTCAGACAACATCGGTCAACTCATTGATGCAGGTGGGCTTCAAGCATTCGAAAAGGCGGGCATAAGAAATAGGTTTAAATCTCACTTCTTTGCCGGCCAAGTTCCTAAAAGTGAGAAATGGGTGAATACCGGGTGGAATCTACTGGGCCACAAAATGCCAAAAATTTCGCAGACCATGCGAATGACCTTTGATGCACTTGATGCTTATGTAAGTGATCCCAAGAATCAGGTAGATCTCAATAGAATTTATGTCATGGGTCTATCAATGGGGGGATATGGAACTTGGGATGCCATTCAAAGAAGGCCAGATTTTTTTGCTGCGGCAGTACCGATCTGTGGAGGGGGTGACAAATCACTGGCAAAGAAACTTATCCGGCTTCCCATCTGGGCTTGGCATGGAGAAAAGGATAATGTGATTAAACCAACTCGATCAAGGGATATGATTAAAGCTATTTCCAAGGCTGGTGGTTCACCCAAATATTCAGAAATAAAAGGTCGCGGCCATAACTCTTGGGTTGACTGCTGGAATTCGGATGCACTCTGGAGTTGGGTCTTTTCCCAATCCAAGAATTAAATTTGTCCTAAGTTTAAAGATTTAGATATACATATATCATTTGATGAGCAAAATCTCAGAATTTTAGCGGATTATTAAATTCCAACTTTTTATGAATTTTTATGCATTTATACTAGCTGGATTATTTGTTCCCTGCTTTTCGATATTAGCAGCACCCCCCATTCCCAACATCCTGATCTTTATGGCAGATGATATGGGGATTGGGGATTCCAGTGCTTATCTGAAAGTAAACCTATCGAAGGAAACCGAGCCGGTTTCAAAAACTCTAAAGACACCAAATATAGAAAAGTTTGCGAAGCAGGGTATGATTTTCACCGATGCTCATGCCCCTGCTTCAATGTGCAGTTCCACCCGATATTCCCTCTTGACAGGACGGCTTGCACATCGGTCTTATCTTAAAAAACAGGGATGGCTTCCACACGGCCCAAATCGCTCCATGATTCAAAGGGATCTCGTTACTCTTCCAGAAATGCTCCAACAAAATGATTACTTTACAGGAGCCGTTGGAAAATATCATGTGGGTATGGACTTCGACGACGGGCATGGTAAACCAGCCGATGAATTTGATTATAAGGATGTAGATTTCACAAAAAAAATCTTGGATGGACCGACTCATCACGGTTTTGATGAATTCTTTGGAATACCTGGAAATACCGAAGATTCACTGGATACGGAACCCAGGGTTTTTATTCGTAATGACAGCTGGACTTTTACTGAACGGGAAAAAATGAAATGGACCGGCATTCAACATCGATCCGGGCAAATTTTGAGTGCACCTGATTGGAATCTAAGTCAGATCGGGCCCAGTCTTCTTAAGGAGGGAATAGAATTCATTGAAAAAGCGTCTCTAAAAACAAAACCGTTTTTTTTGTACTATGTTCCCGCGGCAAATCATTATCAAAGAAATTCAAATGGTGATTATGCAGTGCCTGAATCAATCGATAATCAACCTGTAAAGGGAGCCAGCCGATACACCGATGGGACTAAAGGTGGTGATCGTGAAGATATGGTGATTGAAAACGACTTGGCGTTTGGTTCCTTACTAAAAAAAATTCGAGAAACGGATGATCCACGAAATCCTGGAAAGAAAATAATCGATAACACTTTGATTATTTTCACCAGCGATAATGGACCTAATGTAGGAGATAACCTGGGAGTAAATCAAGAAAGTGGAGGACTTAGAGGGAAAAAAGCTAAGCTGTGGGAAGGTGGTCACAGGGTACCATTTATCTTATTCTGGAAAAACAAAATAGAAAGTAATTCCATCAATCGTAATCTTTTTTCGCTTACCGACCTCTACGCAACCATTGCGAAAATTATTGGCTACAATTTAAAACCTACGGAAGCTCTGGACAGTCTGGATTCTTATAAATATTGGAAAGATCCGGAAAGAACTGATTCTCGCCCCCGCTATTTCTTTTGTCATTTAGGACCTCCATACGAAAACGATGCCATTGCCATAAGACAAGGTAGTAAAAAAGTGATTGTCAAAGGTGGCCTTGCTCAACCATGGACTGAAAATGGATCAAAAGGGTCCGCAAATGCCTCTGTATTTTACGATTTGAAAAAAGACTTTTATGAAACAGTAGATTTTACAAAAAACAATCCACAATCCGAGACGATGGTCAACCGGTTACTTAAAATCCACAACCAAGGTTACTCACGAGAATTAAACCTTCCGAGTGATAAAAATCTTATTCTGGATGATGGTTGGCACAATTTAAGAAATGACATTAGCGGATCGATTGGTTTTGAGTTCAAAATCAATAAAAATCAAACCGTAACTCATCTTGGAATGTGGGATGATCACGATCGTGAAATTCCGGTCCGGGATGCTCGGGGAATTCCAACTGAATTTTCATCCGATCAACCAAGCAGGACGGGGAACAAACCTAGATCAATTAGTGGAGATCACAAAATTAGATTGTGGGAAATAAAGAACTCAGACTTTAAAGAAATCGGAGCAGTACAAATAAATTCAAAAACTCAAGGAGAACTCGAAGGCGAGTTTAGATATCTTCGTTTAAATCAACCCATTAACCTTTCCAAAGAATTGATATACGGACTGACCATGTCAACCAGTACGGGAGACGGAGACCATTTCCATGATGATGTGGCATTCGATGGTCTGTCACCAGTAATAAATCCGACGGTCACAGTTATAAAAAGCCTGATCTTTAAGAATGAATTTCCAAATCAAATATTGTCCATTCCATCATTTGCTGACCTAGATTCAAATTATTCATTGTATAGACTACCTGTTGGGCCCACATTACGGTTTCGGTAAAACTATTTCATAATTTTAATTTTATATATCAATTATAGTTGATATATAAAAAAACCTCAACCATCATCCATTTCATGAAAATTTTGCCACTTTATATATCATTCGTTGGTTTTTGCTCTTCTTTTTTTATTCTCAGTGGAAATATTAAACCGATTCCTTTCCATAAGGTTGAAATGACCAGTGACTTCTGGCGCCCAAGACTGATTACCCAACGAAAAGTATTGGTACCCTTTGCCTTTGAAAAAACCAAGCCAGGTGTGGAACATTTGCAAGCGGCAGCAGATTATTTAAAGGGTAAAGAAGTTCCCAACCACCGCCCTCATCGATTTATTGATTCCGACCTTTACAAGGTGATGGAAGGAGCCGCCTACCTAGCCCAACTGCAGGATGACCCCGAACTTGAAGCTCAATTTGATCAAATTGTGGATGTCATCGCCGCTGCCCAGGAGCCTAACGGATACCTCTACCCTTCTCATACAACCAAGGTTGGGTCTGATAAGAACATGATGGGGAACAAACCCTACACCTTTGTGGTTCACAGCCATGAACTTTACAACATGGGTCATCTGTACGAAGCTGCTATTGCCTATTACCTCGCTACCGGAAAAGACAAGCTTCTAAAAGTAGCTGAGAAAAACGCTCGGCATGTAAACAAAGTGTTCTTTGAAGGAGACCCTAATTACAACAACGGCAAACCTATACGGCAAGCCCCGGGTCATCAGGAAATGGAGCTGGCTCTAGTGAAGCTATACCAGGTAACCGGTAAAGAATTGTATCTTGATATGGCGGATAAGTTTCTTGAAGTTCGCGGAAAAACTTATGTGCCCGACGGCGAAGGCGTGATGTCTCCCACCTATGCACAGCAACATAAACCTGTCGAAGACCAATCCGAAGCAGTTGGGCATGCCGTACGGGCAACCTATCTATATTCTGCTATGGCAGATATTGCTGGCTTAAAACAAAAAGAATCCTACACCAAAGCCCTTCATCGTATTTGGGCCAATATTACCGATACCCGAATGCATATTACCGGCGGCTTGGGTGCGGTCCATGGCATCGAAGGATTCGGGCCCCAATTTCTTCTTCCCAACGCCGATGCATTTAATGAAACCTGTGCTGCCGTAGGTAATGTTCTCTTTAATTTTAGAATGTTTCTTGCCCACAAAGATGCAAAGTATCTCGATGTTGCTGAGGTATCCCTGCTCAACAATGTTTTGGCAGCGGTTAATTTGGAGGGCAATCGCTTCTTCTATGTCAATCCACTCGAGGCAGATGGCAAATACCCTTTCAATCACGGAACCGCGGGGCGGGCACCTTGGTTCGGAACGGCTTGTTGCCCAAGTAACATGGCACGACTTCTCCCCCAA